>JAAYKL010000046.1 GCA_012522445.1 Myxococcales bacterium | reverse complement strand
GCGGGGAAAAGTAGGACCAGTGGGACCCGTGGGACCGGTGGGATGCCGCGGGGAAGACGAAAGGCGATCAGAGTGATTCGCCAGCAGGATGCTGGCGCTACCAGCTATTATACGAGGCGCTACTAACGAGGCTCTTAGAGTGATTTGGGATGAAAAAGATGACAATTGTCAAATGACCGCAGATATTGACTAATCGGATGAAACACAAAGGTGCCGCCAACGCGCGCCGTTTGGACAACGAACAACCGCGGGATGACCGACCACACGACCACAGGAGAATTGCTTTGAGCCGATTGATGGAAACGCAAAAAAAGAGCCACGGTGCCGGCACGCTGCGCGCAAAGGACGCCGATGTAGAAGTTGTTTTGATGGGCTGGGTCAACGCGGTGCGCGACTTGGGCGGCACGCTGTTCGTCGACCTGCGCGACCGCACGGGCATTTGCCAACTGGTGTTCGACCCCGAAGACGGGGCGGCCCTGGAGGTGGGCAAGACGCTGCGCCTGGAGTACGTGGTGGCGGTGCGCGGCGCGGTGCGTCTGCGTTCGGGCACCCCCAACCGCCACATGCCCACCGGCGAGATCGAGGTGCGGGTCGTTGAGGCTGAGCTGCTCAACCGCAGCGCCCCGATGCCCTTTCCCATCGCCGAGACCGTGGACGCCAACGAGACCACGCGCCTCAAGTACCGCTTCTTGGACCTGCGCCGCCCGCCGCTGCAGCGCGCCTTGTTGCTGCGCGCCCAGGCCGCCCGCGCGATTCGCGCCTTCTTGGACGCCCAAGATTTCGTGGAACTGGAGACGCCCATTCTCACCAAGTCGACCCCGGAGGGCGCCCGGGACTACCTCGTGCCGTCGCGGGTCAACAAGGGGCACTTTTTCGCGCTGCCCCAGTCGCCGCAAATCTTCAAGCAGTTGCTGCAGGTGGCGGGCTTTGAGCGCTACTACCAAATTTGCCGCTGCTTTCGCGACGAGGACCTGCGCGCCGACCGGCAGCCCGAGTTCACGCAGATCGACATGGAGATGAGCTTTGTGACGCCGGCGGACGTAATGGACGTGACCAGCGGCATGCTGCGGTCCCTGTTTCAAACCCTCAAGGGCGTCGACGTCCCCGACCCCATCCCCGCCATTACCTGGCACGAGGCCATGTCGCGCTACGGCGTGGACAACCCCGACGTGCGCTTTGGGCTGGAGCTCTTCGACGCTACGGAGGCTTCGGTGGGCGCGGCGTTTCAGGTGTTCGCCGACGCGGCAGGCCAGGGGGGGCTCGTGACGGGGCTGGTGGTGCCGGGGGGCGCGGCGCTGTCGCGCAAGGACATCGACGGGCTGACGGCGTTTGTCAAAACCTACGGCGCCAAGGGGCTGGCCTTTGCCAAGCGCGAGAACGGCGCGTGGAGCGGGGGCATCGCCAAGTTCCTCACCGGGGCGCTGGCCGATGTGCTGGCGGCCCAGGCGGTGTCCGACGGCGACCTGGTGCTCTTTGTGGCGGACGCGGATGTGTCGGTGGCGCGCACGGCGGCGGGGCGGGTGCGGGTGCGGGTGGCCCAGCAGCTCAATCTCATCCCCGAGGACGCCTTTGGCTTCGTGTGGGTGACGGACTTTCCCATGTTCGAGCGCGACAGCGAGACCGGCAAGCTCGCGGCCATGCACCACCCCTTTACCGCGCCGCATCCGGAGGACTTGCCGAAGCTCGAATCCGACCCGCTGGGGGTGCGGGCGAGGGCCTACGACATCGTGCTCAACGGTCAGGAAATAGGCGGCGGATCGGTGCGTATCCACGACATGGACGTGCAGGCCCGCGTGTTTCGCGCCCTGGGCATCGGCGACGACGAAGCCAAGAGCAAGTTCGGCTTCTTGCTGGACGCGCTGTCGTTTGGCGCGCCGCCCCACGGGGGACTGGCCCTGGGCTTCGACCGGCTGGTCGCGATTTTGACCGGCGCCGAGTCCATCCGCGACGTCATCGCCTTTCCCAAGACCACGCGCGCTGCGTGTCTCATGACCGACGCGCCCTCGCCCAGCAGCGCCGCACAACTGCAGGAGCTGGGCATCGCCACCTTGGAGATCGCCAAACAGGAGCAGGAGGTAGCCACAGATGATGAAGAAAAATGACGTAACCCTCGACGGCGTTAAGTACGACGACATCACCCACATCTCGGTGCCCTTTGACGAGGCGTTCTTCCACCGCCTGCCCAAGGTGGACTTGCACGTGCACTTAGACGGCTCTTTGCGCCTCGAGACGATTATGGACTTGGCCGAGCAGGACGGCATCGACCTGGGGGTGAGCGATGTGGACGGGCTGCGCGAGCTCATCGGGCCGGGGCGCATCCACCCGTCGCTGGTGGACTACCTCAAGGGCTTCGACACGACGCTGCTGGTGATGCAGACCTACGAGTCGCTGTACCGCACGGCCTACGAGCTGGCCGAGGACGCCGCCGCCGAGAACATCGAGTACATGGAGGTGCGCTACTCGCCGATTCTCCACACGCAGAAGAAGCTCTCGCTCTCGGGGATTATGGAGGCGGTGCTCGAGGGGCTGCGCGACGCGCGGCGCGACTTCGGCATCGAGAGCGGGGTGATTGTCTGCGGCATCCGCAACATCTCGCCGTCGGTGAGCCTGCGCCTGGCGGAGCTGGCGGTGGCGTTTAAGAACCGCGGGGTGGTGGGCTTT
Organism: Myxococcales bacterium; assembly: GCA_012522445.1. Lineage (GTDB taxonomy): Bacteria > Myxococcota_A > Polyangia > JAAYKL01 > JAAYKL01 > JAAYKL01. Next base: position 82,090 of record JAAYKL010000046.1, on the reverse strand, counting down.
GATCTGGCGGGCGCGGAGTACAACAATCCGGCGCGGGACCACGTGGACGCCTTCACGCTGATCTTGACCAACAACGTCAACGTGACCATCCACGCGGGGGAGGCCTACGGTCCCAACAGCATTCACCAGGCCCTGCACTACTGCGGCGCCCACCGCATCGGGCACGGCACGCGGCTGCGCGAAAACGGCGACCTGCTCAACTACGTCAACGACCACCGCATCCCGCTGGAGATCTGCCTGTCGAGCAATGTCCAGACCGGCGCGGTGTCTGCCTTTGAGGCGCACCCGTTTCGCTTCTACATGGACCTGGGCCTGCGCGTGACGCTGAACACCGACAACCGCCTAATCACCGACACCTGCATGACCCGCGAGTACCTGCTGGCGCACCGACACTTCGAGCTTCACCCCGTGGACGTCATGGGGCTCGTCATGTCCGGCATCAAGTCGGCCTTCATCCCCTACGAGTTCAAGAAAGATTTGATTTTGCGCACCAAGGACAAGGTGAAGCTGCTGCTGCTAGAGGCGGCGTCCCAGTCGCGGAGTGGTCCGTTTGCGTCGCGCGAGGCGGGCGAGAAGTAACGCCGTCGCGCTGGGGGCGAGAGGCTCAGTCGCAGTCGAGGCAGGCCCACTCCACCACGCCGTTGCGGCCGTCGAGCTTGTGATAGGTGTGGAGTTCGAGATCGATTAAGAAGCCGGTTTGGGCGCTGTTGCGGGTGCAGCAGCCGTTGCAATCGCGGTCGGCGCAGAGGTCGTAGACTTTGGCGTCGATTTGGTTGCCGTTTTGGCGGATGCGCAGGATTTTGCCGCGGTATTTGTCGAAGTCTTGCTGGTGGACGGCGGCGATGTGGGTGTTGGCCACCCAGGATTCGCTTTGTTTCTCGCCGTAGAAGTAGGCGAAGTGCCCGGCCCAGGTGCAGCCGTTGTAGTTGATGCATTCGTCGCTGCCGGGATCTGGGTAGGACTCGAACCAGGTGAGGTTGGCCTGTCGCCAGTCGAGATCGGCGTCGGCGTAGGGGTCGTTGTTGCCGTAGCCGTTGAAGCCGTGATTGCCGTCGCTGCCGTCACCGTCGCCGGGGCTCTGGGCGCACGCCAGCAGGCCCAGCGAGAACAGAGCGGAACACAGGCCCACTAAGATTGGTTTTAAGCGCATGGTTGGTCTCCTTTCGCGCGCCGTGGCGCCAAGCGGTTTTGTTGCATAGAGGGCGAACTATGGGACACAACCCGCACTTTGCGCAAGGGGGTGGCGGTATTCAGGATTGAATTCGTCGGCGCTTTGGTCAAATATGCGGCCGGGAAATCCATCCGAAGCAGCTTCTGCTGTTTTGTTTTATCAATCCATTCTAAGGAGCCGACATGAACATAGATTTGACACAAGTCGACGCCATTGTCGCCCGCGTGGGCACCGACGCCAACTTGACCATCCCCGTGCTGCAAGAGGTACAGGAGGCGTTTCGCTACATTCCGCTGGAGGCGATTGAACGCATCGCCGCCACCACCGATATGACCGAGAGCCAGCTCTACGGCGTGGCCACGTTTTACGCGCAGTTTCGCCTGGCGCCGGTGGGCGAGCAGATCATCAAGGTGTGCCACGGCACGGCCTGTCACGTGGGCGGGGCCGAGGGCCTCACCGAGTCGCTGGAGACGCGGCTGGGGATTCGCAACGGCGAAAACACCCCGGACATGAAGTACACGCTGGAGGCCGTCGCCTGTGTGGGCTGCTGCTCGCTGGCCCCGGTGGTGATGGTGGGAGAGCGCACCTTTGGCAGCCTGGACCGGCGCAAGGCCGCGGCCATCGTCGACGAACTCGAAGAGCGAAAGGACGCAAAATGACCGCCCAGACCCAAATCATTATCGGCATGAGCACCTGCAACATCGCCGCTGGGGCGCAGGACGTGCTGCACCTCATTGAGAACCGCGTGGCGGCGGACGGCCTCGACGCCCGGGTGAGCGTCATGGGCTGCTTGGGCATGTGCTACTGCGAGCCCCAGGTCAAGGTGATCGACCCCGACGGCACGGCCCACGTGTACACCCGCGTCACGCCGCGGCGCATGGAGCGCATCCTCGCCGACCACGTGGCGGGGGGGCAGCCGCGCCAACCGTGGATCGCCAACTTCCGCGAGGGCGCCGAGCACGACCTGATGGACAAGCAGCAGCGCATCGTGCTGGGCAACTGCGGCCACGTGAACCCCGACGACATCAATGACTACATCGCCCGCGAGGGGTACCAGGCGCTCGAGAAAGTGCTGGCGCAAAACGATCCCGAGGCCCTCATCGAAGAGGTGCAAAACTCGGGGCTGCGGGGGCGCGGGGGCGCGGGGTTCTCGACGGGCCTCAAGTGGCGCTTCGCCCGCAACAACCGGGGCGACAAAAACTACGTGATCTGCAACGCCGACGAGGGCGACCCCGGGGCGTTCATGGACCGCACAACCCTGGAGAGCGACCCGCACCTGGTGCTGGAGGGGATGGCCATCGGGGCCTTTGCCGTGGGCGCCGACGAGGCGTACATCTACTGCCGCGCCGAGTATCCCATGGCCATTGCGCGCCTGGAGCGGGCCATTGCCCAGGCCGAAGAGCGGGGCTACCTGGGGCAGGGCATTCTGGGCACCGACTTCTCGTTTCGCGTGCATGTCAAAGAAGGGGCCGGGGCCTTTGTCTGCGGCGAGGAGACCGCCCTCATCGCGTCGATTGAGGGGCAGCGGGGGATGCCGCGGAGCCGTCCGCCCTTTCCCGCGGAGGCGGGGCTGTTCGGCAAGCCCACCACCATTAACAACGTCGAAACTTGGTCCAACATCCCGTGGATTGTCCGCAACGGCGCGGCGGCCTTTGGCGCGCTGGGCACCGAGAAGTCCAAGGGCACCAAGGTGTTCGCGCTGGCGGGGAAGATCAAACACGGCGGCCTGGTGGAGGTGCCCATGGGGATTACGCTCCACGAGATCATCCACGAGATCGGCGGCGGCACCAACTCGGGGCGCCCGGTGAAGGCCGTGCAGTTGGGCGGGCCCTCCGGGGGCTGCATCCCCGCGCACATGTTCGACCTGCGCATCGACTATGACGAGGTGACGCGCACCGGCGCCATCATGGGCTCCGGCGGCATGGTGGTGATGGACGACACGACCTGCATGGTCGACGTGGCGCGCTACTTCCTCAACTTCACGCAGCTCGAGTCCTGCGGCAAATGCACCTTCTGCCGCGTCGGGACCACGCGCATGCTCGAAATTTTAACCCGCATCTGCGAGGGCGAGGGCGTGCCCGAAGACATCGAGCGCCTCGAACACTTGGCGCACCAGGTCAAGCACACCAGCCTGTGCGGCCTGGGCCAGAGCGCGCCCAACCCCGTGCTCACTACGCTGCGTTACTTCCGCGACGAATACGAAGAGCACATCTTCGCCAAGCACTGCCGCAGCGGAAAGTGCCGCAACCTGTGCAGCTACGAGATCACCGACAACTGCACGGGCTGCCTCATCTGCAAAAAGGACTGCCCCGTGAACTGCATCGAGGGGGCGCGAAAACAAAAACACGTCATCGACCAAGACGCGTGCATCCGCTGCGGGGTGTGCCGCGACGTCTGCAAATTCGACGCGGTCATTGTGAAATAAGCGAGGGATGAAGATGGAGAAAATCAAGTTTACATTGGACGGGGTCGCGCGGGAGGCTGCCAAAGGCACCACCATTCTCGCGGCCGCGAAACAAGCCGGAAAGTTCATCCCGACCTTTTGCCACCTCAAGGAACTCAAGCCGTTTTCGTCGTGCTTTGTTTGCGTGGTGGAGGTGAAGGGGCGGGCCAACCTCGTGCCCTCGTGCTCCACGGCGCTGGCCGATGGGATGGAGATTGTCACCGAGGGTGAGCGCATCGACCAAGCCCGGCGCACCTGCGTGGAGCTGCTGCTCTCCGACCACGAAGGCGACTGCCTGGGGCCCTGCATGGTGGCTTGTCCCGCGGGCATCGACATCCCGGGCTTCATCTACCACATCGCCCAGGGCGACGACCGCGCGGCCCACGAGCTCATCCACCACAACATGCCCCTGCCGGGGATCCTCGGGCGCGTCTGCACGCGGCCCTGCGAGGATGCCTGCCGCCGCCAGCTCGTCGAGAAGGACTTGGCCATCTGCCACCTGAAGCGCTTTGCCGCCGACCAGGTCGCGGCCTCGGGTGACGAGTATGTTCCGGCGTGCGCCCCGGACACGGGCAAGCGCGTCGCCATTGTGGGGGCGGGTCCGGCGGGGTTGACCGCGGCCTACTACCTGCAAATTTTGGGACACGCATGCACGGTGTACGACATGCACGAGAAGTCCGGCGGCATGACGCGCTACGGCATCCCGAGCTACCGCCTGCCCCGCGACGTCATCGAGCGCGAGACCGACACCATCGCCCAGTTGGGGGCGTCGTTTCGCTACGGCGTGCGGATGGGGAAAGACGTGCAACTCGCGGAGCTGCAGCAGCAGTACGACGCGGTCTTCTTGGCCACGGGCGCGCAGAAGGCCAAGGCCATGCGGGTGGACGGCGAAGACATCGACGGCGTCATGTCGGGCATCGGATTTTTGGAGATGGTCTCCCGCGACGAAACCCACCGCACCGGCGACGTCGTCATGGTGGTGGGAGGCGGCAACACGGCCATCGACGCGGCGCGCACGGCGCTGCGCTGCGGGGCCAAAGAGGTCTCGATTCTCTACCGGCGCACCCGGGCGGAGATGCCGGCGCTGGCCATTGAGATCGACGCCGCCGACGAGGAGGGCGTCAACATCGACATCTTGGCGGCCCCGGTGAAAATCGAGCGCGGCGCCGACGGTCGCCTCCACGTCACCTGCATCCGCATGGAGCTGGGCGAACCCGACGCCTCGGGCCGCAGACGCCCGGTGCCCAAGCCCAACAGCGAGCACGTGCGCGTCGTCGATGTGGCGATCTCGGCCATCGGGCAAGACGTCGACGCCTCGGTGTTAACCGGCCTCACCCTCACGCGGTGGGACTCCATCGACGCGGATTTGCACACGGGCGAAACCAACCTGCCCGGCGTCTTTGCCGGCGGCGACTGCGTGACCGGCGCCGACATCGCCGTAACCGCGGTGGGGGCGGGGCGACGCGCGGCCATCGCCATCGACCAGTACCTCAACGGGCTGAAGGTGGTGGGCGACGTGGTGAAGTACAACCACTTCATGGGCGAACTCAAAGATGTGGACCGCAAGTCTGTCGAGGGCTTTGCGCCGACCCCGCGGGTGCCCATGGGCGAGCTGTCCGCCGCGACGCGCACGCGCTCCTTCGACGAGGTGGAGGTGGGGTTCACGGTGGAAGAAGCCCGCGCCGAAGCCCGCCGCTGCATGGAGTGCGGTTGCCGCGACGCCCACGAGTGCCGCCTGCGCACCTACGCCAGCGCCTTTGGTGCCCAGCAACACCGCTACACCGGCGTCAAGCGCACCTTCGACCGCGACGTCTCCCACGACGCGGTGGTGTACGAGGCGCACAAGTGTATCCAGTGTGGCATCTGCGTACGCACCGCCGACGAGCTCCTCCACACGGCGTCCATGGGCTTCACCGACCGCGGCATCGCCTCCCGCGTCAAGCCCGCCATGGCGCGGCCCTTGGGCGACATCGACGACACGGGCATCGACCAAATGGTCGACAACTGCCCGGTGGGCGCCCTGACGCACAAGGCCGACTCCGTGCCCACCTTGCCGAGCCGCTTCGTTCGGCCCACCCCCCGCGGCAAATAATCCGCACGCGCTGCTCCGCGCTTCGGCACGTCCTGGGGCGTGTTCCGGGGCGCGCGCGTTGTCTTCTTCAGTTTTGTCTTCGTTGGTTTGGTTCGTTAGTTCGATTCGGTGGTGAGGCGCCGCATTTCTTGGGCGACCGCTTGGGCAATTTTAGGCGCCTCGGTGGCGCAGTGGTTGACGCTGATGCCGTCGTAGGCGCTGCCCGCGATGTGGAGCCCCGGCAGATCGCTCGTTAAGGTGGCGCGGATGCGCTTCATGCGCGCGCGGTGTCCCAACGGGTATTGGGCGATGCCCAGCGGGTGCCGGAAGACGTGGGTCCACTGCGGGGGATGGGCGATGCGCATGGCGGTGGCGAGCTCCTCTTGGGCCCAGGCTGCGAGGGTGTCGCTGGGGAGGTGGGCAAGGTCTGGGGAGTGGGCGCCGCCGAACATCGCTTGTAGGAGCACGCCGCCCGGCGGGGCCCGGTGGGCGAAGATGGAGGAACTCCACAGACAGCCGAGCATGCGCAGCCCTTGGTGGCGTGGGGCGAGGAAGCCGAAGCCGTCGGGGAGGCCGGGGAGGTCGGCCGCGCGAAAGGCCAGGGCCACCACGGTGATGGGGGCGGTGGGGATGGCGTCGAGTTCGGCGCTGAGGCCCGGGTGGAGCGCTGCGGAGATGCGGGCGGCGGCCTGTGCGGGACAGGCGAGCACGACGCTGGGGGCCTGCCAGTGCCGGCCGTCGCTGGTGGTGAGGCGGTATTGCCCGTCGATGCGCGCGAGGTCGGTGACGTCGGCGCCCGTGACGATGCTGTCGTTGAGGTGCAGGGCCAGGGCCTTGGGCAGGGTTTCGAAGCCCTCGCGAAATGAGGTGAGCTTGCCCGCGGGACCCTCGGGGCCGCCGATTTTGGCGCGGGCTATTTGCTGGCGCCGTGCCGCGCGCTTTTTGGCCCACATGGCGCGGAAGAGCCCGCCGTACTGGCGCTCCATGGCGGCCATGTTGGGGAAGGCCGAGGCGAGTTCGAGCTCTCGGGCGTTGCCGGCAAACACCCCGGAGACCATGGCGTCCACCATGAGTTCGGCGGCGTGCCGACCGATGCGGCGCCGGGCGAAGTCGAAGACGCTCTCGGGGGCGTTGTCGCGCTTGGCGGGGACAAAGGGCTCCAGGGCCACGCGCAGGGCACCGGGCAGGGGCAAGATGCCGCTGGCGAGAAAGGCGCTGGGATGCGCGCTGATGCGGCGGAGTTTGCCCGCCCGCCAGATGAAGCGCTTGGCGGAGGCCTGGTTGCTGGGGAGCAACTGGTGGGTGAGGCCCAGGTCGTCGACGAGGGCCAAGGTGGCCGGGGCGTTGTCGAGGAAGCCGTTGGGGCCCGCCTCCAGCACCCAGCCGTCTTTGTGCAGCGAGGCGATGTTGCCGCCGGTGCGCGCGGTGGCCTCCAGCACGGCGAGTTCTGCAGGGGCCAGGCCGCAGTGCCGCTGCAGGTGCCAGGCGATGGCGAGGCCGCTGAAGCCGCCGCCGACGATAAGGACCCGGTGCGCGCGCGTCATACAGTCCTCGAGTAAGCGGGGCCGTCGGTGCGGTCTTTGTGGAGGCGCGCGTCGAAGTGCATGCAGACATTGCGGATGAAGAGGCGCCCCGCCGGAGTGGCCTCCAGGCGCTGCGGGGTTTGCGCGGTGAGGGGCAGGTCGGTTTGCTGGCGCGCGGCGTCGAGGGCGCGCAGCTCAGGGGCGAAGTAGCGGGCGAAGTCGATGTCGAACTGCGCTTCGATGTCGGCGAAGGACACGGCGAAGTGGCACATCAGATCGGTGATGACGGTGCGGCGCACGAGGTCGTCGCTTTCGAGGGCGATGCCGCGCTCGACGGGCAGCTCACCGCTTTCAATGGCGGCGTGGTAGCGCGACAGGGACTTGTGGTTTTGGGCGTAGGTGCTCGCGGTGCTGCTGATGGCCGAGAGCCCCAGGCCGACGAGGACCGGGGTGCGGTGCGCGGTGTAGCCCATGAAGTTGCGGTGGAGGGTGCCCTGCTGCGCGGCCTGGTAAAGGTCGTCGGTGGGCAGCGCAAAGTGGTCCATTCCCACGGTGTGGTAGCCCGCGCGGGTGAGGCCGACAATGGCCTGGGCGAGAAAGCCGAAGCGCTCGTCGCGGGTGGGGAGGCGCGCGGCGTCGATGCGGCGCTGGTTTTTTTTCATCCAGGGCACGTAGGCGAAGCCGTACATGGCGATGCGGTCCGGCTGCAGGGAGATGGTGCGCTGGAGGGTGGCCGCGAAGGTCGACGGCGTTTGCGCGGGCAGCCCGTACACCATGTCGAAGTTGATGGAGGCGAAGCGCAGGTGGCGCGCCGTGGCGACGAGCTGGGCGACGTCGGTGCGGCGGGCGGGGCGTCCCGATGCGGCCAGCACGTGGGGGTCGAAGTCTTGGATGCCCAGGCTGAGGCGGTTGAAGCCGAGGGCGCGCAGCCGGTGCAGTTGGTCGTCGTCGGTGGTCTCCGGGGCGGCCTCGATGGAGATGTCGCCTTGGGGGTCGATGTCGAACAGGTCGTTGAGCTCGCGCAGCAGGTCGCTGAGCAACTCGTGGGGCAGGTGCGTGGGGGTGCCGCCGCCGAAGTGGAGCTGCAGGACGCGTTGCTTGTTGGGGCCCAGGGCGTTGGCCACCATGCGGGCCTCGGCCAACAGCGAGCGGTGGTAGCGCGCGAAGGTTTTGGGCTGGTTGGCCACCAGGGCGTTGCAGCCGCAGAAGTCGCAGCGCCGGGCGCAGAAGGGCAGGTGCACGTAGAGGGCTAGGGGCGTTTGGGGCGGCAGTTGTTCGAGGGAGGCGCGGTGGTGCGCGGCGTGAAAGCCCTCGTGAAAGGCCAGGGCCGTGGGATAGGAGGTGTAGCGCGGCCCGGGCTTGTCGTGCGCCGCGAGCAGGGCCGGCGTGACGTCGTCCAGGGAGAAGGAAGCCGCACGGGACATCAGCGGGGCTCCGCGAACTTTTGCCGGGACAGGCGCGCCACCTCGGCCAGCAGGTGCGCCACGTTTTCTTCGGGGGTCTCGGGCACGACGCCGTGGCCCAGGTTGAAGATGTGGCCCAAGCCTTTGGGGAAGTCGTCGACGATGCGCTGTACCTCGGCGGTGATGGTTTCGCGGCTGCCCAAGAGCGCGATGGGATCGAAGTTGCCCTGCAGCGCGGGTCCGGCTCCGATGCGCTGGGCCACCTGGGACAAGGGGGTGCGCTCGTCGCAGGAAATGACGTCGGCGCCAGTGGCGGCCAGCAGGTCGTGGACGTGGGCGGCGTCTTTCATGAAGTAGATGACGGGCACGCCCTCGGTGCGGATGTCTTGAATGATGCGCGTCACGTGGGGGATGACGAAGCGCTGGATGAGGTCGCGGGGCAGGCTGCCGGCCCAGGTGTCGAAGAGCTGCACCGCCTGCGCGCCGGCGTCGATTTGCATTTTTAGGTACGCGGCGACGACCTGCGCCAAGTGCGACAAGAGCGCCGTGGCGTCGTCCGGGTGGTCGCGCAGAAGCTGCTTGAGGTGCGCGAAGTGGCGGGAGCCGCCGCCCTCGACGAGGTAGGCCGCCAGGGTGAGCGGGGCGCCGGAGAAGCCGATGAGGGGCACGGTGGCGGGGAGCTGGGCGCGGCACTGGCGAATGGCCTCGGCGACGTAGCCCAGTTGCGCGGGCATGTCGGGGAGGGCGAGGCTGTCGATGTCGGTGCGGGAGCGCACGGGATGGGCCAGGACCGGCGCGGGCGCGAAGTCGACCTCTCGCCCCATGGCGGGCAGCAGCACGAGGATGTCGCTGAACAGGATGGCGGCGTCGGTGTGGAAGCGGTTGACGGGCTGCAGGGTGACGCGGGCGGCGAGCTCGGGGGTGCGGCACAGGGTCCAGAAGCCGTGCTCGGCGCGCAGGGCGCGGTACTCCGGCATGTAGCGTCCCGCTTGGCGCATGAGCCAGCAGGGGGTGCGCTCGACGGGCTTGCCAAAGCAGGCGCGGAGGAACAAGGGCTGCGAAGAGGCGGTGGTGTGGGTCATGTCACGGGTCCTTTCGGGTGCGGGCCAGCGCCGCGAAGGCCTGGTCGAAGGCCGCGCGGGTGGCGTCGAGGATGGGGGCGTCGTGGGCGCTGCCGACAAAGATGGTCTCGAAGGGCGACGGGGCGATGTAGACGCCGGCCTGCAGGAGCGCGCGGAAGAGCACGGAGAAACCCGCGGCGTCGCTCTGGCGGACGTCTTGCCAGGTGCGGACGGGCCCTTGGCGCAAGAAGAGCCCCAGCATGCTGCCAACGCGGTTGAGGGCGACGGGGATGCCGTGGGCCTGGGCGGTCTCGGACACAATGGCTTCGAGGGCGGCACCGGTGGTCTCGAGGCGTTCGTAAAAGGTGTCGTCGTCGCCGATGGCGCGCAGCGTGGCGAGCCCGGCGGCGGTGGCCAGGGGATTCCCCGAGAGCGTGCCGGCTTGGTAGACCGCTCCGGAGGGCGCCATGTGCCGCATGAGGTCGCGCGAGCCGCCGTAGGCCCCCATGGGCAGGCCGCCACCGAGGATTTTGCCGATGGTGGTGAGGTCGGGGGTGACGCCGTAGCGCTCGGCCGCGCCGCCCTTGGCGATGCGAAAGCCCGTGATGACTTCGTCGAAGATGAGGAGGGCGCCGTGCTCGGTGCAGAGCGCGCGCAGGCCTTCGAGGAAGCCCGGCACCGGCGGTACGCAGCCCATGTTGCCCGCCACGGGTTCGACGATGACCGCTGCGACGTCGCCGTCGGTCTCGGCAAAACAGCGCGCCACGGAGTCGAGGTCGTTGTAGTCGGCGTGGCAGGTGCCCGCGGCGGTGCCCGGCGTGACACCGGGGGAGTCCGGGATGCTCAGGGTGGCGGCCCCGGAGCCCGCGCGGATGAGGAAGGCGTCGGCGTGGCCGTGGTAGCAGCCCTCGAACTTGACGATGTGGGTTTTGCCGGTGACGCCGCGCGCCAGGCGGATGGCGCTCATCGTGGCCTCGGTGCCCGAGCTGACCAGGCGCAGCATCTCGATGTGGGGCATGCGGCGCGACACCTCTTCGGCCAGGGCGATTTCGCCTTCGTGGGGCGCGCCAAAGGAGGTGCCGGTCTCGGTGGCCCGGCAGATGGCCTCGCGGACGCACGCGGGGGCGTGGCCCAAAATCATGGGGCCCCAGGACTGTACGAAGTCGATGTAGCGGTTGCCGTCGACGTCGGTGAGGTGGGCGCCCTGGGCCGAGGCGACGAAGAAGGGGGTGCCGCCCACGGCGCGAAAGGCGCGGACCGGCGAGTTGACGCCGCCGGGCATTAGGGTTTGCGCGCGGGCGAATAATGAGCGGCTCAAGGGGCCAGCGGTGTTGTCGGTCATAATTACTCTCCTGGGAAAAGGCGTTGTGCGTCTTTGGCGAAATACGAAATGACGATGTCGGCACCGGCGCGGCGGATGGACGTGAGCATCTCGCGGGCGGCGTTGTCGGCGTCGAGCCAGCCGTTTTGCGCGGCGGCCATGAGCATGCTGTACTCGCCCGACACATTGTACGCCACCACCGGCACGTCGCAGCGGTCGGCCACGCGGCGGATGATGTCGAGGTAGCTCAGGGCGGGTTTGATCAGCACCATGTCGGCGCCTTCGGCGATGTCCTCGGCCACTTCGCGCAGGGCCTCGCGGGCGTTGGCGGGGTCCATCTGGTAGGTGCGGCGGTCGCCAAAGGCCGGGGCGCTGCCGGCGGCCTCGCGAAAGGGACCGTAAAAGGCCGACGCGTACTTGGCCGCATAGGAGACCAGGGGCAGGTCGGCAAAGCCTTCGGCGTCGAGGCGCGCGCGGATGGCGGCGATGCGGCCGTCCATCATGTCCGAGGGGGCGATGATGTCGGCACCGGCGCGGGCAAAGGTGAGGGACATGTCGGCTAGGCGCGGCAGGGTGGCGTCGTTGTCGATGCGCTGGTCGCGCAGCACGCCGCAGTGACCGTGTTCGAGGTAGGCGCACAGGCACACGTCGGTCCACACCAAGAGCTCGGGGACGGCCTGCTTGATGGCGTCGATGGCGCGCGGCACGAGGCCGTTTGGGTCGGCGGCAACAGCGCCGGTGGTGTCCTTGCGGCTCGGCACCCCGAAGAGCATTGCGCCGGACACGCCTTGCTTCGCGATGTGGCGCGCGGCCTCGGGCAGCAGGTCGACGGAGAGGCGCTCGCAGCCGGGCATGGCCGCAATGGGCTGGCGCTCGTTTTGTCCGGGGACGACGAAGAGCGGGTAGACCAAGTGGCGCGGGGCGATGTCGGTTTCGCGCACGGCGTTGCGAAGGGATGCGCTGCTGCGCAGGCGCCTAAGTCTCGTGGTGGGAAAGCTCATGAAGGACCTCCTGGGACGGTCGGGGCGGTTGGGCTTGCGGCGCCGAGGGCTTGGGCAGTGGCGGCGACCATGTCGGCCGGCGTGGGGGTTTGGGCGGTGGCGAAGCGGTGGATGCCCGCTGCGCGTAAGGCGCGGGCGGTGAAGGTGCCGATGGCGACAATGGCGGGCGTCGGCGCATGCGGGTGGGCGTCGCGCAATTGGGCGAAGTGGGCCACGGCGGTGCCGCTGCACAGGACGACCGCGTCGCTGCGCAGGGCGGCGGTGAAGTCGGCGTCGCGCGGCGGCAGGGCGGTGTACACCGGGTGGCGGATGACGCGGGCGCCGTTGTCGCGCAGGTGCTGGGCCATGCTGTGGGCCGAGTGCTGCGAGCACGGGTAGAAGAAGGTTTTGCCCGCCACATCGAAGTGGGCGCACAGGTGCTGGGCCAGGGCGATGCCGCCGTCGTCTCCGGTGGTGTTTGCGGGCCAGCGGTGGTCGCGGAGGCACTGGGCGGTGGCCGCTCCCACGGCGGCGACCTTGGGGCGGGCGGCCGCGTCGCACGTAACGTGTTGCAAAAAGTGCCGCACCGCGTGGCGGCTGGTGATGAGCAGCCAGTCGGCGTCGCAGCACTGCCGCAGGGCGGTGGGGTGCCGCGCATCCGCCAGGGGGTGGATTTCGATGAGGGGCTGCCGCAGGACCACCGCGCCGCGCGCGCGCAGCATGTCGGCCAGCTCGGGTGTGCCGCCCCGGGCGTGGCTGAGCCAAACGGTGGCACCGACCAGGGCGCTCATGGCGTGGATTCCAGGTGGCGCCGCACCTCGCGCAATACGGCGTCGGCACCGGCGCGCTGCATCTGCGCGAAGAGGGCGTGGGCCAACTCGTCGGGGGTCGCGGCTTCGCACGTGCCGTCGATGCGCTGGGCGCCGTCGAGGGTGAGCACCGCGGCGGTCATGCGCATGTCGCCGCTCGGAGTGATGTGGGCGTGGGCCCCCAAGGGCAACTGGCAGCCGCCCTCCATTAGGCGCATGAAGAGGCGCTCGGCGTCGGTGGCGGCGCGGGTGGCGGGGTGGTTGAGGGGCTGTATTTTTTGGCGGGTCGTCTCGTCGTCGCGTCGAATTTGCACGGCGATGGCGCCTTGGGCCGGGGCGGGCACAAAGGCAGGTGCTTTGAGTGTTTCGGCGGCGTGCTCCGCGTATCCCAGGCGGCGCAGACCGGCCAGGGCCAGGATGGTGGCGTCCAAGAGCGGTGCGGCGGTCGCTCCGGGTGATTCGGTAGATTCGGTAATCGCTCCGAGTGATTCGGCCGTTGATTCGGCGGGCGAGATCCCGACGGCGCGCAGCCGGGTGGGCACGTTGCCCCGCAGCGGAACGATGCGCAGGTCGGGGCGCGCGTGTAGCAACATGGCCCGGCGCCGCAAGCTCGATGTGCCGACGACGCTGCCCGGTTTGAGCGCGTGCAGCGGGGTTTTGTGGCGGGAGAGAAAGGCGTCGTTTGGGGTTTCGCGCTCGAGCACCGCGCCGATGTCGAGGGCTTCGGGGTACTGGGTGGCCACGTCTTTGTAGCTGTGCACGGCGATGTCGAAGTGGCGGTCGATGAGGCCCTGCTCGATTTCGCGGGTGAAGATACCGGGTCGCGCGAAGTTGGACAGCGCGGTGGTTTTGTCGCGGTCCCCGGTGGTGGCCACGGGCACCAGGACGACGCGGAGCGCCGGAAAGTGTTGCCGGAGTTGCGCGGCCACGGTGTTGGCCTGCCACATGGCGAGCTGGCTGCGGCGCGTGCCGATGCGCAGGACCGCCTCGTCGCCAAACGTCATGAAGGGGGTTCCTCTTCGGGCGTCGCCGCGCGCAGGTCGAAGAGTTCGGCCACCCACGCGAGCTGCGTGTCGCTGTGGTCGTTGCTGGCTGCCCAGCTCCTGATGGCCACCGTGGGCTGGTGCAGGAGGCGGTTCATCAGGGCGCGGGTGATGCGGTCGAGGCGCTCTTTTTCGCTGTCCGCTAGCTTGCCGTCGTGCCGCTGCAGTTCGTCTTGGCGCAGTTGCTCGAAGGCGTGGTGCAGGGCGCGGATGAGCGGTGCGGCGCTGCGCAGGTTTTGGGCTTCGAGAAAGCGGCCGACCTCTTCGTCGACGATGTGCAGGGCGGTGGGCAACTGGGCCTCGCGCCTCTCGATGTTGGCCGCCACGACGGTCTGGATGGCGTTCATGTCGCAGAGCGCGACATCGGGCAAGGACGCGACATCGGGGGCGACGGCGCGGGGCAAGGAGATGTCGACCAGGAGCAGGGGCCGGGTGCGCGGGGACGAGAGCGCGGCGCGGTCGATGATGGGGGCCGCGGCGGAGACGGCGCAGAAGACGACGTCGGCGTGGGTGAGGGCGTCTGGCAGCGCGGCGAAGGGCACCGCCTCGCCACCGTGGAGCTCGGCCAGGGTTTGGGCGCGCGCGTCGGTGCGGTTGGCGATGCGCAGGTGGGCGCACTGGTGCCGGAGATGCTTGGCCAGCAAGGTCCCGGTGTCGCCGGCGCCGATGAGGAGCGCGGTGTGGCGGCGGAGATCGCCCAAGCGGTGCCGGGCTAAGTGTACGGCGGCCGAGGCCATGGAGGTGGCGCCCTCGCTGATGCGGGTCTCGGTGCGCACGCGCTTTCCGGTGCGGTAGGCCGCGGAGAAGAGCTGGGTGAGCCGGGGCGCCGGGCGGTGGTTCGACGTGCTGCAGGCAAAGGCGCGCTGCACCTGGTGGGCGATTTCGGTCTCGCCCAAAATCATGGCGTCCAACCCCGACACCACGCGAAACAGGTGGGCGACGGCCGCGCGTTCGGTGTGCGTGTAGATGGCGTCGTCGGCGAGTCCCGTGGCGCCGTTGTCGGCAAAGGCGCGTCGCATGGCCGCCTGGACTTGGGCGGCGGTCTCGCGGGGCGTCGGTGAGAGTCCGTAGGCCTCGGTGCGGTTGCAGGTCGACAAGAGGACGAGCGGCGCGACACCCGGCGGGCGAATGGCGGCGGCGAAGGCGTCGTAGCGGTCGTGGGGGACCGCGCAGGCCGCCAGTTGGTTGAGCGTGGCCGTCCGGTGGCTGATGCCTGCGACAAAGGGGGCGTCGTCGTGACTAGTGCGGTGCTGCGTCATGGGCGTTGGCTTCGAAGATGATGCGTCCCCGGGCGATGGTGAGCACGGTGCGCCCCGGTACGGCGGTGCCGGCAAAGGGCGTGTTGGTGCCCTTGGAGCGAAAGGTGGTCGGGTCGATCGCGTGGGGTTGGTTGGGGTGGATGAGGGCGATGTCGGCCGGAGCGCCCGGGGCCAGGGTGCCGCCGTCCAGTCCGAAGACGCGCGCCGGGGCGTGGCTCATGGCCTCGACCATGCGCATCGGCGAGATGGTGTTTTGCGCGACGAGGGAGAGCAGCAGGGGCACGGCGATCTCGAGGCCCACCATGCCAAAGGCCGCTTGGGAAAAATCGTTGGGTTTGTCGGCGCGCGTGTGGGGGGCGTGGTCCGTGGCCACCATGTCGATGGTGCCGTCTCGCAGGGCTTCGCGGCAGGCGTCGACGTGCTCTTGGGGGCGCAGCGGCGGCGCGACCTTGGCCAGGGTGCCGGCGGTTTGGAGCGCGGCGTCGGTGAGGTGCAGGTGGTGGGGGGTCACCTCGGCGGTGGCGCGAACACCCCGTTGGCGTGCGTGTCGCAGGGCCGCCACAGCCGGGGCTGCGGAGATGTGGCTCACGTGAATGCGCCCGCCGGTTTGCGCGGCGAGATCGAGATCGCGCTGGACCATCTCGACTTCGGAGGCCGCGGGCTGCCCCGGAATGCCCAGGGCCTGGGAGACGTCGCCCCGGTGCACGAAGCCCCCTTGGGAGAGGGCCGCCACCTCGGCGTGCTGCGACAAGATGAAGTCGTGTTCGGCGCTGAGCTCCAGGGCCCGCCGCATGAGCGCGTCGTCGTTAACGCCGGTGCCGTCGTCGGTGAAGACGCGAAACCCCTGCGCGACAAAGGCTGCGAAGTCGACGAGTTGCTCGCCCTGCCGCCCCACGGTGATGGCGGGGACGGGGATGACCCGCGTACCGCCCAAGGCCTCGGCGCGCGCGACCACCCACTGGGCCAGCGCCACGGTGTCGATGGGGGGCGCGGTGTTGGGCATGGCCATGACCGTTGTAAAACCGCCAGCCGCCGCGGCGCGCAGACCGGTCTCGATGGTTTCTTTGGCCTCGCCGCCGGGCTCGCGCAAGTGCACGTGGGCGTCGATGAGCCCGGGGACCACCCAGCAGTGGGCGGCGTCCAGCACGCGGTCGGGGGCGCCGGTGAGGGCCTCGACGATGCGCCCGTCTTCGACGAGCAGGTCGGCGATTTCGTCGCGTTGCGTGGCGGGATCTAGGAGTCGTCCATTAATGATACGGTATCGCATGGGGGCCTTTTAATACGCCAATGCTGTGGCGTCGACGTCTATTTCACAAACAAGATAATGCCACCCAGCGCCTTTTCAACGGTGCCGCAGCCGCAACAGACCCGGTCTTCCTGGCGTGGCGGGAGTGATTTTCTTGACCTCGCGCGCTTAGCAGAAGGATACTGCCCCATAAGGACACCACCCAACCATGACAACCGACAACGCGCTGCCCTTAAAGTTTGGCCACTATTATCTCTACGACTACATCGGTCGCGGCGGCATGGCCGAAATTTTTCTGGCCAAGACCCACACGGAGCTGGGCACCGAGCGCATCTGCGTCATCAAGCGCATCCTGCCCGAGCTGAACCGCAACCGCGCGTTCTGTGAGATGCTTATTAATGAAGCCAAGCTCTGCGCGCAGTTGTCGCACGCCAACGTGGTGCAAACCTACGAACTCGGCCACATCGACGACCAGTTTTACATCGCGATGGAGTACGTCGAAGGGGTCGACCTCAACCGCCTGCTGGGCCTGCTGACCCGCGCGCAAACCGCGTTGCCCCTCCCCTTCGCCCTGTTCATCATCGTCGAAACCCTGCGCGGCCTCGACTACGCCCACCGCCTCGCCGACGCCTCCGGGGCGCCGCTGCACATCATCCACCGCGACGTGTCGCCGACCAACGTGCTCATTTCCACCGAGGGCGAGGTGAAGCTCTGCGACTTCGGCATCGCCAAGGTGCAGCAGTCTGAGGGCTTCGCCGACACCCACTCCCTCGAGGACTCCCACATCAAGGGCAAGGTCGCCTACATGGCGCCGGAGCACATCGCCGGTTCGCCCATCGATCAGCGCGCCGACCTCTTCGCTGCGGGCATCTTGCTGTGGGAGCTGCTGCACGGGCGCCGGCTGTACAAAAGCAAAGACCACGAGGAGACCCTGCGCCGCGCCAAGGCCGCCGACATCCCGCCCCTCGAAGACCGCGACTTCCCCGAGTTCGAGATGCTGGCCGCCATCGTCCGCAAGGCCCTGGCCAAGGAGCCCGACCACCGCTTCGCGAGCGGGCAGGAGTTCATCCGCGCCCTCGAAGATTACATGCACATCAGCGGCATCGCGGTGTCCCAACTGCGCTTCTCCGATTTCTTAATGGAAAACGTCGGCGAAAACCTCAAGGCCCAGCGGCGCGAACGCGAGCAGCACTTGGCGGTGCTGTTGGCGATGCCCAAGGAGCCCGACGAGAGCACCGGCGAAACGGTGCGCCTCCGCGAAGAGACAGCCCGCTTCACGCAATCCCTGCTCGGCGACGAAATCGACGACGACGACGAAATCGACGACGACAACAACGACAACGACAACGGCGACAAAACCGACAGCGACGCCGACGCGCGCAATGGCGACCGCGCCTCCCGCCCCGCTGACACCGGCGCTTCCCCTGCGCCCACCGACGACGCCCTGGACTCCGCCGCCCGCCTGGCCGCCAAGTTCGAGCGCGAACAACAAACGCCGCCATCCGCTTCCGCCGAAGCCGCCTCGCCGGCCTGGGTTCCCTGGGCCGTGGCCTCCGGGGTTTTGGTGGCTCTGCTGCTGTTGTCGGCGCATTTCCTGGGCTGGTGGTAGCCGCTTTTCACGCCGCCCAAATCATTCCTCGCGCTGAATACACCGCCGCGCCCGTCGTCTGACCCCCATTGTTCCCGCACTTTTCATCGACAAAGTCGCCGGAGTTGCCGTATGTTTGTAACGTGTTTGTTCATTTCAGCAGCGCTGCACTGCTGACGGGTCACCCCAACCAAAAAGAGGAGTCGGAGTCCATGCCAAAGAAAACCATTTATCGCTACTTGGGAATTTTGGCGGCGCTAACCATTATTTTTGGCGCCGTCTACAATGTGGCCGCCAACGCCGAAAACGTGTTTGCCGGCAAGGTGGTCGTCATCAAAAAACTGCCCCCCACCTACTTCCCAACGCAAAACGGCTTTGTGCAGTTCTTGCGCAATCACTCGGTCAAGTTTCTGCACGCCGATGAAAACCACGAGTGGATGTTTCAGTCGATGGCGTTCTTCAAACGGCCCCTGGGCGACTACGAAGTCGAGATGGTCTTCTTCGACGTGAAGAACGGCAAAAGCAAAGACAAGCGCCGCTTCGTCAACTCCTTCACGCAGTACACGCAGGACCGCAACACCCGCAGCCTGCTGGGACGCGCCATCCTGACCCGCCCGAGCTTCGACGCCAACCGGGAGTACATGGTGGTGGTGCAGCGCCACAGCGAAGAGGTGGCCACGGGGTTCTTCAGCACCAAGGGCATCTCGCAAGAGCAGATCGACGAGCAGAAGCGCTACGAAGCCGAAGTGAAGAAGATGGAAGAGTCCATGAAGGATCTGGAGCGCAAGGCCAAAGAGCAAGAGGAACAGCAAAAGCGCGAAGAGGAACAGCGCAACAAAAAGGCCGCGGACAGCCTCTTCTAGGCCTCGCCACTGCTCGCCATGTCCCTCGACCTCTACATCGGTTTCTCCCCCACGCCATACAACACGTTTTTCATCGCCGCCACCGCGACCCGCCTGGTCTCGGTGCAGCGCGGCGATCCCACGGAGCTTGCGGCGCTGTGCTACTCGGTGCAGCACCGCTTCCCCAAGGCGCGCTTCCAACGCGACGACGCGCGGGCAGCGTCGTGGGCCGAGCGCCTCTTCTTGCCCCCGGGCCCTGGCGCCATTGCCCCGGGCGAGGTCCTCCTGCGCGGCACCGACTTTCAACAGCGCGTGTGGCGTGCGACGATGCGCATCCCCTACGGCGAGACCGCCACCTACGGCGAGGTCGCTGCGGCCGCGGGCAGTCCCGGCGCCGCGCGGGCCGTGGGCACCGCCATGAGCACCAATTCGCTGGCCATTGTGGTGCCCTGTCACCGCGTGGTCGGCACGGCGGGGCTGGGCGGTTACTTTTACGGCCTGGACATGAAGCGCGCCCTGCTGGCCCACGAACGCCAAGAGCGCGAACGGCTCTCCGGGTTGTCGCGGTAATCGCTGAGAGGGGCGTGCGTTTGGGGAGCGCGCGCTCAGTCGCCCTCGCCGCTTTCGAGCCAATCCTTTTTCATCGCCGCAAAATTGCCGGTGGCAATGGCCTGCCGGGCCTGCGCGGTCATGTCGCCGTAGTGCTGCAGGTTGTGGAGGGTCAGCAGGCGGTGGATGAGCAGCTCCTGGCTCATGAACAAGTGGCGCAAGTAGCGGCGCTCAAAGGTGCGGCAGGTGTAGCACTGGCATTGCGGGTCGAGGGGCGCGGGGTCGTCGGCGAAGCGCGCGTGCTTGATGTTGAGTTTGCCGCCGCGGACAAAGACCTGCCCGTTGCGCGCGTTGCGCGTGGGCATCACGCAGTCGAACATGTCGATGCCGCACTCGATGCCCGTCAACAGATCGGCGGGCGTCCCGACCCCCATGACGTAGCGCGGCCGCTGGGCGGGCATGTGCGGGCCGATCTCGGCGAAGATGCGGTACATCTCCGGGATGGGCTCTCCTACCGACAAGCCGCCAAGGGCGATGCCGTCGAAGGGCATGTCGGCGATTTGCGCCAGGTGTTGCCGGCGCAGCGCGGTGTGCGTCCCGCCCTGGACGATGCCGAAGAGGGCTTGCCCCGCGGGCCTGGGCGCGTCGATTTGGCGCTCTGCCCACCGGGTGGTGCGCTCCATGGCGCGCTGAATCGCGGACAGCGGCGCGTCGCCCGGCGGACACTCGTCGAGGACCATGGCGATGTCTGAGCCGAGGGCGCCCTGTACGGCAATGGCGCGTTCGGGGGTCAAATGCACGCGTTGCCCGTCGATGTGCGACGCGAAGACCACCCCGTCATCGGTGACCTTGGTGCGCGCGCTCAGGCTAAAAATTTGAAAGCCCCCGGAGTCGGTGAGGGTGGGCCCGTGCCAGGCCATGAAGCGCGCCAGTCCGCCAGCGCGCTGGATGAGGGCTTCGCCGGGGCGCAGCATGAGGTGGTAGGTGTTGCCGAGCAAGATGGCGGCCCCGCTCTGTCGCACGTCCTCGGGGGAGAGCGCCTTGACCGTCGCGCGGGTGCCGACGGGCATGAAGGCGGGCGTGGGCACGGTGCCGTGCGGCGTCTCGATGAAGCCCGTGCGCGCGTGACCGTCGGTGTGGGTGATGCGAAATGAAAAGGGCGTCGTCGTCATGAAGTGAAGCGGGTTGGATCGATTAGATCTCTTCGGGCAAGGCCCCCATGGCCCTGGCGCGCTGCACGACGCGCGACTCGTAATACGTCGCCCCGTAGCCCCGCCAATAGCGCCAAGGACGCGTGGTGCCAAGCTTTTTCGCGCGCTCGTGAAAGTGAAAGGCGCAGATCTCCAGGCCCTGCTCGGGGTGCATCATCTCGTGCAAGGGGCCTTTGTGAAAGCGCGTCAGCAGTTGGCAGTAGCCGATGTCCACTCCGGTGCTCTGCAGCCAGCCGAATGAGCGCGGGTCCGTCAGGGCGGAGAGCATCTCCTCTTCGCCGTACGAGATGGTGCGGGTGCGGGCCTTGACCATCTTTTTGGAGATCGCCCACTTGCGAAAGTAGTACCCCACGGCGCAGCGATCAAAGGAGGACTCGTTGGCGATGGTGCCGGCGAATCCCCACACGTGGTGGGCCAGCGCCTCCGGGGTGAGGTCTCCGTTGTCGCGGCCGAGACCAAACAGGTGAACGGCGCGCACCATGCGGTAGGCCAGCAGGATGGCGCGGTCCTCAGTCTCGGGCCCCTTGGGATAAAATTCGCCGCACTCCCACCAGCCGTGATCGCGCTTGGTCTTCCAGCGGTAGATGCCCTGGGCCAGCCGCTCGATGAGGGCGACTTCGCTCTCGTCCGGCAGGTAAAAGGCGCTCAAATCGCCCATCTCGGTCACGGGCCAAGGCTCCGCCAGGGACTCCTGGTATTCGCAGACGCGGCCGTCTTCTCTGCCGAAGAGGTGGTCGCTCTTGGGCAGGGCGTGGGCCGAAAGTGACGCGGTGAGCGCGAGGCACAGCAGCAATCCAGCGGCGGTGCGGTGTGCAGTCGGGGTGTAACGCAGTGAGAAAAAACGGGGTAAAAATGGAAAAAATAGGGGGGGAACCGGGTTTTTGGGCATAGTTTCTCCTTAGGTGGTGTAAGCGCGAGAGCGTAATTTTTATATCGAACGCCGCAGTTCACAGATTGTGTGGCGGCGAAATCCACCAAGGGAAAACCGGCAGGGACACTAGCAGGGTAATTTTATTTGGCAAATGGATAATACGCCCGCTGGGGACGCCGCCGGCGGGAGAAACGATTCTCAAAATTCAGCCTTGACAAATAAATGAAGTCGTGATTCGCGGGCTCGTTCTCTGCGAGGGACGCCGCGCAAAACCCCTCGGCGCGATCGCGTGCGGCGGCGATGCGGTCGATGTCTCTCGCTCGCCACAACCGCCCGACGTCGGCGCCCGGGCACACGGTCTTCACGTTGTTTTGCCAGGACTCGGGGTTGAGGTTCTCGATCCAAAACGGCCAGGCGCGGCATTGGGCGGGGCGCACCGAATAAATGTAACAGCGGTTGTCGGCGCCGAGAAAACGGCAGTCGCGTCGCTCGCTGCGCAGGAAGACAGCCCCTGCGGCGTCGATGTCGCAGTGGGCGTTGAGGAAGTCATTGGGCGACAATTGCAAAAACGCCGCGATGCGCGGGACCTCGGATGCGGGCACCAAGACCGCCTGCACATTGCCCCGTGCGCGGCAGCAGTTTCCGCAGCGCTGACAGGTGAAGCGCAGCCCGTGTTTGATGAATTGGTTGTGCGCGAGTCGCATGCCCAAAGCCTAGGGGTTCTCGCGGGTGGCGGGGGAGCCATCGGCGGTGTCGGCGGCGGTGGTATCGGCGGTGGCGGTGGCGGCGGCGTCCAGATCCTCTTGAATGATTTTTCGCGATTGGCGCTTCAAGGGCCACGAGCGCTGCAGGGCGCGCAAGACAATCGAGACGTCCTTGAGAATTTTGCCGGTCTCCTGGGCCATCTGGGGCAGGTCGGACGTGAGGTGCCCCACTTGATCGGCGAGGTGCGCTAGTTGCTGGATCAGGTCGTTGGTGCTGGGGTCGTCCATGAGGGCGTTGAGCCGGGCAAAGGACTGGTTGAAGGGCGCGTCGTCGGCGAGTACGCGCTCGAAGTCGACAGAGAGCTTGTGGATGCGGTCGAGCAGCTCGTTGATCTTTTCGGGGTCAAACGACTGCGACATGTTGCGGATCATCGGCTGGATTTGCGGGTCGTTGAACACGCGCGAGGCGCCCTGGAGCGATCGCGACAAGGCGGGGTCGGTGAGGAGGGAGACCATGGGCTCGCGCATCTCCGTGAGCAGCAGGTTGGCGTTGGCGAGGGTGGGCCCCATCTGGTCGAAGGCTTCGAACATGCGCATCATGCGGTTCTCCTCTTCGAGCTTGATCAGGACGACGTCGATGGAGTTCACCGCTCGATCGAGGGTGTCGAGGTAGCGCCCGAGGTCGAGGGACGACAAGACCTCCAGCAGATCGCGCGGCTCTTCGAGGGGGATGCTGCTGCCGGGCTGCAGCGGGTGGGCGCGGAGCCGGCCGTGGGGTGCGGGGTTGGTGAGCAGGATGCGCTTTTCGCCGATGCCCATGTGGCGCTGCACCGAGGCGCGGGTGGCGCTGGTGAGCTGGGGCGTGTGTTCGTCCTTGATGGAGAGGGTGACGGCCACGCGGCTGTTGCTCTGGATGGAGAGCTCTTTGACAGAGCCGACATTGACGCCGGACCACAACACGGGAGAGCCGGTGCGGAGGCCGTCGGCGCGCTCCACGTAGACGGTGTAGTGCGTGGTGGGGACGAGCCATTGGTTCTCGATGGCGGCGCCGATGACAAACAAGATGACGAAGACCAGCGAGGCCAGCAAAAAGAAGCCGGCGATGCGCTCTCGGTAGCTGAGGTAAAACTTCATCGGTGGGTGGCTCCTTGCAGGGGCAATTCTGCGGCGATGCGGTAGCGGATGATGTGTCCGCCTTGCTGTTGAAACCACTGTTCAAATTCGGGATGCGCGCTGGGCAAGGCGATGAGGATGGCGTTGTCTTGTCGCTGGCGGTATTCGCGCAGGCGCTGCCATCCGAGCCCCTGGCCGCGCTCGATGTCCCAGTCGCCCAGCCCCTCTAGCATCACGATGGACGGGGAGAGGATGAGGGCACGCGCCAGGCAGGCCCGCCACCGCGTGTAACCGTTGACCTCGTGGGGAAACATGTGATCGGCGGCGCGCAGCCCAAAGCGGTCGAGCTGTTCGTCGACGCGCAGGGCCTCCTCTTTAAAGGTGAGGCGCGCGTGCAGCGAGAGGGGCAGCGCGATGTTGTCGCGCAGGGTGCGGTTGGACAGCAGGCCGCCCGAGCTCGGGACGAAGCCCATCTCGGCGCGCAGGCGCTGCTGGCCCACGTAGGGCAAGGCGTAGGCGTCCTGGTTGTGCAGGAAGACCGTGCCGTGTTCCGGGGAGCGCAGCGTGAACAGCGTGCGGATTAAGGGCCCCGAAGGGTCGATCAAATCGGGGCTGTCGCCGGACACCAGGGTCGCCCACTCGCCGGGGCGAAGGTGGAAAGGCGGCACGTGCCAGTGCGTGTCGCTGACGCAGAACTGCAGGGCGTCGAGCACTTGTACCAATGCCGGTCTCATAGGACGACCCCGAGCAACTCGAAGGAATTGCTGCGCAGAAACATGCTGGCGGAGACCCCCACGTGCAGCGCAATGAGGAAGACAAAGGCGTTGAGCGCTGCGGTGGAGACCGCCACCGGCACCTCGGTGGAGGCGCGCCGAACCGAGAGCCCGTGGTAGCAGGCGATGATGAACATGCCGGCGCCGCCGCCCAGCACCTTGATGCCCAGGGCGGGGATGTCGGTGGGTTGCACGGCGGAGAAGACGAAGTGGACGAAGAGCTCGATGGGGATGGGCACCATCGTCTGGGCGATCAGGA
Organism: Myxococcales bacterium; assembly: GCA_012522445.1. Classification (GTDB taxonomy): domain Bacteria; phylum Myxococcota_A; class Polyangia; order JAAYKL01; family JAAYKL01; genus JAAYKL01. The sequence continues at coordinate 57,850 of JAAYKL010000046.1, read as the reverse complement.
AGCCGCTGATCAGCGCGACGAAGCCGAAGAAGACCGTGAGCGCCGCAAAGGAGAGGACGCCGCCGACGAGGCGCGGCGTAATCAAATGATGGATGGGGGAGATGCCCATGGCCTCGAGGGCTTCGATCTCGCGCTGCACCCGCATGGTGCCGAGCTCGGTGGTGATGGCGGTGATCGAGCGCGCGATAATAATGCTGCCGGTGAGCAGCGGCGCGAGCTCGCGGATGAGGACCACCGTGACCACGCGCCCCACTTGTTCGGCCCCGGAGAAGGCGGCGCCTCCCATGGCGCTGATGATGGCGAATGTGCCGACGAGCAGCGCGAGGACGAGGATGGGCAGGATGGCCTGGATGCCCGTGAAGTAAATTTGCATCAAGACCTGCCGGAGAAATTCGCGGTGTCCGAGTTTGCGATTGGTCCAGAGTACCTTTAAAGACAGGTAGAACAGGGTGAACAAGACGAGGATGTACCGGACGAAATTGAAAAACGCCTTTCCGGTTTTGTCGAAGATGTTCAACGGTTCACCCCTTGGAGCACGGCGCGATTCTGTAGCGGAATCCGTCGTCCGCGAATATAACACGCCCGCGCGGCAAACGACATAATACGGCGAAAGGAGCAGCGCAAACCAATATGAACGCCCTGCATTACGCGATCACGGGATACGGTCCGACGGTGGTGTTGTTGCCCGGCATGGGGCTCGACATGCACATTTACGACACCGCGATCCTCTTGCTGCAAAAGTCCTTCACCTGCGTGCAAATCGACAACCTGGGCAGCGGGGCGAGTCCGGCGCCACATGGCCCATATGACATCCCCCAAATGACCCGGGCCGTCGGCGATGTGCTGGCGGCGGAGGGGCTCTCGGCGGACGTCCTGGTGGGGCACTCCATGTCGGGCTTCATCGCCCTGTCGCTGGCCCAGCAGCACCGCGAACACGCGCCCCACATCATGCTGTGCGGTGCCTTTCCCTCGGGGGAGTGGTTGTTTCGCCACCGTCTCCCCGAGGTCGCAGCGGCATTGGCATCGCGCCGCGGCACCCCCGACGAGATTGTGCGCCGCAATCTCTCCTGCAGCGTGTCCGAAGATTTTTTGCATCACCGCAGCGACGAGTTTGCCCTGCTGGTCGACGACCGCCTGCACCACCTCGGCCCTGGACGCGGCTTTTCCGCCCAGCGCGCCGCTGTGGCACAGCACCGCGCCACCCCGCTCCCCGACGATTTTGCCGGGCGCATCTGGATTGTGCACGGCACCGCCGACCGCCTGGTGATCCCCGCCGCCGCGCAGGAGATGTCGGCGCTGCTCCCATCCGCCGAGGTGAAGTGGCTCGAGGGCATCGGGCACCTGCCCATGCTGGAGGCGCCCGCGCGTCTGGCAGACCTAATCAAATCGTTGGCGTGAGGGCGTGCGGCGAGAAGTCGGCGCCGGGAGATGACCGCAGCGGACTAGTGGCGCGCGCTCAGTTGTGACGACGCCGCGCCGCGTTGTTGTACCGCGGCTTCGAGTTCGGCGATGGTCTCGCGCAGCTCCTCGGCGAGGCCCTGGGCGGTGCCTATCTCCGCCTCGCGCTGGGCGATGTCCGCCTCGATGGACGAGAGGTGCAGGCCCTTCTCGCGCCGCGCCTTGACCTGGGATGTGAACAGCCGCTTCAGCGTGTTGGCGCGCTTTAAGAACGAGGCGTCGGTCTCTGCGGACATGAGGTAGCGCAGGGCCTTTCCGCCGCGGGAGATGCGGTACAAGATGGCGGCGTGGGCCTCCAGGGTTTCGGTGAGCGCGCGCAGTTCCTCTTCGGTGGCGTGCTGTTGTGCTTGCAAGGTCGCTAGCGTCGCCTCGAGGTGCTGGAGGCGCTCCTCGGTGCGCTGCAGATCTTGTCGGCGCGCGTCGGCTTCTTCGGCGAGCTCGTCGGACGCGATGTGGCCAAAGTCTCCGGCGGTGGCGGCCAGCGATACCGCGGTGCACAAGCAGAACAGCCCCATGCGGTGGCGCCAACGAAACACGCTCACACCTCTTCGAGTTTGCGCAGGGAGATGCGGGCGCCCAACAACCCCGACAGCAGGCCCCCGGCGATGAGGGCGAGGAGGACGCTGCCCGGCAGCCGCATCAAGGTGGCGCTGCCGAGCATGGGCAAGATGTCCCCGGCCAAGTCCTGCACGTGGTTGAGCAAGAAGTGCAGGGCGACCAAGGCGATGAGCATGGAGAGCAGGGACTCCAGCGCCCCTTCGATCAAAAAGGGGACGCGCACGTAATGCTCGGTGGCGCCGACAAAGCGCATCACTTCGATCTCGCGGCGGCGCGCGCTGACACCCTGGCGAATCGTGGCCGCCACCACGAGGATGGAGACCACCAGGGCCAAGACGCCCAGGCCGAGGGCCGCCGTCCGCCCCATGGTGGAGAGGGCGTGGAGCCGGTTGAACCAGTCGTCGTACAGCTCCACCTCTTCGATGATCTTGACCTCTCCGAGGCGCTTGGCCAGGGCTTGCCGCGCCTGTCCGTCGCTGGAGGCGGTGGGGGTTAAGTAGATGTCGAGGGAGGCGGGAAAGGCCTCGTCGGAGATGAAGGCGTTGATTTCGTTGAGCGCGCCCAGGTCTCGCGAAAAGTCGGTGCGGGCCTGCGCGGGCGTCACGGTGTCCACCTTGGCGATGCCGTCGAGGGCGAGCACGGCGTCGCGCAGCTCGTCGAGTTGCGCGGAGGTGGTGCCCTTGTGCAGGTAGACCGTCATCTCGGCGCTGCCGATCCACCGGGCGACCACTTCGTTGATGTTGATCGCGGCGGTGAGGGTGGCGGCAAAGCTGAGAAAGGCCGCCGACAGCGTGAGGATGGAGAGCAGGTGAATCCAGGGCTTTCGGCGGATGCCGCTCGGGGCCCTGCGGAGAATGTGCGTCGCCAAGTACAGCCAGCGGTGTCGGGGCGGAGCAGACATTATACGGCCTCTTCGAGGTTGGTCTTGCGGCGCTCACTGCGGCTGCGGAAGTCGCCGTTTTGCGAGATGCCGACCGCGCGCCCCGCGTCGAGCACCACGGTGCGATGGGGTCGGGCGGCCATCAGCATGCGGTCGTGGGTGGCCACCACCACGGTGGCGCCCCGCGCGTTTACCTTCTCGAGCATGTCGAGCACGAAGTTGGCGCTGTAGGTGTCCAGGCTCCCGGTGGGCTCGTCGGCCAAAATGAGCTGCGGGTTGGGCGCGATGGCCCGCGCGATGGCCACCCTTTGTTGCTCGCCACCGGATAGGGCGCCGGCCAGCTCCTTCTCTTTGCCGTTGAGCCCCACTTCGGCCAGCACCTCGGCGACGCGCCAGCGGATCATGGCCGGAGACGCCCCGCGAACCTCCAGGGCCAGCGCGATGTTGGAGGCCACGCTCAGGTCCTCGATGAGCTTGAAGTCTTGAAACACGACGCCCATGGAGCGGCGCAGCACGGCGACCACCTTCCGCGTGAGCCCGGCGACGTCGTGGCCGTTGAAGCACAGCGTCCCGGTGTCGGGGCTCTCCGAGAGGTGGAGGAGCTTGAGCAGCGTGCTCTTTCCCGCGCCAGAGGTGCCCGCTACGTAGAGGAACTCGCCCGGCGCGATGTCGAGGGAGACGTCGAAGAGCGCGGGTTTTTCGGGTTTGAAGAAGCGGCTCACCCGCTGTAGGGAGACGCGCAGCCCCTCGGATGCGGGGGCTTGGGTATGTCTGTCATCGATCATAATCCTCTATATAAGAAGCCCGACGCGCCCTTGGCAAAAAAATGGCGCGAAATGCGGGATGATTTCGGTACATCACTGAACAAGCTGTACCGTTGCGCAGTTGTTTCGCGGCGAAATCGGCAGCGGAGCGCATGTGCCACAACCCGTTGTTAATGCAGCGTTTTCACAAGATGTGGGCCTTTTCTTTTTGAGAAGCACAAGATGTAGTGGTATTTTTCTTGACACACCCTACGGAAAGGGGCAGAACCTTTCTTGTCAAAACACTGAACAATTACAGACGCAACGAACTGTGTTGGGGGCGGAGAAATCTGCTCTCGCTGTCGAGGTGTCTTTTGCGTCGGTGGGGTTACATTTTCAAAGAGAAGCGCGGCGCACGGGGCGTCGCACATAGGGCAAACATTTGATCGAGGTGCGGGGATGAACACGACAGAGCGAGACAAAAACAAGACGGACAAAACACGCGCGGGCCACGAGCAGCGCACTTTGGGCATTAACAGCGGCCTGAAGTTCGCCCGGCGGCTGACGCGCACGGGGCAGCACCCCTACGACGCCATTTCGTGGGACTATCGCAGCGCCACGATTACCAATGACAAAGGCGAAAAAATTCTCGACGCCCACGATGTCGAGATGCCTTCTTTTTGGAGCCAGCTCGCCACCAACGTGGTGGTCTCCAAGTATTTTCGCACCAAGTCCAGCAAGGGCGACAAAGAGCAGTCGGTGAAGCAAATCATCGACCGCGTTGTGGGCGCCATTTGCGATTGGGGGCGCCGCGACGGCTACTTCGCCTCCGAGACAGATGCCGAAACCTTTGAGTCCGAGCTGACGCACATTTTGCTGCACCAGATGGCCACCTTCAACAGCCCCGTCTGGTTCAACGTCGGCATCGATCCCCATCCCCAAATGTCGGCCTGCTTTATTAACTCCGTCGAAGACACCATGGACTCCATCATGGAACTGGCCTCCACCGAGGCCACGCTGTTCAAGGGCGGTTCGGGGTCGGGCTCCAACCTCTCCACCATCCGCTCCTCCCGCGAGTCCCTCTCGACGGGCGGACAGGCCTCGGGCCCCGTCTCCTTCATGCGCGGGTTCGACGCCTTTGCCGGCGTCATCAAGAGCGGCGGCAAGACGCGGCGCGCGGCCAAAATGGTCATCCTCAACACCGAACACCCCGACATTGAAGAGTTCATCACCTGCAAGGTGCGCGAAGAGGAGAAGGCCTGGGCGCTCATCGAGGCGGGCTACAGCGGCGACCTCAACGGCGAGGCCTATAGCTCGGTCTATTTTCAAAACTCCAACAACTCGGTGCGCGCCTCCGACACCTTCATGCGCGCCGTCGTGGAAGACCGCGAGTACCAAACGGTCTCCGTGGTGGACCAACAGCCCGTCGACACCCTCCGGGCCCGCGACATCATGCAGCAAATCGCCGAGGCCACGCACCAGTGCGGCGATCCCGGCATGCAGTTCGACGACACCTGCAACCTGTGGCACACGTGCAAAAACTCCGGGCGCATCAACGCGTCCAACCCCTGCTCCGAATACATGTTCCTCGACGACTCGGCCTGCAACCTGGCCTCGATGAACCTCATGCGCTTCATCAATGCCGACGGCGACTTCGACGCCGACATGTACAAGCACGTCATCGACATCATGATCACCGCCCAGGAGATCATCGTAGACAACGCCAAGTACCCCTCCGAAAAAATCCGCGTGAACAGCCACGACTTTCGCCCGCTCGGCCTGGGCTACGCCAACCTGGGCGCCCTGCTCATGCGCCGCGGCTTGCCGTATGACAGCGCCGCCGGACGCGCCTATGCCTCGGCCGTGACCGCCCTGATGACGGGCGAAGCGTATGCCCAATCGGCGCGCATCGCCGCGTCCATGGGGCCGTTTGCCCGCTACGACGAAAACAAAGCGCCCATGCTCGAGGTCATCCAACTGCACCGCCGGGCCGTCGACGACATCGACGAAGCGCTGGCGCCGCCGATGATGATCCAAGCGGCCAAGGAGGCCTGGGACACCGCGCTGGCCTTGGGCGATCAAAAGGGCTTTCGCAACGCGCAAACCACCGTGTTGGCGCCCACGGGCACCATCGCCTTCATGATGGACTGCGACACGACCGGCATCGAGCCCGACATCGCGCTGGTGAAGTACAAAAAACTCGTGGGCGGCGGCGTGCTCAAAATCGTGAACCAGTCCGTGCCCGAGGCCTTGCGGCAATTGGGCTACGCCGAGAGCGACGTCCAATCCATCGTCGAGTACGTCAACGACTCCGGCACCGTGGAGGGCGCACCCGCCCTGCAATTCGACCACTATCCCGTGTTCGACTGCGCGTTCAAATCCGACAAGGGCGTGCGCACCATCGAACCCATGGGACACATCCGCATGATGGCCGCCGCGCAGCCGTTCCTCTCCGGGGCGATCTCCAAAACGGTCAATGTGCCCCAAGAGGCCACGGCCGACGACATCTTCAATGTTTACGTCGATGCGTGGAAGCTGGGCCTGAAAGCGGTGGCCGTGTACCGCGACGCCTCCAAGCGCACGCAGCCGCTCACCACCTCCGAGAAGGCGAAGGAGTTTCAGCAGCAGCGCACGACCACCCCCGAAATGGCGCGCCGCCGCCTGCCCGACGAGCGCCAAAGCGTGACGCACAAGTTCGACATCTCCGGCCACGAGGGCTACATCACGGCGGGCATGTACGACGACGGCACCGTGGGCGAAATTTTCATCCGCATGGCCAAGGAGGGCTCCGTGGTCTCCGGCCTGATGGACTCCTTTGCCACGGCGATCTCCCTCGCCCTGCAATACGGCGTGCCCCTCAAGGTGCTCGTCGACAAATTCGCCCACACGCGCTTCGAACCCTCGGGGATCACGCGCAACCCAGAGATCCCCATGGCGAAGTCCATCATGGATTACCTGTTCCGCTGGCTGCAGATCAAATTCATGCCCGAGGGCTCAGAGATCGCCGCGGTATCCTCCATGACCACCGGTCTGACGAGCCTGCCGCCCATGCCCACATCGGTCTCTTCCATTCCCCCGCTGCACAGCGAAGATCTGGGCTTTCAAACCGAGGTCGACGCCCCACCGTGCTCGGATTGCGGCTCGATTATGGTGCGCTCCGGTGCGTGTCACCGCTGCATCAACTGCGGCGCCACTTCGGGATGTAGCTGAGCGTGTCGCAGCGCCCCGCGAGATGCCCCGCAGACGCCCCGCAGAATTTTTGCCCCAACAGCGCGTCTTTTTTCAGTATATTGTGACGGTGCAATATTTAATCACACAAGGAGTTGCCCCATGACAAAGCGTTTTCGAAGTCTATTTACGGTGATCGCATCCGTGCTTGCCCTGTTTTGGTTGTCGGGGTGCACATTTCAAATGACGGGTTCGGCCACGGCCAGCAGCGCCAAAAAAAGCGAACCCGCTCCCGATGAAGCCACCGATGGCGATGGCGACGATGCCGAAGCCACCGACGGCGACAACGGCGAAGCCACCGACGGCGACGACGCCGAAACACCGGCGGTGAAAGCGCCGGACAAAGCGGTCAAAAAGAGCGGCCTGAAGCGCGCCGGACGCCCCGGAGAGACCGGCAGCGGCGGCGACGCGGCACAGGAAGACGACGCATCCAGCGAAGGCGAAGCCACCAGCGGCGACGAGGGCGAAGCGCCCAGCGCCTTGGAGAGCGCCAAGCAAAAAGCCGAAGAGATCCTCGAGAGCTACCAAAACCAGTAGCCCCGCTCTGCCCCGCATTTTCTCCTCCGCTCCATTTTCTGTCTTTTGTCGCGCGCTGCGCCGCCCTCCCTTCGCCCCTTCCGATGGACATCTGGCGCTTTTCTTGTAAAATCACAGACTGTTTCAACCAAAGATTCGGGAGGCACTCATGGCGCGTTTTAAAGTATTCGGACTTGTCTTTTTGCTGGGAATGGTGGGCGCAGCGTCGCCGGGGATGGCACAGGAGACGGCACCTGGCGGCGATGTGACAGCGGCGCCGACTGCCGCGGGCGAAGTGTCTGCCAAGAGCGAAGCGCCTGTCGTTGGCGAAGTGTCTGCCGAGGGCGAAGCGCCTGCCGAGAGCGAAGCGCCTGCCGAGAGCGAAGCGCCTGCCGAGGGCGAAGCGCCTGCCGAGGATGACGCGGCGCTGGCCACGGCCCAAAAATCGCTGGCGGCCTGCCAAGATGGCCTCGACAACGACGGCGACGGCCTGGTCGACTGCGACGATCCCGACTGCCAAATTTACGCCATCTGCGTGCAACCATCACCCACCCTGCCGGTGCCGGTCATCGTCTCTGCCCCTGCAGAGGTGGGCGCGGCCTGTCGCGACGGCATCGACAACGACGGCAATGGTTTGATCGACTGCCAAGAGCCCGCCTGCCAGGCCACGAAGTACTGCAAAAAACAAATGTACGAACGCCCGACGCCACAGCACAAAACCCAGGGGTTCGTCATCAACACGCACCTGGGCTTGGCCCTGCCCAACTTTCACTGGAAGGATGTGCGCGGCGCATCGGTGTACGGCGACAGCATTCCGTTCGACCCCGACATCGGCTGGAGCATCGGCCTCAAACTCCTGGCCGTCCCGGTGCGTTGGCTGGGGGTGGGGCTCAACCTGCGCGGCGGATTTACCTATGCCTCGAACCGACAAGACTTCATCTCCGTGCTCGACGATCCCAATGAGTACAAATACGACGGCATCAAAACCTTTGGCCACTTGGGCGGCGTGGTGCGCCTGCAGGTGCCCGTGCGCCGCGTGGTACCCTACGTCGACATCGCCTTTGGCTATTCGGCCGTCCGCTATCATTGGTACACCTACAACGCCCGCCACACCTGGGAGGATATCGGCGGCTGGTGGGAAGACAATGGCCGCGTCGCCGCAGATGAAGTGTATCGCCAAGGCGGGCATTTTACCCTGGCGTTGGAGCCGGGCGTCGATGCCTTTGTCATCGAGCGGCGCTTTGCCGTCGGCGGCAGCCTCTGGATCCCCGTCTTGGGCACCGAAGGCGCTGCCCGGGACAACATCGGCCTGCTGCTCAATTTTACCTTCACACCGACGTGGGCAGAACCCAAGCAACTGAAGCCCGCATACGAGCCCTACACCGCTCGCTAACCCACCGCCCGTGGCCCGTCACCATCACCACCCCGTGTTTCCCGCTGGAACCCTCTTGGGCGGCAAGTACCGCCTGCAGGAGGTCATCGGCTCGGGCGGCATGGGGCACGTGTACCGCGCAGAGCACGTCGCGGTGCACCGGCAGGTGGCCATCAAAACATTGCTGGGCGGCGGCGACGACCACCGGGTGGCGTTGGAGCGCTTTCAGCAAGAGGCGCGCATGGCGGGGGCCCTGGGACACGACAACATCTGCGAGGTGCTGGATTTCGGCGCCGAGATCGTCGCGGGGGACCAGGTCTACTACACGGTGATGCCGCTGCTGCAGGGCACGTCCCTGGGGCACTGGCTGAAGACGCCCGAGGCCACATTGGCGGCCATCGTCGATGTGTTTGCCCAAACCCTGCTCGGCTTGCAGGCGGCGCACGATCACCAAATCGTTCACCGCGATTTGAAGCCCGACAACATTTTCATCACGAGGGTGGGCGATCGCCGCCACTTCGTGAAGCTGCTCGATTTTGGCGTCTCCAAATACCTCGACGCCGAAAACGCCCTGTCGTTGACGCGCACCGGTACGGTGATGGGCACGCCGCTGTACATGGCGCCGGAGCAGGCGCGCGGCGAAACCAACATCGATCACCGCATCGACATCTACGCGCTGGGGGCGGTGTTGTACGAGGCCCTCCTGGGGCGGCGTCCCTACGAAGGGGCCTCCAACAGCGAGGTGATGATCAACATTTGCACGCAGGATTTCGCGCGCCCCACATCGGTGGACCCGCGGTTTTCTCCCGCCCTGGAGGCGGTGATCCTCAAGGCCATGGCCCGCCGTCCGCACGAGCGCTACGACAACGCCCACGCCATGCGCGACGCCCTGTTGAAAGCGCTGCAAGGCGGCGAAGCGCGCGACCGCACCACGGCGATGCCCAGCGCGTTGCCCCACAAGCGACCGCTGCATTTCTCCACCACGCAAAACGCGTCGGTGCCATCGACGGCGCATGCGACGGCCCACCCCAGCGGCGATGTCACCTGGGTGCCTTGGTTGATCGGCGTATTTTGTTGGGTCGTGGCGGGGTTCTTTGTCGTTCAGCACCGCGTCATGAACAACGACATCACGGTGCACCTCTCGGCGGGCACGGCGGTCTTGCCCTTGTCCGCGCCCCCTCCCGAAACGCCGCCGACCGGTGCGTCCGAAGCCACCTCCGCAGACGCCCCAGCCGCCGCCCCCGAAACCGCGCTGCCCCCCGAAACCGCGGCAGTCCCCAAGGCCGAACAGGGCGACCGACCCGCAGCGCCGCCCGCCAAACGCCCCCACCGCGTCATCTCTCGGGAGCGGCCCTACTCCCCGCCCGATGCGGCGCCCCCTGCGGCCAAGGACACCAAGCCGCGGCGCGCCATTGAGCGCGATCCCAACGCCATTTTTTAGCTCTTTAGCGGTGTTGCGGTTGTGGCAGCAGTCGCTGCGCTTCGATAAACGCCAGGTAGACCGAAAAATCGGCGCCCACCGGCAATTCGCCGTCCTCCACCCGCTCTTTTAAAGTGTGCATAACGCGGCCCAAGGCCGGCCCCGGCGAGAGCTGAAAGTGCTGCATAATGGCGTGGCCGAGTCCCGCGGGCAGGGCAGGGGGCTGGCGGTCTTGCTGGGTGACGCGGTCGATGCGCTCGGCCAGGGCGTTGATGAGCGCGAGGCCCCGGCGCACTTTTTCTGCGTACTTGCTCGTGATGTCCGCGCGGGAGAGGTCGAGCAGGTCGTCGAGGGACTCTCCGGCGTCGCGGGCGAAGCGGCGCACCGCCGAGTCGGTCCAGGAGGTGTCGTAGGCAGCGGCCCGCAGGTGTGCGGCGATGAGGAAGCGCAGTTGCGCGGCCATGGACGCGGAGAAGGGCAGGCGCCTGGCGATGCGGCCAAACATTTTGGCGCCGACCTCCGGGTGGCCGATGAAGGTCACCTCGCCGCTCGGGGCGAAGCGCCGCGTGGGCACCTTGCCGATGTCGTGGAGGAGCCCCGCCCATCGGACGATGAGCCGTGGGGGCGTTTGGCGGACGACCTGGCAAGTGTGAGCCCAGACGTCCTTGTGCCGGATGCCCTCCCCAAAGCCCACCATGGCCTGGCACTCGGGCAGCACGGCGGCCAACGCGCCGGTGCGGGCCAGGGTTTTGAGCCCCCAGTCCGGCCGGGGCGTCATCAAAATGTGGTGGAGGGCGCGCAGCAAAGAATCGGGCGATGATGGGTCGACGGCGATGGGCAACGCGGCGCCCAAACTCGCCGCCTCGTAAGCCGCCCCGAGCTCTTCGGCCAGCGCTTCGAAGGGTTTTGTGGCGGCCGAGGGACTGTTTTGTTTGGGTTTGTTGTTTTTCATGCGTCGGCTTTTGGCAGAAGGCGCGAAACGCTGCGCCAAAAGATTGTTTTCCGTATCATACGCCTCGCGGGCGCGCAAGAACTCCCAGGCCAAGGGGAACAACGAGAATCCGCGGGCGTGTCCCGATCGCATCTTGAAGAGCGTCTGCATGTCTGTTAAAACCACGGCTAAACAAGCAGATGCGCTTGCTTTTTTGCCGCTGAAACGCAACCTGCAGGAGTTGAGAATGATCGAATCCAACATGGTCATGTTCGAGCAGGAGTTCAATCAGATCCAAGAGGTCTGCGACAAACTCGTTCGGGATGCCAATGCCATCGTCGTCTTTATCATCGACAAAAACGGACAGCTCATCGCCACCTCCGGCGAGTACGAAACCATTGATACCACATCGTTGGCATCGCTGACCGCTGGCAACATCGCCGCCACCGGTGGCATGGCAAAGCTGCTAAAAGAAAACGAATTCGCCACCCAATTCCACGAGGGCGAACGCCAAAACATCCACATACAAATCGTGGGACAGCGGGTGATCCTCGTGGTGATTTTCGACGAGCGCTCTTCTCTGGGGCTCGTCCGCTTGCGCGTGCGCAAGGCCAACGAGGCGCTAAACGCCATTTTTGAGTCCCTGTTGCAAAAAGTACAAGACCCCAACACCACCACGCCGTTCTCTGAGATCACGGATGATGATATCGACAATTTGTTCAACGATTAGAGGATGTTAACTAATGGCATTCATTAACTATTCATCGCGTGAAATCAACTGCAAAATCGTCTACTACGGGCCGGGCTTGTGCGGCAAAACCACAAACCTGCAGTACATCTACAACAAGACAATGCCCGACGCGAAGGGCAAGATGATTTCACTGGCCACCGAAACCGATCGCACGCTGTTTTTCGACTTTCTCCCATTGGCGCTGGGCGAGATTCGCGGTTTCAAAACCCGCTTTCACCTCTACACCGTTCCCGGACAGGTGTTTTACGACGCGTCGCGAAAGCTGATCCTCAAGGGGGTCGACGGCGTGGTGTTTGTGGCGGACTCGCAAATCGAGCGCATGGAAGCCAACATGGAGTCCATGGAGAACCTGCGCTACAACCTGCAGGAGCAGGGATACGACCTCGATAAACTGCCCCACGTGATTCAGTACAACAAGCGCGACCTGCCCAACATCGCCGATGTGGCCGAAATGCGCGCCTTGCTCAATCCCAATGGCGTGCCGGATTTTGAGGCGGTCTGCCCCACGGGACAAGGGGTCTTCGACACCCTCAAAGCCGTGGCAAAATTGGTGCTAAATGAGCTGAAAAAAGGTTCGTAGCCCGCATCAGCTCGCGAATTTGGGGCACACCGACGCCCCAATCACTCCCTAACATTCCCCAACGGAGGCAAATTATGACAACGAAAAAGACCGCGCTCATTCTCGGTGCGCTGCTGTGTTGCGGCCTGGCTGGCTGTGGCATCCCCAAAGATCAGTACAACGCCAAGGTGCAAGAGGCCCAGCAATTGAAAGACAGCCTCGACGCCGCGGCCAAGCACAACATTGAACTGCAAAATCAGTTGAACCAAATGCGCGCAGAGCACCAGTTGATGTCGGCGAAGCTCGCGCAATTGGGCCAAGACGTGCAGTCCCTGCTGGGCGAAAAAAGCATGCTGTCGAGCGACTTAGAAGAGACCCGCGCCCGCGAAGCGCGCCTGCGTGCCGAACGCGAAGCCCAGGTGGCGCGCATGGCCAAATACCGCGAGATCATTGAGAAGTTCAAAACGCTGGTCGACTCCGGAAAACTGAAGATTCGCCTGGTCAACGGCCAGATGGTCGTGGAGATGGCCTCGAACATCTTGTTCGACACGGGCAAGGCCGAGCTCTCCGCAGAGGGCAAGGAGGCTTTGTTGCAGTTGGCCGCCATTTTGGCCACGATCGACGACCGCAAATTCCAGGTGGCGGGCCACACCGACAACGTGCCCATCCGCTCGAAGAAATTCCCCTCCAACTGGGAGCTCTCCACGGCGCGCGCCGTGACCGTCGTCAAGTACATGCAGGACAACGGCGTCAATCCCACCTCGATTTCTGCGGCGGGATATGCGGAGTTTTCGCCGGCCGATACCAACGACACGGCCGAGGGCCAGGCGGCCAATCGCCGCATCGAAATCACCCTGTTGCCCAACTGGGACGAACTCCCCGACTTGAGCGACCTCGAAAAAGACGTCAAAAAATAACCCCCCTTTGCCGCACCCCCTCTTCCATGCACGGCCTGCGTAGCGCCATCGGTCTCGACATCGGCTCCAATACATTTGCGGCATGCTGGCTGCAGCGCAATGCGGCGGGGCAGTTTTCGGTGCTGCGCGACATCTCCTTGCCGGTGCGCCTCTCCGAGGGCGTGACGCGCGACGGGCGGCTGTCGGAGACGGCGATGGCCCGGGGATTGGCAGGGCTGCGCGAGCTGCGCGACACCTTTGATATGGCGCGTGTCCCGGTGAAGGCCGTGGGCACCGCGGTGCTGCGCATGGCGTCCAACGCAGCGGCGTTCACCGAGCCAGCGGGGCAGCTCCTCGGGCATCCCATCGACATCATCGACGCAAAAACCGAGGCGCAATACAGCAGCCGCGGGGCGTTGCTGGACATGCCGGAATTCGCAGATGCAGCGGTGCTAGACGTGGGGGGACAATCGACGGAGCTGAGCCTCTGCCTCGGCGATGGCGCGTGGTCGTTTTTGAGCTTGCCCTTGGGGGTGGTGCGTTTGACCGAGCGCGTCTCCGGGGGGGAGCGCCTGACAACGGCCCGCATCGAAGCCATGCGCGGCTTGGTGCGCGACGCTTTGGCCGAGGCGGCGTTTCCGTTTTCGCCCCGGTCGGCGCCGCGGCTGGTGGGCGTGGGTGGGACCGCGACGACGCTGGGCTGCCTGGAGCAAGGGCTGGAAACATTTGACCGCGACCGCATCCATCGCCTCGCCTTGGAGCGCGACACCGTGCGGCGCTGGCTCTACCGCATGGCCGCCCTCTCTACCGAGGAGCGGATGGCCCGCACCGGACTCCGCGCCCAACGTGCCGATGTCTTTCCGGCGGGCATCGCGATCATTTTGGAGATGCTCGATTTTCTCGGCTTGCAACGCTTTGTGGTGTCGACCTACGGCCTCCGCGTGGGCGTGGCGATCTCGTTGCTGTCGCCCTAATTGCGGTGCACCGATAGCACCGCAGCCCCGTCACGCGACAAACTGGACAGTGTGTATGCGCGCGTACCTCGATAGAATGTTTTTTCAAAAGCTCTTCCGCTTGGCCATCCCGGTGAGCCTGCAGTACCTGCTGCACTCGTCGCGCTACATCGCCGATATGTTCATGCTGGGGCAGATCGGTGAAAACTCGCTGGCCGCGGTGGGGCTCTGCACCAACCTGCACATGCTCTTCAACAGCGTTGTCTGGGGGCTGGCCGCGGGGGTGGGCATTTTGGGCGCGCAGTTTTTCGGCGCCAAGCAAACGAAACGCCTGGCGCAAACCGTGAACATCGGCGTGGCCGCGAGCGCGCTGCTGATGTTGCCGCTTTGCCTGCTGCTGTTTTTGTGGCCCGCAGGGGTCATGCGCATCGGCACCGATCAGGGGGAGATCATCGCGTTGGGGGCGCGCTACTTGCGCATCACCGCGCTGTTGCCCTTGGGGATGACCATCGTCGCCAGCGTGGGAGCGGGGCTCAATGCCATGGGGCGGCCGCACGTCAATTTCATCTTCACGACGGTGGCGGTGCTCTCCAACATCTTCCTCAACTGGGTGCTGATCTTCGGCAACCTCGGCGCTCCGGCGCTGGGCATTGACGGCGCGGCCCTGGCCACCCTCTTGTCGATGCTCATCGAAGTGGCGTTCATCTTCGTTTACTTGGCCGTGGCCAAGACGGCGATTCGCGTCACCCCGCTGCGCGTCTGGCGCGCCCTGGACAGCCAGGCGGTGCGCCACTTTTTGCGCATCAGCGTGCCGCTGACGATCGGCGGCGTGGCGTGGCACGTGGGCGCCTTTGTCTACCAAGCGATTTACGGCCACATGGGGACCCTCGAGCTGGCGAGCGTCAGCATGGTGCAGCCGATGCGCACCATTATGTTCGCCTTTTTCTGGGGCATCTCCACGGCCACAGGCGTGATCATGGGGCACCACCTCGGGGCCGGAGAGTTTCAGCACGCGTGGTACCGCAGCCAGGTCTTGGTGGCCTTTGGCGTGGGCGCGTCACTCATCGCCGTCTTGTTGGTTTGGCTCGGCGAGCCGCTCATCTTTTCGCTCTACGGACAGATGACCGCAGAGACCCTGGAGGCGGCCCGTTCGGTGCTGTGGGCGATGCTGCTGACCACGCCGATCCTCGCCGCCAATGTGGTGGGTGTCGTGGGCATTTTGCAGAGCGGGGCGGACACGCGTTTTGTCTTGTTCATGGACGTCTCTTGCCAGTGGTTGGTGGGCATTCCCTTTTGTTATCTGGCGGCCTTTTCGTGGCACTGGCCCATCGCATTGGTTTACTTGGCGGCCTTCGGCGAAGAGTTCGTCAAGCTCTTCATCTGGGCGTGGCGCTTCCGCTCCCGCGCTTGGATTCGGCGCCTGGTGCACGATGTCGCGGCCTGATGCCCGCCCATCTATACCGTTGCGACGCGGCGCTGCTGTGGTATATGGCGGCGATGTTTGCTGACAAACAAATCGCCGTGGTGGTGCCCGCACACAACGAGGAAAAGCTCATCGCCCGCGCGGTGACCGCCATCCCCGATTACGTCGATCGCATCATCGTGGTCGACGACGCCAGCACCGACAACACCGCGGTGATCGTGCGCGGCCTGCAACCGCAAAACGCGCGGCTGACGCTCGTTGTCCACGGCGAAAACCGCGGCGTGGGCGGGGCCATCGTCACGGGTTATGCCCACGCGCTGGAGTGGCGCGCCGACGTCGTGGCGGTGATGGCGGGAGACGCCCAAATGGACCCCGATGACCTGGCCGCCCTCATTGCGCCAGTGGCTGCGGGCACCGCGGATTACGCCAAGGGCGACCGGCTCTCTTATCCCGGGGTGTTTTGGCGCATGCCCCTGTCGCGCTTTGTCGGCAATCACGTGCTGAGCATTGCCACGCGTTATGCCTCGGGCTACCGGGACGTGCGCGACTCCCAGTGCGGCTTTACCGCCATCAGCGCCGCCGCCATTTCGCAACTGCCGCTCGCATCATTGTGGCCGCGTTACGGCTTCCCCAACGACATCCTGGCGCACCTGCACGGCATCGACGCGCGCCTGGCGCAGGTGTGTGTGCGCCCGCTCTACGGCGACGAGGTGTCGGGCATCTCGCTGACCACCGGCGTGTTTCGCGTGCCCAAGGTCATTGTGCGCTCTTGGTGGATGCGCCGCCGCATGGCGTTGCGTCCCAAGGCGGGGCTCGCCGAAGGGGCCTCCGAACTTTGAGCCACGCGCCGAAGCACATCGGTTTTCTCACCACTTCGTATCCGCGTTTTTTGGGCGATGCCCCGGGGGCCTTCGTGCACGGCATGGCCCGCTCCCTGGTGCAGCGCGGACACCGGGTGACCGTGTTGGCGCCGCAGCCCGCGCCGGTGTCTCCCGCCGGTGCCCCTGTGCCCGCATCGCCGATCACACCGGAGGCAATGGACGGGGTGCGGGTTGTGCGGGTGCCTTATGTGCGCCCCCGCCGGTGGCAGACGCTCTTCTACGGAGACGGCGTACTCGACAACCTCCGCCGCGCACCCCACCGCCTGTGGCAGATGCCCGCGGCCCTGGCTGCCCTGGGCACATCCCTGGCACGCCACGCCAACGACTGGGACGGCCTCATCAGCCACTGGTTGTTGCCCTCGGCGCTCCTGGCCTCAGTGTTTGCGCCCGCTCGATTGCCGCACCTGGCACTGGCCCACTCCGGCGACGTGCACCTGTTGTCGCGCATCCCGTTGGGGGCGCCCATGGCCCGCAGAATTTCGCGCCACGCCCGTCACGTGGGCTTTGTCTCGGCGCAGCTACGCGCGGAGTACGCCGCGATTTTGGGAACTCCCAGCGCCGCGTTGCCGCATCACCGCGTGGTGCCCATGGGGTGCTTTGGGGACGAGCTGCGCACAGACATGCCGCGCGAAGCGGTCCGCGACGCGTTGGGCATCGAGGGCTTCGCCGTGTTGTTCTTGGGGCGCATGGTGCCCATTAAGGGACTGGACGTGTTGCTGCGCGCCCTCGCGGGTCTGGAGGGCGCCATGTTGGTGGCCGCCGGCGATGGACAACAGCGCCCTGCCTGGGAGGCGATGGCCAAGGACACCGCTGTGCGCGCCCTGTTTACCGGTAGCGCCGATCCGCGGATGCGCGCGCGGTTGCTGCACGCGTGTGACGCGCTCGTCGTCCCCTCCTTGCCCATGCCCGATGGCCGCCACGAAGGCATGCCCCTCGTCGTGCTCGAAGGCCTCACCGCGCAAATCCCGGTCATCGCCTCGGACACAGGCGGTATCGGTGAAGTGATCTCGCACCGGGAAAATGGCTGGTTGACCGCGCCCGGAGACGCCGCGGCACTGCGCCAGGCCCTGTCGTTTGCGATGGGCAATCCCGCCGTTACACAAAAATGGGCGCACGCCGGCGCGGCATCGGCCGCACTGCGCCAATGGGAAGTCCTGGCGCCGCAACTTCTTTCCATGTTATTTGATAGATGAAGAAATCGCTTCCTTGGGTTGACGAACACCGATTTTTGGCCATATTCCTTCGGAGTTGATTAACCCACTGGTTACGGAGATTTTCACATGAGTATTCCTGAAACACAGATGGACCGACGCATCCTCGATAGAAATATCCGCAGCGGCGTCGTTTCCGAAAAACAGCTAAAAACCTATCTGGCGGCGCTGCCAGACAAAGCGAGCGAGAGCGAACCCATCGTCATGGGCGACGCTGAAAACGGCAGCGATTCGCAAAAAGACGCGGAGTAACATCGCAGAAACGAGCGTTTGGCATGACCGAAAACCTGCAGGACATCCCCGAAGTAAAAGACCCACTCGACGAGCCCGGGATTCCCATTGATTTCAACACATTCGTTCTGTCACTGAGCTCCTCTGCCGCCTACCACCTGGGGCTTGTGCCGCACCCCGAAACCAACATCACATCCATCAACCTCTGCATGGCGCGTCAAACCATCGACATGCTGAAAATGCTGATGCACAAAACGCAGGGCAACCTCACCACCGAAGAGGAGCGCCTGATCCGCGAGGTGCACTACAACCTGCGCACCGCCTTCATCGCCGCCTCTGCGAAGGCCGAATGTTCCGAGAGCTGAACAGCCGCCCGACAAAACGCCGTTCCCCTGTCTGGCTGGGCTTGCTGGGATTGCTGCTGTGTCTGAGCGGCCCCGCGGGATGCCGCCCCCTCTCCGAGTCTTCTCCTGCGCCCACACCCACGCCCGACCCCGCGCCGCTGTCTGCGCCCCCCGAGGTGCGCGTGGTGTATCCCAATGTGCCGGGGTCCTTTGTCGCCACGGTGAAAAAGCTCAAGCCCTCGGTGGTGAGCATCTTTGCCAAGCAATTGGTGGGGGAGGGGCCCCGGGGCCTAAATATCTTCGGCGAGCTCTTTGGCCTGCCGAACCAGGACCGCGTGCGGCGCTCGCTGGGGACGGGGTTTGTCATCGACGCCCAGGGTTATGTGTTCACGAATTTTCACGTGGTGCAGGGCGCCTACGAAATCATGATTCAGCTCGAGGACGGACGCGAGGTGCCCGCGACGCCGGTGGGGGCCGACGCGGCCTTGGACGTGGCCCTGCTGCACATCGACGCCCCGCAGTTGACCCCGGTGACGCTTGGCGACTCCGACGCGCTGGAGGTGGGCGAGTGGGTGCTCGCCATCGGCAATCCCTTTGGCCTCTCGCACACGGTGACCGCGGGCATTGTCAGCGCCAAGGGACGCGGCGGGCGCGACGTCGGCATGCGCACCCAGGGATACCAAAACTTCATCCAAACCGACGCCTCCATTAACCCGGGCAACTCCGGGGGGCCGCTGTCGAACACCGCCGGCGAGGTCATCGGCATGAACACGGCGATCTCCGCCGAGGGGCAGGGCATCGGGTTTGCGGTGCCCATCAACATGCTGCGCACCATATTGCCGCAGTTGAAAAACGCGGGGCGCATCGTGCCGGCGTGGATCGGCGTGGGCATCCGCGAGCTCAACGACGAGCTGCGGCGGATGACCGGGGCCACCGAGGGCATCATGGTGACCGAGCTCTACGAAAACAGCCCGGCCCACCGCGCGGGCATCCAACCGGGCGACATCATCGTGTCGTTCAACCAGCAACCCGTGAAAGGCGTCGAGGCCCTGGCCTGGATGACCAACACCGCCGGGGTGGGCAACGTGGTGGCCATCGAGGTTTTGCGCGACGGCAAACGCGCGGTCCACCAAGTGCGCGTCGAGGCCCGCCCCGCCATCCGCTAAGCGCGGAGTCCGCCACATCATTTGCTGCGTGCGGTTGCCTACAATCCCACCGGGGGATCGCTGGGCGCGTCGGTGAGCAGGCGCCGGGCTTCGGCCACGGTAAAAAACGAACCGGTCACCAACACCGTGGATGACGCCTCCGGAGACAGGCGCGCGGCTTGTTGCAATGCATCAGACATATCGCGGGCCAGGTGCAGGTGATGCTGTTGGGCAAAGGCCGCGGCATCGAAGGCGCGCTGGATGGGCGGCGCCACGCAGATAACGCGGCGGCAGATGGGGCGCAGCAGGGCGAACATCTCCGCGAAGGGCTTGTCGGATAGGGCGCCGAAGATCAGGGTGTCCACCGGGGTGCGCTGTTCGTCGAGGGCGTCCAGCAGCGCGCGCGCGGCGGGCATGTTGTGGGCGCCGTCGAGCAAGAAGGTGGGGCGGGTGCCGATGCGTTCGAATCGCCCCGGCCAGGTGGCGCTGCCCAGGGCGCGGCGGAAGTTGGCGTCGTCGAGGGTGGGGAAGTGGCGTTGTTGCAAGTGCCGGTAGATGGCCAGGGCCAGGTGGGCGTTTTGCCGCTGGTGCGCGCCGGGCCACGGCGGTGTGAGCGTGTCGTCGACGTGGAAGTCGCGGCCCAGGACCCGCAAGGGCGTCTGGCGTGCGCGGCAAATGGCGGCCACCGCGTTGTGGGCTTCTGTTGGGAGCGCGCCGGTGAACATCGGAATGCCGGGACGTGCGATGGCGGCCTTTTCGGCGGCGATGGCGGCTTCGGTGTCGCCCAGCAGGGCGGTGTGGTCCAGGCCGATGGAGGTGATGGTCGTGGCGATGGGCGGTACGGCGCTCGTGGCGTCGAGGCGTCCGCCGAGTCCCACCTCCAAGAAGGCGATGTCGACTTGAGCCTGCGCGAACACCAAGAGGGCACACAGCGTGGCGGCCTCAAAAAACGTGAGCGGGATGGCGTCGGGCGGCCGGGTGAGCTGCAGGACCCGCCCCAGCGCTCGGGCCAACGCGTCGTCGTCGGCACATTGCCCGTCGATTTGCACGCGCTCGGCAAAGCGGTGCAGGTGCGGCGAGGTGAACATGCCCACGCGCAGCCCGCCGCGGTGGGCCGCATGTGCCAAGACGCGGGTGACCGTCCCCTTGCCGTTGGTGCCGGCGATTTGCACGGCGCGCAGGCGCTGGTGGACGTCGCCGAGGCGGTGAGAGGCCGCTAAGACCCGCGACAGATCGAGCTGTATGCCCTTGGGAGACAGGGCGTAGAGCGCGGAGAGCGCCTGCTGGTAATCGCTGTGGTGTGGGGACGTCGGCGAATGGGGAGGGGCGCTCATGGGCGGTCTTTCTGGGTTGCGAATTCGCCGGAGCATACGGCAAAACGCGCGCCGCAGCACTTTGAAAAACGGGATTGCACCCCTTGGGGCTTCTGACTAAGGTGCCGCCATGTTTGATCTGTCTTCGGAGCTCAATGAACAACAATGTCAGGCCGCCCGCCACGTGGAGGGGCCCTTGCTCGTGCTGGCCGGCGCGGGATCCGGCAAGACGCGGGTCATCACGTACCGCATCGCCAATTTGGTGCGCAACCACGGCGTCGCCCCGTGGCGCATCATGGCCGTCACCTTCACCAACAAGGCCGCCAAAGAGATGCTGGACCGCGTCGCGACCCTGCTCGGCGAGGACGCGCGGTGCTGGGTGTCCACGTTTCACGCGAGCTGTGCGCGCTTGCTTCGGCAATATGGACCGCGCATGGGGGTGGACCCCAAGTTTACGATTTACGACGACCAAGACCAGCGGGCCATGGTGACGCGGGTGCTCAAGGAGCTCAACCTGTCGACGACCCAGTTCCCGGCGAAGGCCGTGGCCGCGGAGATCAACCGCGCCAAGCAGGTGTTGCAAGGCCCCGATGAGTACCCGCAAACCGATTTCTACCGCAGGCACGTGCAGCAGCTTTACGCCCTGTACGAGCAGCGCATGCGCGAGGCCTCGGCCCTGGACTTTGGCGACCTGCTGTACCGCACGGTGTTGTCCATGCGCGCCGACGCCGCCTTGGCCGCAGAGATCGCGGGCATGTTCGACTTTGTGCTGGTGGACGAATTTCAGGACACCAACAAGGTGCAGTTGGAGCTGGTGCGCATGTTGACGCCCCACGGAAATATCTGCGTGGTGGGCGACGACGACCAGTCGATCTACTCGTGGCGCGGCGCAGACGTGACCAACATTTTGGAGTTCGAAAAGCTGTTCCCCGGCGCGGTCTCGGTCACCCTGGACCGCAATTACCGCTCGACGCAAAACATCTTGTCTGCGGCCAACGGCGTGGTGTCACAGCTCGCCGGGCGCCGCCCCAAAAACCTCTGGACCGACAACGCGGCGGGCGAGCGCATCTCGGTGATGGCGACCCCGGATGAGCGCGAAGAGGCGCGCTTTGTCGCGCGGACAGCCAAGGAGCTGGCTGCCAAGGGCACGGCGCTGTCGGAGCAAGCCGTCTTCTACCGCACCAACGCACAGTCGCGCGTTCTTGAAGAAGTGCTGCGCGCCATGAACATCCCCCATCGCGTGGTGGGGGGCATGCGGTTTTACGAGCGCGCCGAGGTCAAGGACATCATCGCCTACCTGCGCCTCATTCAAAACCCCGCCGATCACACGGCCTTTGTGCGCGTGGTGAACACCCCGCCCCGGGGCATCGGCAAGACCACCATCGACCGGCTGATCGAGCTCGCGGTGGCCAAGGAGTGCAGCGCCTTTGACGCCATTGACTTCGCCGATCGCGACACCCTGGGCGCCGCGGCCATCCCCAAGCTGGCGGCGTTCAAGCAGATGGTGCAGCGCTGGCAAAACGAGATCGCCGAGGGGCCGTTCTTTTTGGCGGGGCGCGTCATTGAAGACAGCGGCTACGTCGCGCGCCTCGAATTGGAAAACACCGCCGAGGCCGACGCGCGCATCGAAAACGTGCAAGAGCTCGTCGGCTCCATCGAGGACTTTGTCGCGGACGCCGAAGAGCCGACCCTCGATAATTTTCTCGAGCTCATCACGCTGCAAACCGACATCGACGCGGCGAACTTCAACGCCGATCAGCTCACGCTGATGACCGTGCACTCGGCCAAGGGGCTCGAGTTCAACACGGTGTTTGTCACGGGCATGGAGGAGGGGTTGTTTCCCCTGGTGCGCAGCGAGGATGCCGTGCTGGGCGACACCGACGCCATCGACGAAGAGCGGCGCCTGGGATACGTGGCCCTGACGCGCGCGCGCCAAAAACTGTACATTACGCGGGCCCGGGAGCGCCGGCTTTACGGCAACACGCGCAGCAATCCCCCCTCGCGCTTCATCGGCAACATCCCATCGGACATCGTCCGCCACCTGGCGGCAGAGGGCGTGAAGACCGAGCTCTTGTCACCGCCGTCAACGCGCCGCTCCTATGGCGACTACCGCGCACCGGTGGGCGCTGGGACCCCTTTTCGATCGGCCATGACGCCCCGCCCGGCGCCGCCGCGGCCCAAGACCGACATCTGGGTCGATCCCGAGTACTCGCAGTTGCCCGAATCCGGCAGCGTCTTGGTGCCCGGGCAAATCGTGGGACACGCGCGCTTCGGCAAGGGGCGCGTGGTATCGGTGCAACCCGGCGCCAACCCCAAGGTCGAGGTGGAGTTTCCCGCCTTTGGCCGCAAAGTGCTGCTGTTCTCTTATTTGGAAATCGGTTGACGCGGTCGCTCGCCCCGGGCGGTTGTCCGGGAGGCGGTTTAGAAAACGCGGGGCCAGCGAATGGCGGATGCACTGTCGCGCGGCGTCGGAAGCGGCGCGGTGATGTGGGGCGGCGGTGCGAGGTGCGGCGCGTTTTTCCGCTGGCTCAAAATGTCGCCCAAGAGGGCGCGCATCATTTTGCGGCGACCGTCTTCCACGAGATCGGCCAGCAGCTCTCGGTGGCAGCGGGCCATGTTGCGAAAGCGAATGCCGGTGCCGATGTCCTGTCCGTGGCGCTGAAAGTAGAGAATCTCCGCGCTGGCCCAGATGGTCTCGTTGGCCTCCGGCACATCGAATTGCAGTTGTACAATGCGCGGTGGCGGCGAAAAGAAGCCGTTGGACCGCAGGGTGTACATGCCGGTTCGGCTCAGGTTGACGGCGGTGGAAAGGAATGGGCGATCTTTGACGAACTCGGTGATCAGCCGATCTTGGGGCATGCGAAAACTCGTGCGTCGATTTTGGGTCATGGTGTCCTCCAATTGTTTGAGCACATTGTCCTACATCGGCGCACACCTGTCAAATTCTCGAACAATGAACTATTGGAAGCGAAATTTTTGTAGTTATAAAGAATACAGAGGCATTGGCGCGCCACATGCGGCGTACGCAGTGGCCGAAATCGTCCCGAACCCTTGCGGAGCAGTGAATGCAAAAACAGGCAGCAGAACTCTTAGATGAATATACTTTTTCGGATCGCGATGTGATGTTGCGCGTCCTGGGGCCGGGCAACGAGTTCATCTCGAGCATCGCCCGGGAACTCGGGGTGGAGATGGGGCACCGGGGCGAAACCGTGATCTTTCGCGGCGCGGCGGATCGCGTGCACGCCGGCATGCGGCTCGTCGACCAGCTCTCGCGCGCCTGTCGCGACAACCACTCGCTCAAAGAGGGCGACATCATCCGCGGCGTCCGCATCTTGGCCAGCGACCCCAAGGCGGAGCTGCACAGCATCTTTAACGACGTGGTGCACGTGACCGCCAGCCGGCGGCTCATCACGCCCAAGGGCGCTGCCCAAAAGCGCTACGTCGACGCCATGCGCCGCCACGACCTGACCTTTGGCATCGGTCCGGCGGGCACGGGCAAAACGTATTTGGCGGTGGCGGTGGCGGTCAACGAGCTGCTGGCGGGGCGCTACCGGCGCATCGTGCTGACGCGTCCCGCGGTGGAGGCCGGCGAAAAACTCGGGTTTCTGCCCGGCGACATGGTCGAAAAAATCAACCCCTATGTCCGCCCGCTCTACGACGCCCTCAACGACATGCTCGACTACGAGCGCACGCAGCACTTCATCGCGCAGGGACAAATCGAGATCGCGCCCCTGGCGTTTATGCGGGGCCGCACGTTAAATGACGCCTTTGTCATTCTCGACGAGGCGCAAAACACCACCCGCGCGCAGATGAAGATGTTTTTGACCCGCCTCGGATTTTCGTCCAAAGCCGTGGTGACTGGCGATACAACGCAAATTGACTTGCCGCCGCACACAGAGTCGGGTTTGATCGACGCACAGCGAACACTGGCGCATCTGCCGCAAATTTCGTTCTGCCATTTTTCGGGTGTGGATGTGGTGCGGCACGCCTTGGTGCAACAAATCATCGAGGCCTACGAAGCCCAAGGGCCGTCGCGCAAGGTTGTGAAAGCAAACGAGGGACAAAATGACGAGGTGCATGAATCTAAATGAATGGCTCGGTGAACTGCTCGGTTCATCCCAAGACGCACTGCACATCCGCGCGTTGCCCGAAGGCGCGTTGCTGCTCATGCGGCGTGCCGACGAGAGCGAGTTGGTCATCGAATCCGAGAGCGCGCGCGCCGGAAACGTGGGCGAGAGACCCCGGATCCTCATGGCCGAGGATCCCGATGCAGAACACCCCGGTGAGTGGTTTGAAATTTTGCCGTGTGACGTCACGCGCGCTGCGCTGCTGCGCGCCCTGGACCGCGGCTTCGAGTTTCACATGCTGCGCCGCAACGACGTCGACCGCGAGAAGAGTTTGCGCCGCCGCGACTACGAGCTGCGCGAGCTCATCGAGATCGGCAAGAGCCTCAACACCTTCAAAGACCTGGACGTCCTGCTCATCACCATCCTCGAAAAGGCGCGCCACCTCATCGGTGCAGATGCCGGCAGCATTTATGTCATCGAGGGCGATGCCGACGACGTGACCGAGCGCACCCTGCGGTTCAAGTTTTCGCAAAACGACAGCATCGATTACCCGTCGCAGGAGTTTGTCCTGCCGGTCTCCGCCACGTCGATCGCGGGCGCCGCCGTCGTGATGAAACGCTCCATCGACATCCCCGACGTGCGCGTGATCCCCGAAGACGCCCCCTATCGCTTCGACGCGAGCTGGGACCTGCGCACGGGCTACCAAACCATCTCGGTGTTGGCCGTGCCCATGATCAACCAGGAGGGCGAGGTGATGGGCGTGGTGCAGCTCATCAACAAAAAGCAAAACCCGTCGGTGCGCCTGCTCACCCCCCGGGACTTCGAAACCGAGGTGGTGCCCATGGACGCCCGCGGCCGCACCCTGGTGGAAACCTTGGCGTCGCAGGCGGGCATCGCCATGGAGAACACGCGGCTCTACGCCGAGATTCAGCGCATCTTTGAGGGCTTCATCAAGGCGTCGGTGCACGCCATTGAGCAGCGCGATCCCACCACGTCGGGCCACTCCTTTCGCGTGGCCTTGCTGACGCGCAAGCTCGCCGAGGCCGTGAACCAGCACGACAGCGGCAAGTATGCGGACACGCAATTTGGCGAAGCGGAGTTGCGCGAAATTGAGACTGCGGGCTTGCTGCACGACTTCGGCAAGGTCGGCGTACGCGAAGAGGTGCTGCTCAAGGCCAAAAAGCTGTATCCGCCCAATCTGCGCATCATCCGCTCGCGCATCGACTTCATCCGCACGTCCATTGAAAACGACCACCTGCAGCGCCGCTTGTTAATGATGGAGGTGGGGGCGCCCACCGAAGAGCTGGCCATTCTCGACCAGGCGAGGACGCGGGCCGTCGAGGACCTAGACGAATGCTGGCGCATCATTAACTCCGCCAATGAGCCGACCATCTTGAGCTCCGGCGATTTTGCCAAGGTCGAAGATGTCGCGGCGCGCACCTACTTCGACTTAAACGGCAAGCGGCGCCCGTACCTGGAGGCCTCCGAGCTGGACGCGCTGTTGGTGGCCAAGGGCAGCCTCACCCCGGACGAACTCGAAGAGATCCGCAGCCACGCGGCGCACACCATCTCGTTTTTGGAGCGCATCCCCTGGGGGCGTTCCATGAAGAACATCCCGCGCTATGCGGGCTGTCACCACGAAAAACTCAACGGCACGGGATACCCGCGACAGCTCACCGACAAAGATATTCCGCTGCCCGCCAAGATGATGGCCATCTGCGACATTTACGACGCCCTCACCGCGTCGGACCGGCCCTATAAAAAGGCCGTCTCCCTCGAGAAGGCGCTGCAAATTCTCGACTACGAAGCGCGCGACAACCACATCGACGGCGAGCTGCTCGAGATTTTCAAAACCTACAAGGTGTACCAAGAACTCGACAAGGCGACGGCGCCAGAGTTTCACCCCGGGGTGTCGGGCCATGAATGATGCCGCGTACCGCGAGGGGTATTGGTTGGGTCATGGGGGCCTAGCGAAGATTTGGGGTCTAGCGGCGCTGTTCGCTGTGTGGCTTGGCGGCGGCGCATGGGGGACCGTCCAGGCCCTGGCGCCCGAGATGCGAGATGCCGATGCGGGCGTTGACGTTGCCGACACCGATGTTGATGCTGACACTGGCGTTGCCGACACCGAGACCGAAGCCGATGCCGATGCCGACACTGACGCCGACGCGGGTGTTGTTGCGGATGACATCGATGACGACGCGGGCGTTGCTGCGGATGACATCGATGACGACGGGACGGATGTGGATCACCTTCGCCCGTTCTCGCTCGATACGCCGACGGGGCCCACCGCCGCTTCACTGACGCCCACGCCACATGTGCCCGCTTCCCACGAACCCTCGGTGCGTGTCGCCCAAGCCGATGAGGAGCCCAAGCCCTATGGCCGCGGCGATATGGAGTTGTCGCTGGGGCTGGGCTTCGGCGGCTACGCGGGGGCATTCTCTTTGGGCATCGGCGCGGACTTCGCCTACTACGTCGTATCGCGGCTGGCACCGGGACTCGAGGTTTACTACCAGGCCACCTGGGGCGATGTGTCCTATCCGCAAGCGCTGCGCGTCTTCCCCTTTCTGAAATTCGTCCTCATCCGCTCTTATAGCTTTGCGCCGTACATTTTGGTGGGCGGGGGCAGGCACTTCGAATGGGGCGGCGCCACCGAGTCGTTTACCGGGATGACGTTTAATGGATACGTGGCGGTGAACGCTTGGTTGGTTGGCGTAGGCGGCGGCGCGGTGACCATGATGTCCGAGCACCTCGGCCTCAAAGTGCAGGCGCTCGCCATGTACGAGCGTTACGACAAAGACGTCTACGACTGGGACCGTGGCAAAGACATTCGATACCGCTGGCTCCCGGCCATTTCGCTGGGGCTGGTCTTTGCATTTTAGACAACAGGATGTGCGCATGAGCTTTCGCTTTGAAACAATCGTCAACGGGCCTTTTGCCGAAAACTGCTACCTGGTTTGGGACGACGCCAGCCGCCAGGGCATCTTCATCGACCCGGGTTCGGACCCAGAGCGCCTGCTCGCCGAAGCCCACAGGCACGGGGTGGCGATTCAGGGCGTCTACAATACCCACGGTCACATCGATCACGTGGGCGCTGTGCAGGCGATCTGCGACGCGCTGTCGGTGCCCTTTTTCATCCACCCCGAGGAGGCGCCGGTGCTCGCCTCGCTGCCCGCCCAAGCCCAGATGTTTGGCTTGTCCGAAACCTTTGTGGTGCCCACTCATTTTGAGCCTTTGGTGGACGGTCAATCCATTGGGGTTGGGGCGCTTGTGGCGCAAGTGATACACACGCCGGGACATACACCGGGAGGCGTTTGTTTTCTGTTTGACAAAGACTTATTCGTAGGTGATTCACTATTTTACGGTTCAATTGGCAGAACGGATTTGCCTGGTGGCGATGGGCCTCAGCTTTTGAGGTCATTGACCGAACGCCTCTTTGTGCTCGACGATGAGATGCGCGCGCACAGCGGTCACGGCCCGTCGACGACCATTGGTTTTGAACGACATCACAACCCGTATTTATCGCCCGAAGCCCGCAAGTGGCTGTAGCAAAATACAACATTGTGAAACGAGTCGGATGAGTGGAACTTTGAAATGAGATGTGAAGTTTGTGGCGCACCGTTTGCGCAGGTTCACGACGAGACCCGCTGCTTGCGCTGTCGCGAAAAAGAGGCCTTCGGGCGGACATCCCAATCGGCGACACCGGTCGCGCCGTTGCAGCGTTCGTCTCGGCCGGACTCGGCATCCTCGGCGTCGTCGCCCCCACCGCTCTCCGCGCTCGAAACCATCGACAGCATCACCAGCACCACCGCCGGTTATCCCCGGGTTTCGCGCCGCCACATTTCGGTGCGACCGCAAGCGGCCTCAGAGGCGCCAGCGGTGCGCGTAGAGTTGCCCCTGCCCGACGATGCCGAGCGCTCCTCGGTGTTGCCCAGCAGCGTGGTGCTCGAGGGCAAGTACCGCTTGCTCAACGAGCTGGGACGCGGCGCCATGGGCACGGTGTTCATGGCCGAAGACTTGATGCTCAAACGCAAAGTGGCGGTGAAGTTTTTGCTGCCCGAGCTCGCCGATTCGGTGGAGTGCGCCGTGCGGTTCAAGCGCGAGGCCATCGCCATGGCCGCCATCCGCAACGAAAATGTCGCGCAAATTTTTGCCTACGGCGAGGACGCGGGCACCCCGTACTTTGTCATGGAGTACCTGGACGGCGAGACCGTTGAAAACCTCATCGACTCGCACAACCGGCGCGGTTTCTTTGTGCCCGTCGAAGACGCCACCGACATCATGATTTACGTGCTGTACGGCCTCTCGGCCATTCATCGCGCCGACGCGGTGCACCGCGACATCAAGCCCGCCAACATCATGCTCACCATCGATCCCATGCGCGCCGTGATCATGGACTTTGGCTTGGTGCGCGACGTGCAACTCGAAGACGACATGCGCACCCTGGCGGGGACACCCGCGTACATTGCGCCGGAACTGGTGGAGGGACGCCCGGACGCCGATCGCTCTCCGCTGGTCGACATCTACTCGCTGGGCACCACCTTTTACGAGCTGATCACCGGCTCCATCCCCTTTGGCGGCGACTCCTGGGTCGAGATATTGCAAAAGCACATCGCGGAGATGCCCGTGCATCCGTCGGTGCGGCGACCGGGGTTGCCCGAGGCATTTGACGAAGTCATCTTGCGGGCGATGTCCAAAGACCCGCGCGAGCGCTACCAAAGCAGCGACGACTTTCTTGATGATCTCATCGCGCTGCGCGACATGGTCAGCGAGCAAGCCACTCCCAGTGGACGCGCCGCCACCCGCCCTGCGCGACGCTCGGGGGCACCCACAGCGCACCGAAAATCCACGCCCTCCCGCAACCGCATCTCCACCAACCCCCACGGCGCCTTTCGCTCCACGCCCTCTGGCGCCCGGGGGCGTCTGTTGGTGGCCGACGAGAGCGAACCCTTTCGCACCGAGGTGATGAACCTGGCCAAATCCGCGGTGCCCGGCAGTCGCATTTACTCGGCGGCGGACGGCGCCACGGCCTTGGACATGCTGCAAAAATTAAAGCCCCGGGTGCTCATCATCAACCAGGCCCTGCCGGTGGTGAACGGGTTTGAAGTGGTGGCGGCCTGTGCGGGCGATCCCGACTTCGCCGACATGTTAATTGTTGTGGTGTCGAGCGCGGGCCACAGCCAAGATGCGGCGCTCTTGTACGCCTTGGGCGTTCATCATTTTTTCACGACGCCAGTCGACATGAATGAGTTGGCCGAAATTATCCGCCCCGCCCTCGAAGTCCCCCTGGGCATCTCCAGCGCGCCGCGTTAGGCACGGCAATCCCGATTAGATTAGTCGATGATGCGCACTTCGGTGCGGCGGTTTTGGCTGCGGCCTGCGGCGGTGCTGTTGTCGGCCAAGGGACGCTCGGCGCCATAACCGACGGCGAAGATGCGCTCGGCCGCAACGCCATTGGAGACGAGCCAGCTCTTGACGGCGTTGGCGCGCTCGTCGGAGAGGCGGAGGTTGGCGTCGTCGTCGCCGACGTTGTCGGTGTGTCCGGAGAGCTCGATGCCGATGTCGGGTTTGAGGGTGAGGTATTCGAGCAGGGGTTTGAGGCGAGCGAAGGAGGCCTTGGTGAGGATGGCCTTGCCGGTTTCGAAGGAGACGCCCTTGAGGATGAAGGTGCTCGTGGTGGGGGGATCGTAGGTCATGATGAGCGAGTGGCGCTGGTCTTCGCGTCGGTCGATTTCGAAGCGCTCTTCGTGGCTCTTCACCGAGCTGTCCAGGGACAAGAAGGAGAGCGTGTAGACGGCGTTGATTGGGACGGTGAGGACGATTTTTCCGCGGGTGTTGGAGACGTAGGAGGTGGTTTGTGGCACGCGGTTTTTGCGCACCGAGACGATGACGCCCTCCATCGGTTGCCCGTTTTTGTTTTCGATGGTGACCAAGATGAGGGCTTGTCCTTTGTCGAGCTCGGCGTTGAGCAGCTCGTCGTCCATGTCGAATTCGTCGGCGTGCACGCCTGAGCCCGCGAGCAAGAGCAGCCCCAGGGCGAGACAGGAAGCGGCGCAGCGCCACACCGACAGCGGCGGATGAAAACGGGTTTGTGACATCACAGGACCTCCTTGGCGCAGGTGCGGGGCGTCGCACCGAATGTCTTTATGTCTTTCATTATAAGCCCTGTTGGCGTCGGGTCGCCGTTGTATTTTGCAGCGGCGGACCGGGTGAATGCGTCCGCGTAAAAAAACGAAGTCTTTCGCGGAGAATGCTTGACCGAAATTTTCAAATGATTATAGAGGGAGGCATGAACGCTTTGCACGCAAACTATTATTTTGGCTTTTGGCGCGACGTAACAACCGCGGTGGGCCATAGTTTGCGCTGACTTAATTTACAACCAAAACAACCAAAGGCTCACCAAACGGTGGGCCTTTTTTTTTGCCAAAAAGGGACGCGTTAATGCAGCAGAAAAACAAAATGAACGCTTACACCGTCTTGCGCAGCGGTTCGTGCTGCGCGG
The DNA here is from genome assembly GCA_012522445.1 of Myxococcales bacterium. Classification (GTDB taxonomy): domain Bacteria; phylum Myxococcota_A; class Polyangia; order JAAYKL01; family JAAYKL01; genus JAAYKL01. Next base: position 26,471 of record JAAYKL010000046.1, on the reverse strand, counting down.
ATTCCCACGCGTTGTTTCGAGCGCTTTCGGGGACGCGCAACGATACGCTGCTGTTTGAATCCATGGATGGCAACGGTCGCAACAACACGCAGAGTTTGCTGTTTATTCAGAACGCCGTTCGCCTGGAATGCCGTGCCCGAAGCGTGGCGGTGCAGGCCCTGTCGGTGAATGGACGGGGGGCCATTGCGGCCTTGCGCCCGTCGTTGCAGCAGCTCGGCGATCTGGTCGAAGAGGGCGGCGACGTCACCGTTCACTTCCGCGACACCACCGATGTGAAGACGTCGTCTTCTGTGGCGGGCCTCGTGTCGTCACCCGCACCCGCCGATGTGATCCGCCTGTTTGCCTACGGATGGAACCTGGGCAGTGACGATGTGCGAAAGCGTCTGCACCTGCCGGGGGTTTTGGCCTACGACCACATCGATTACCTGGAGGCGTTGCCCCACGCCCAGCGGGACAACCACGGCTTTCCCGATTTCGTGTTTTATCTGCCGGAGATCGTGGTGGTGGTCGCACACGAGACCCACACCGCGCACGTGTTGATCCACGGTTATCACGCCACCAGTTACGACAAGCGCTACGCCGAGGACGGTCGACGCGCCGACGGTCTGGTGGATGTGATCGCCGGTGTCTCGTCCGCGCCGCTGCAGGCCGTGGACAAGGCGCTGCCGCGCGATTGGGAGGCGTCGATTGGCGTGGACCTGAACGACGCGGCGTATGCCAAATGCGTGGATGACATGGTGGCGCACATCGCGCGTGGAGATATCTTTCAAGTGGTGCCGTCGCGCACGTTTTGCATGCCGTGCCGCGATGCGTTTCGCGCCTACGGCGCCTTGCGCCAGTGCAATCCGAGTCCGTATCTCTTTTATGTGCAAACGCCGCAGTTCGCCTTGTTCGGCGCTTCGCCGGAGACCAGCGTCAAGGTGCGCGGTCGGCCCTTGCGGGTTTCCATCCATCCCATTGCCGGCACGCGCCCGCGCGGGGTGAACGCTCAGGGCGAGGTGGATAGCGACCTCGACAGCCGCCTCGAAGCAGAGCTCAAGCTAAATGCGAAAGAGGTGGCCGAACACATGATGCTGGTGGACCTGGCCCGCGATGACATCGCGCGCATTAGCCGCGTGGGAACGCGTGTCGTCACGTCGCTCTTGGAGGTGGAGCGGTATGCCCATGTCATGCACTTGGTCTCGGTGGTGGAAGGCGAGCTGCATCCCGACCGTGACGCGCTCCAGGCCCTGCTCGCGTCGTCCAACATGGGCACCCTGGTGGGCGCGCCCAAAATCGAAGCCGCCAAGCTGCTGCGCGAACGCGAATACGACAAACGCGGACCCTACGGCGGTGCGGTGGGCTACCTCACCTCCGATGGCGCATTGGACACGGCCATCGTCATTCGGGCGGCGCTGGTACGCGACAACAAGGCCTATGTTCGCGCTGGTGCCGGGGTGGTGTTTGACTCCGATGCCGACGTGGAGACCGCTGAAACGCGCGCCAAGGCCATGGCGGTTTTGCGCGCCATCGCCATTGCAGAGGGAGGTGCCGTATGAGCCCGCGCCCTCAATCCAAAGTCAATGTTTTGTTCATCGACAACCGCGGTTCCTTTGCCGCCAACCTCGTCGATGAATTCGCAAAACGAGAATGCCACACCGCGGTTCACCGCAACGATATTCCGGCGGCGGAGGCCTTGCGGATATTGGACGACATGCCCAAGCCGCGGCTGTTGGTGATCTCCTCCGGCCCTGGGACGCCACAAACCGCGGGATGTAGCCTCGCGTTGGTGCAGTGCGTGCCAGCGGAAGTGCCCGTCTTCGGGGTGTGCCTGGGGCACCAGGTCATCGTCGCGGCCATGGGTGGCACCGTGACGCGCAGCCCTGTCATCGCGCATGGCAAAGCTTCGCGCATTGCGGTCAACGCCTCCGCGCCTTTCTTTCAGGGTCTGGGCGGCGAGATCACTGCGGGGCGTTACCACTCCTTGGTGGCGTATCCAGATGAGCGGCTGTTTGAGATCGCAGCCCGCTGCGACGACATTCCCATGGCGGTGACACACCGCGTGCGTCCGATGTTTGGCGTGCAGTTTCACCCGGAGTCCATCCTGACGCCCCAGGGCGGCCGCATCATCGAAAACGTCATTTCGTGGGCGGCAGACATGGACGCCGAAGATGTACGGGGGCGGCCATGAAGGTGCTTCTCGACAAAATCAGCAATCGCGAAGATCTCTCTGCCGACGAAGCGGAGAGGGCCTTCTGCGCCATGGTGCAGGGCGAACTCGACGCGGCACAAATTGCGGCGCTGCTCATCGGTTTGCGCACCAAGGGCGAACACACCACCGAGGTGATCGGTGCCGCGCGCGCGCTGCGAAACTCCTGCGCGCCTTTTGAACGGCCGCATTACGACACGGCAGACTCCTGTGGAACGGGCGGCGATGGCGCTCACACCATCAATGTCTCGACAGCGACAGCCGTGGTGGCCGCCGAGATGGGCGTGCGCATGGTGAAGCACGGCAACCGCTCCGTCTCGTCGCAGTGCGGTTCGGCCGATGTGCTCGAGGCCTTGGGGGTGCGCATCGACGCCGCGAACGACACCTCGCGGCGCTGTCTGGACGAGGCGGGCATTTGCTTTTTGTACGCGCCGCAAAATCATCCGGGGTTGCGCTTTGCCGGGCCGGTGCGCCAGGCGTTGGGGGTGCGCACGGTGATGAACCTCTTGGGACCACTCGTCAATCCGGCGCGGCCGTCCGTGCAGATCATGGGGGTGTACGATCCGGCGTTGCTGGAACCCGTTGCGAAGGTGCTCGGCGCCTTGGGGTGCCGCAGTGCCATGGTGGTGCACGGCAGCGGCCTCGATGAAGTGGCGGTTCACGGCCCGACGCAGGCGGTCTGGTACCGGGACGGCGCGTTGCAGCGGTTGACATTTTCGCCAACGGATGCAGGCCTCAAGCGCTTTTGTCTCACCGAGATCCGCGGGGGAGGCGCCCGTGAAAATGCCGTCGTCTTGCGGCGCATTTTTGAAGGGCAGGGCACCGATGCGCAAAACGCGGTGGTGGCCATGAATGCGGGTGCGTTGGCCATGGTGGCCGGATTGGCGGCCGACATCCGCGAGGGAACAGATTTGGCGATGGACGCGTTGACAGGCGGCGGTTGTGCAGCGCGCCTGGAGCATTTCGCGAGGTTGTCCCATGCGGTTTGAAGACATCGCGGCGCGCAAACGCCAGGAGGTAGCGGCGCGCAAACCCCGGAATTGGCGGCCTCCGACGCATCTCGCGCCCTCTGAACGAAGCCTGGAGGACGTCTTGCGGCAGCCGCACACCGGTTTCATTTTGGAGTGCAAGAAGGCATCGCCGTCCCGCGGCTTGATCCGGGCGGATTTCGATCCCGCCGCCATTGCCCGCGTTTACAGCGAGACCGCGGACGCCATCTCGGTGCTGACCGACGAGACCTTCTTTCAGGGGCATTTGTCGTTTCTGTCGCGGGTGCGCTCGGCGGTGTCCGTGCCCGTGCTCTGCAAAGACTTCGTCGTAGATGTGTTCCAGGTGTATGAAGCGCGGCAATACGGCGCCGATGCGGTGTTGCTGATGATGCGCTTGTTGGACGCCGCTGCCTTCTCGCGTTGTTTTGCGGCGGCCCGTTCGCTGGGAATGGACGCGCTGGTGGAGGTGCACAACGAGATGGAGATCGATCGCGCCGTACGGCTTGGGGCGCGCATTATCGGCATAAACAACCGCGACTTCGATTCGTTTCGCGTCGACCTCGACACCACGCAGCGATTGGCCTCGCGCATTCCCGCCGACCGGGTGCTGGTGTCCGAGTCGGGCATCGCCCACCACCGGGATGTGCGCCGTCTCCGTCCCCAGGTGGATGCATTTCTCGTGGGCAGCGCGTTGATGGCGCAACGCGACTTGCGCGCCGCCGTGAACGCCCTGGTGTACGGCCGCGTGAAGCTGTGTGGATTGACCCGCGCCGAAGACGCGCAGTACGCACATGCGGCGGGGGTTACGTGGGGAGGGCTGATCTTCGCGCCGGCGTCGCCGCGGTGTGTGTCGCGCACCCAAGCCGCACAAATCGCTCGCGAGGTCTCGCTGCCGCTCGTGGGGGTGTTTGTGGATCAGCCAGCAGACTTCATCGCGTCGTGCGTGGAAGAACTCGGCCTGCACGCCGTTCAGTTGCACGGGCGCGAAGACGCGTCGTTTGTGGCGCCGTTGCGGTCGCGCATCGGCGACGGCGAGATATGGAAGGCGGTGCCGGTAAATGGAAGGCCCCCCGCGCTGGTGTCCTGCGCCGATCGCGTGCTCTTCGATGCGGTGCAGCCGGGCGGTGGCGTCGCCTTTGATTGGTCGCTGCTGCGCGGCATCGATTTGTCCGAACATCTTTTGGCCGGTGGGCTGACGCCGGAAAATGCGGATGCGGCGGCGGGATGCGGCGCGTTTGGCCTGGACGTCAACTCGGGGGTGGAATCGGCGCCGGGCGTGAAAGATGTCGGTGCATTGTCGCGCTTCATGCAGGCGCTGCGCGGCACCGGCAGGGCGTTGTCGCCCAAAACCCCAGGCCCCGAAAACAACGAGGAGATACCGGGATGAGAGAGAACGGCCGATTTGGTGTGTTTGGCGGCGCCTATGTGCCCGAGATTTTGTACCACGTGCTGGAGGAGCTCGAAGCGGCGTTTTTGGACGCGCAAAACGATGCGTCCTTCCAGGCGGAGCTCGCGCTGTTGCTGCGGGACTATGCGGGACGTCCCACGCCCTTGTACCGCTGCCGCAACCTCTGCGCCGACACCCGGGTGCGCCTCTATCTCAAGCGCGAAGATTTGCTGCACGGGGGCGCCCACAAAACCAACCAGGTGCTCGGCCAGGGCTTGTTGGCCAAGCGCATGGGCAAGCGCCGCCTGATCGCCGAGACCGGAGCGGGACAGCACGGCGTGGCCACGGCTTTGGTCGGCGCCCTGTTGGGGATGACCACGCGCATTTACATGGGGGCCAAGGATGCGGAGCGGCAGGCGGCCAATGTGTTCCGCATGCAGATGCTCGGCGCCGAAGTGGTGCGCGTCGACGCCGGATCGCGCACGCTGAAAGACGCCATCAACGAAGCCCTGCGCGATTGGTCGCAGCATTATGCCGACACCCATTACCTATTGGGTACGGCGGCGGGCGCCCATCCCTTTCCCACGATGGTGCGCGACTTTCAAAAGGTGATCGGCGCGGAGATCAAAAGACAAATGCTGTCTGCCGAAGGGCGCTTGCCCGACGCGGTGATCGCCTGTGTGGGCGGCGGTTCCAATGCCATCGGCGCCTTTCACGCGTTTGTACCGGATGCGGATGTGGCGTTGATCGGCGTCGAACCCGCCGGTCGCGGTCTGGATACCGAACACCACGGCGCCACGCTGCAAAAGGGACGTCCCGGTGTGCTGCACGGCGCCCACACCTATGTGCTGCAGGACGCCCATGGGCAAGTGCAGGAGTCGTGGTCCATCTCGGCGGGATTGGATTATCCGGGCGTCGGTCCCGAGCACGTGCACTTGATGCAGAGCGGCCGGGCGCGTTACGTCGGCGTCACAGATGACATGGCCCTGGACGCCTTTGTGGCCCTGTCGCGTCAGGAGGGCATCATCCCGGCGTTGGAATCGGCGCACGCGCTGGCCTTTGCGATGCAGATGGCCCAAGCGGCGACGCGGGAAACCGTGTTGGTCGTGAATTTGTCGGGCCGCGGAGACAAGGACCTGGACACCGTGTCCCAGGCGCTGAAAGAAAGAGAGGTGGGTCCATGATAGGGCATCGCTATGCCGAGATGTTTGCGCGCACAGATGCGGAAAACCGCGGGGCGTTCATCCCCTTTCTCGTGGTGGGCGATCCGACGCCGGAGTTGTTTCTGGCGGCGGCCCAGGGGTTGATAGATGCCGGCGCCGATGCCCTGGAGTTGGGCATTCCCTTTTCGGACCCCACGGCGGATGGACCCGTGGTGCAGGCGGCGGTCAACCGCGCGCTGGCCGCTGGCGTAACACCCGGTGACTGCTTTGCGCTCATCGCGCAATTGCGCCGGCAAAACAGCGCGGTGCCCGTGGGCATTCTCACCTATGCCAACGCGGTGTTTCAGCAGCCGTTCGACGTGTACTTTCAACGCGTCTTTGCGGCGGGCATCGACGCCGTGCTGACCGCGGATCTGCCCATCGCCGAAGCGGACGCGTATGCCGCCCAGGCCGAACAGTGCGGCGTGTGCCCGGTCTTTATCGCGCCCCCCGACGCCCCGGACGAAGCGCTGCGCCGCATTGCCCAGCGCTCCCGGGGCTACACGTATGTCGTGTCGCGCAGCGGCGTGACGGGTTGCAACGCGCACCTGACGGGCGATTTTCGCGCCACCATTGCCCGGCTCAAGGCCGCGGGTGCCGTGCGTCCCGTTGTGGGGTTTGGCATCGGCGAACCGTCCCACGTCGCCCAGGTCGTGCAGGCCGGTGCTGCGGGCGCCATCAGCGGTTCCAGAGTCGTCGACATGGTACACCAGGTTTTTTTGCAACGCGGAGATTTGCGGGTGGCACTTTCACCCTTTGTCGAAAAAATGAAACGCGTTACAAAACGCGAACCCAACGTATGGAAAGAGTGACGAAATGAAAAACTTGAAAATGGCAACACTCGGGAACAAAAAACGCACGCTGGTGCAAGCGGGCACCGCGGTCTTTGGCGATCGCCTGGTGGTCATCGCCGGCCCGTGCAGCGTCGAGAGCGAGAAGCAGACCATCGAAGCCGCCATCGCCGTGAAAGAGGCGGGCGCCGATATGTTGCGCGGCGGCGCCTTCAAGCCCCGCACATCGCCGTATGCCTTTCAGGGACTCGGCCTGGAAGGCCTCAAGATTTTGCGCAAGGCCTCGGAGATCACCGGCCTGCCCACGGTGACCGAGGTCATCGACACGCGCGATGTCTCGTGGGTCGCCGAATATGTCGACATGCTGCAAATCGGCGCGCGCAACATGCAAAACTTTTCGCTGCTGCTCGAAGTGGGGCGCCAGGAGCGGCCGGTGCTGCTCAAGCGCGGCATGTACTCCACCATCGAGGAGTGGCTCAACTGCGCCGAGTACATCTTGAGCGAGGGCAACCCCAATGTCGTGCTGTGCGAGCGCGGCATCCGCACCTTCGAGCGCTACACGCGCAACACGCTGGACCTCAGCGCCATGGTAGCGGCGCGTCAGCTCTCGCACCTGCCGGTCATCGTCGACCCCACCCACGCCACGGGGCGCCTGAGCCTCATCGAGCCCATGTCGTTGGCGGCCATTGCCAGCGGCACCGACGGTCTGGCCGTTGAGGTACATCCCTGTCCCGACGAGGCGCTGTGCGACGGCGAGCAGTCCATGCCGCCCGAGCTCTTCGTGCGCTACATGAAGAACATCCGCGCGCTGCAGCACGCCATGGAGTCCCTGCCGTGATGAGCCCCTTGCACATCGACGGCCGCAATGGGCGCAGCACCATTTACGTCGACGGGTCCATCGATGCCCTCGCCGAACTGCGCGGGGCGCGGCGGCTCTTCATCATCACCGATGAAAACGTGTTTCAACACCACGGGGCGCGCTTCCCCGCTGCCGACGATGTGGTCGTGGTGCCGGCGGGGGAGTCGAGCAAAAACCTCGCCGATGTCGAACGCATTTACGAGCGCCTCATCGCCGCCGAAATCGATCGCGACGCGCTCATCGTGGGCATTGGCGGCGGCATGGTGACCGACTTGGCGGGCTTTGTGGCCGCAACCCTATTGCGCGGACTGCCCTGCGGCTTTGTGGCCACCACGGTGCTCGCCCAGGTCGACGCGGCCATCGGCGGCAAAAACGGCGTGAACATCCAGGGCTACAAAAACATGGTGGGCACCATCCGGCAGCCCGCGTTTGTGATCAACGACACATCGCTGTTGGCCACCCTGCCCGCGCAGCAGTTCGTCAACGGGCTCGCCGAGGTGGTCAAGTCGGGGCTCATCGCCGACGCGGAGCTGTTCGCGCGCCTCGAAGCGCACGGTCCGCAATTGGTCGCCACCCAGCGCGACGGGCACCTGGCCGAGGTGCTGGCCCGGGCGGCCAAAGTAAAGGTAGATATCGTTAACCGCGACGAGTTTGAAACCGGCGAGCGGCGCCTGCTCAACTTGGGGCACACTTACGGACACGCCGTTGAAAAGCGCACGCAGATGCCCCACGGGTTTGCTGTATCCATCGGCATGGTGGTGGCGGCACATCTGTCGGTGCAGCGCCAAATGCTCGCGCCCGAAGACGCGCAGCGCATCGAAAACGTACTGCGGCGCCTCGGGCTTCCGGTGTCTGCCGACGTGCCCCGCCGCGCGCTGATGGACGCCATGCGCAAGGACAAAAAGCGCGCCAGCGACACCGTGAACTACGTGTTGCTCGACGCCATCGGCCACGCGGTGACCGTGCCCATCGCCTACGACGAACTCGAAAGGACACTCGATGATCTGCGTCTCCCTGTTGCATGAAGATGCCGATGTGGTGTGTCGCCTCCTGCGGCAGCCCGAGCTCGAGATGGCCGAGATCCGCCTGGACGGCATGGTGTTGCGCGACGGCGATCTGGCGCGGCTCTTCGGCACAAACTTGCCCACGCTGGCCACCTGTCGTCCCACGCCCAACCGCTCCGAGGCCGAGCGCGCCGCGGTGCTCATCGACGCCCTCAAAGCCGGGGCGCACTGGGTCGACATCGAGGTCGAGGCCGACGACGCGTTTTGCACGGCGGTCTTGCAGCAGGCGCGGGCCCTGCACCGCCGCGTTATCGTCTCGTATCACAACTACGACGCCACGCCGGACGAGAGAACCCTGCGTGAAATTGTCGACGCGTGTTTTGCCCGCGGGGCCGATTGCGCCAAGGTGGCGTGCCAGGCCCACTCCCCCGCCGACGCCGCGCGGCTGTTGGGGCTGATGGACAGTACGCGGCCGGTGTTGGCCATCGGCATGGGAGCGCCCGGACGCATCACCCGCGTTGCGGCGCCCTTCCTCGGTGCGCCGTTTACATTCGCCGCGCTGGATGCGGCCTCTGCCACGGCGCCGGGGCAGCTCGCGCTGGCGCATTTGAAAGGCATATACAGGGAAATGACCGGCATGTAAGATGCCGAGACGGCGGTGTACGCCGCCCCAAAACCAGGGACTGAACGCCGATGAAACACGTCACACCGGGAACCGCAAGCGGCACATTGAACGCGCCGCCCTCCAAGAGCATGGCCCAACGCGCCATCGCGCTGGCGACGCTCATCCCCGGCGAAAATCGCATCCAACTCAACACCCGCGCCCTCTGCGACGACATCGAGAGCGCCTTGGGTGCCGCCTTGGCCCTGGGCGCCGACATCACCCGCCACCCCAACGAGATCGTCGTACACAGCGGTGTCAATGCGCCCCAGGTCGAGATCCCCTGCGGCGAATCCGGTCTCTGCCTGCGCATGTTTTCGGCCATCGCCGCCCTCTTTGATCGCCCCCACCGCTTGGTGGCGCGCGGCACCTTGCAGCGGCGTCCCGTCGATATGGTGGTGGCGCCCCTGCGCGCGCTGGGCACGACGTGCCACACCCAAGGCGGCTTCCCACCACTCGACATCCAGGGACCGCTGCGGGGCACCGAGGTCGCGGTGGACGGCACCACGAGCTCGCAATTTCTCACGGGGTTGCTCATGGCGGCCACGCGCGCTGCCCAACCGCTGCGCATTCAGTCGCCCGGGCTCAAGAGCCGCCCGTACGTGCAGATGACCCTCGACCTGCTGCGCAGTGCCGGCGCCCAAATTGAGGCCGACGAGCGACTCGAAAACTACGTCGTTGCGGGCAACACGGCCTACGCGCCCCTGCGCTACCAGGTGCCCGGCGATTGGTCGGGTGCGGCGTCCTTGCTGGTGGCCGGCGCCTTGTCCGGACCGGTCTCCGTGTGTGGCCTCGATGCCCAGTCCGCCCAGGCCGATCGCGCCATCCTCGACGCCCTGGCCCAGTGCGGTGCCCGCGTGCACATCGACGGCGACTGTGTCACGGTGCGCCGGGGTGCCCTGCAGGCCTTCGATTTCGACGCGGCCCACTGCCCCGATCTCTTCCCGCCACTGGTGGCCTTGGCCGCCAACGCCGCAGGGACATCGCGCATCGCGGGGGTGCACCGGCTCGCCACCAAGGAGAGCGACCGCGCCAAAACACTGCAGAGCGAATTTGGCCACATGGGCATCGCCTTGTCCGTGCAAGACGACAGCCTGCACATCACCGGTGGTCGGCCGCGCGCAGCCACCGTGGACGCCCACGGAGATCACCGCATCGCCATGGCCTGTGCCGTGGCGGCGCTGCCCGGAGACGGGCCATTGTCGATTCGCGGCGACGACGCCGTGCACAAATCCTATCCGGGTTTTTTCTCGGATTTGACAGCGCTAGGGGTACACATCTCATGAACAGCTTTGGCAGGTTATTTCGCGTCACCATTTTTGGCGAGTCCCACGGCAAAGGCGTCGGCATCAGCGTCGACGGCTGTCCGGGCGGCGTCCCGCTCTCCGAGGCCGACTTCTCTGCCGACATCGAGCGGCGTCGTGCGGGGAAACCCGGCACCACGCCCCGGGCCGAAAAAGACATTCCCAACATCATGAACGGCGTCTTTGAGGGCACCACCACGGGCGCGCCCATCATGATTCAGTTTTACAACGCGGACACGGACCCGAGCTCCTACGACAACATCCGCAACACGCCGCGGCCGGGGCACTCCGATTACGCGGCCTACCGCAAGCACGGCGGCTACAACGACTACCGCGGGGGCGGGCACTTTTCGGGCCGCATCACCGTGGGCATCGTGGCGGCTGGCGTGGTGGCGCGCAAACTGCTGGGCGACATGAAGATCACCGCCCAGGTGTTGGAGGCCGGCGGCGAAAAAGATGCCGTGGCGGCCGCGGTGGCGGCGCAGCGCGAGATGGTCCCCGTGGGCGCCTTGGTGGAGGTGCGCGTGGAGGGCGTCCCCGCGGGTTTGGGCGAGCCCTTCTTCGACTCCGTAGAAGCCGTGTTGAGCCACCTGATGTTTTCGGTGCCCGGCGTCAAGGGCATTGAGTTCGGCACGGGCTTCGCGTGCGCCAAGATGCGGGGCAGCCAATTCAACGATCCCTTTGTGCACATCGACGGCACCACCCGCACCAACCACAGCGGCGGCATCAACGGCGGCATCACCAATGGCAACCCCATCGTCTTTCGCGTGGCCGTACGCCCCACGTCGAGCATCGGCATGGTCCAAGACACGGTGAACCTGAAGACCGGCGAGCCCGACGTGCTCGAAGTGCGCGGTCGTCACGATGCGTGCATCGGACTGCGTTTTCCCCCCATTTTAGAATCCATGACGGCCATTGGTCTGGCCGATCTGCTCGCAATGTCGCGGGCGACCAACGCCACAACCCAAAAACCGAGGTAATGAAATGAAACTCGAAGCCATTCGCAAACGCATAGATGAAATCGATAGAGAGTTGGTCTCGCTCCTCGAAGCCCGCATGGAGATGTCCTTGCGCACTCGGCCATTCAAGACCGCCACCAAGGACGAAGAGCGCGAAGCCGCGGTGATCGAACACGCCCAGCGCTCGCGCCTCGCCTTGCTGGACGAGAGCTTTATCGAGCAGCTCTTTCAGCGCATCATGGACGAGAGCAAAAATCTCCAAGAGCGCAAATTGCCCCTGGTGGCCTTTCAGGGCGAACACGGTGCCTACAGCGAGATGGCCTCGCGGGCGTTCATGCCGGGCAGCGCCTACATCCCCTGCGCGAAGTTCTCCGAGGTCTTTGAGGGCGTGTCCGAGGGCGCGTTCGACTTCGGCGTGGTGCCGGTCGAAAACTCCCTGGAGGGCGCCGTGACACAGGTGAACAACCTGCTCACCCACACAACGCTCAAGGTCATCGGCGAAACGATTGTGCCGGTGCACCACTGCTTGCTGGTGGCCAAGGGCACCGACTATCGCGAGGTGCGCGAGGTGTATTCGCATCCGCAGGCCCTGGCCCAGTGCGCGGCCTTCTTGGAGCGCAACCGCTTGGAGCCGCGACCCTATTACGACACGGCGGGTGCGGCGCGCATGCTCAACACCGCCAAGACGCGTGCTGCGGCCATCGCCTCGCCCCTCTGCGCCCAGCTCTACGACCTCGAAATCCTCAAAGAGCACATCGAAGACGACCCCACCAACTCCACGCGCTTCCTGCTGCTCTCGCGCGAGCCCTCGAAGGTGCCGGGCGACAAGTGCTCCATCGTCTTTGCCACGGCGCACAAGTCCGGCGAGCTGCTCGAGTCCCTGCGCATCTTCGCCGAGTCGCACATCAACCTCACCCGCATCGCCTCCATGCCGCACCGCACCGAGAGCGGCACCTACAATTTCTTCTTGGATTTCGAGGGCTCCGATCAGGACGCCAAGGTGCTCGAGGTGCTCGACAAAGTGCGCGCCTTCACCCCCAGCATGCTGCTACTGGGCTGCTATCCCCGCTTCAACGGCTGAGCCCCTCATTCATTTCAGTCACATATCGATTACCGGTGTAGGGGCATCTCCACAGGGTGGGTACCCGCAAGACCAGGGCAGACACGCAGGTACCGCCCTACGTTTTCCCGGCCCCGCTCCTGTGTACGGGCTGTTCGCGAACCGTCCCGCCGTTTTCCCGCGGCACGAAGACGCCGGATAAAACGTAAAGCGATTGACGGGCGCGCGGAAAAGACAGCACAATTTGGAATATGACCGACAATTGAAAACGCCGACATCGGGCGCTTTCTGTCTCGCATGGGAACGGATGCGAAAACCACCGAAAGGGAGATGCAATGGCAAAGAGAATGGCTCTGTTGGGCGCCTTGTTCGCGGCACTGCTGCTATCCGCGGGTTGCGACAAGGATTCAAAAGGGAGCGCGGATGCCGACCCGGGCGACACAGCAAGTGATCCCACGGGCGACACAGCGAGTGATCCCACGGGCGACACAGCGAGTGACCCCACGGGTGACACGGCGAGTGATGACCCGGGCGATACCGAGACCGATGACCCGGGCGACACCGCGAGTGATGACCCGGGCGACACGGAGACCGATGACCCGGGCGATACGGAGACCGATGACCCGGGCGACACCGAGACCCCGCCCCCAGGCTGCGCCTCCGACGCCGACTGCACCGAGCCCGGCTTGGGCCTTTGCATCGTCGCCACCGGCGAATGCGTCATGTGCGCAGAAGACGAAGACTGCCCCGGACCTGATGTTTGCAACGACAACACCTGCGAGGCCAGGTGCGATGCCCAAGGGACGCCGGTCCTGATTGGTCAGAACTACCAGTCCATGGGAGGTCGCAATGATCCGCTCATCTATCATGGGGGGTTCGAGATTGGTGACGCGATGGCTGACCTGAGCATCGGGTTCCTTCCGAACGTCATCGCGCCGGGCATGGTCGATTTGGCGACCACCACCGAACACTACTTCATGCTCCATGTGCAATCCGGGATGCAGATAATGAATTACTTGCTGGTATCGGGAACCATGGAGGTCACGGAGATCGACGTCACCTATGGCGCACCCTTCCACGCGTGGTTCCGCAACGTCGTCCTGCTGTTGGACGACATGGTCAGCACCTTGTGTATCAACGACTTTGAGATCGCCGCCTTCCTGAACAACCCTGATCTGTGCTTCGACGACGACGATTGCGACAGCAGCGCGCCGGTGTGTGGCCCCGGCGGCTTTTGCGCGCCGGTGGCGGATTGGATCTGCGCCCCCTTTTGGTACGATAACGGCCTCTGCGAATGCGGCTGTGGCGCGCGCGATATCGATTGCGCAGACGATACCGTCGGGTCTTGCGAATATCACGGTTGCAGCATGTTCAGCTATCCCAACGCCGACGAGAACTGGCGCTGCGAACCGCTGGCCACGCCCCCCAATTGGACCTGCCCGCCACACATGTACGGCGACGATTACTGCGACTGCGGCTGCGGCGTGCGCGACATCGACTGCGCGGGTCCCGAGGCCAGCCACTGCTACCAAAACGATTGCCCCAGCGGCACCGCACCGGTCGACGATGAGAACTGGCGCTGCACCATGGCGAACCCAGATTGCAGCGTCGATGCCGACTGTGAGGGCCACGCCAACGGCGCATTTTGCGATGTCGACACCGGCCGGTGCGTCGCGTGTCTGGCGGATGGCGACTGCTTGGACGGTGAATCTTGCGCCCCCAAAACCAAATTTTGCCTATCTGATGCCTGGACATGCCCTGCCAATCGGTACGGCGACGGCCAATGCGACTGCGGCTGCGGCGCGCTCGACTACGACTGCGCTGGGCCCGAGAACTTCCAATGTGACAACATATTTTGCACATTGGGCAAGCTCCCCGACGCCGACGAAAATTGGCGCTGTGAGTATCTATCCGTGCCGACTGATTGGACCTGCCCTGCCAATCGGTACGGCGACGGCCAATGCGACTGCGGCTGTGGCGCGCTCGACTACGACTGCGCTGGGCCCGAAGCCAGCCAGTGCGACCAAGACGATTGTCCCAGCGGCACCGCACCGGTCGACGGTGAGAACTGGCGCTGCTACATGGCGTCCCCAGATTGCAGCGTCGACGACGATTGTGTGGGCCATGCCAGGGGCGCGTTCTGCGATCTCAGCGTGGGGGGCAGGTGCGTCGCGTGCCTAGAGGACGACCACTGCGTCGGTAGTGAGATGGCTTGCGTCGACAATGTCTGCAAGAACGCAGGTTGGACCTGCAACGACTCTTGGTACGGCGACGGCGAGTGCGACTGCGGCTGCGGCGCCCTCGACGTTGACTGCGCCGGCCCCGAGAGCAGTTATTGCCGCTACGTTGACGTCTGCACCAACCAAGGGCTAACGGTAGACCCCAACGAGAACTGGCTCTGTGTACCCCTTCCTCCCGTGCCCGCTGAGTGGACCTGCGATCCCGATTGGTACGGTGATGGCTTCTGCGATTGCGGCTGCGGCGCGCTGGATTACGGCTGCGCCGGCCCCTATGCCACGGATTGTGAATGGAGTGACGCCTGCACCAACCAAGGGCTGGTACCGCATCCCGACGAGAACTGGCTCTGTGTACCCCTTCCTCCCGTGCCCGCTGAGTGGACCTGTTCCGATTATTGGTATGGCGACGGTGACTGCGACTGCGGGTGCGGCGCGCTCGACTACGACTGCGCTGGTCCCGGGGCCAACTACTGTCGCGGGAACATGTGTGCCTCTGGCACTGTGCCGCATCCCGATGAGAACTGGCTCTGCATCGTCCCCTGACCACCCCTGACCCATACTGACTACAATTACATCAATTCATACACGTGAACTGGAAATGCAGGGGAACGCGAACCGCCCGTACACATGACCGGGTGGGGCGGGGCGATCTTTTTGGGGAAGCGCTTGTCAAAGTCGCCGCATTTATAATAGCTTCCAGGCGAACTTGTGGCGCCCGATGTTGGCGGCGCCGCGACGCTGGAGGCGGGAACAACATGAGATACTTGAGAAGAGGCATTGTCCACCTGGATGCCGGACGGTTCAAATACGAGATTCGCGAAATTGTGGCCGTGGCCGAAACCCTGCGCGCCTTGGGCGTGGAGATGAAGTCGTGGGAGAACATCGGCGACCCGGTACACAAGGGCGAGGCCCTGCCGGAGTGGATCAAAGAAATCATCGGCAAGCTCGTGGCCACCGACGAGACCTACGGCTACACCGCCACCCAAGGCCTGCTCGAAGCACGCGAGTTCTTGAGCCGCCAGGTCAACGCCCGGGGCGGCTGCCAAATCACCCCCAAGGACATCATCTTCTTCAACGGCTTAGGTGACGCCGTGGCGCGCCTCTTCGGCACCATGAAGCGCGAGGCCCGCATCATCGGACCGTCGCCCGCTTATCCCACGCACTCCTCGGCGGAGGCCGCCCACTCGGGCTACGAGCACCTGACCTACGACCTGGTGCCCGAAAAGGGCTGGATGCCCAACCTCGAAGAGCTCGAAAACAAAATCCGCTACAACGACACCATCGCCGGCATCCTGCTCATCAACCCGGGCAATCCCACCGGCACGGTGTACCCGCGCGACATCCTCGAAAAAATCGTCGCCATTGCCCGCCGCTACCGGGTGATGGTCATCGCCGACGAAATCTACTGCAACATCCTGTACAACGGCGCCCAAACCGCCCACCTCTCCGAGGTCATCGGCGACTTGCCGGGCATCGCGCTCAAGGGCATCTCCAAGGAGTACCCCTGGCCCGGCGGGCGCTGCGGTTGGATCGAAGTGTTCAACCAGGACCGCGACCAGGACTTCGCCGAGTACATCACCAGCGTCATCAACGCCAAGATGCTCGAGGTGTGCTCCACCAGCCTGCCGCAGCACTCCATTCCCATCGTGATGTCCGACCCGCGCTACCCCGGCCACATGGAGCACCGCCTGCGCGCCTTCGAACACCGCGTCAACGAGGCCGTGGACATCTTCGAGGCGACCAAGGGCGTGCACGTCATCCGTCCCCAGGGCGCCTTTTACATGCCGGTGCTCTTCGACGAGGGCGTGCTCAACGACCGCCAAACCCTGCCCATCGCCAACCCCGAGGCGCGCGCCTTTGTCGAAGAAAAGGTGCAGGGCGTGCCCGCGGACAAGCGCTTTGCCTACTACCTGCTGGCCGCCGAGGGTATCTGCGTCGTGCCCCTGACGGGCTTTTGCTCCGAGCGCTTCGGCTTTCGCGTCACGGTGCTCGAGGTCGACGACGAGAAACGCGTGTGGACCTGGCGCACCATTTCCAAGGCCATTGAGACCTACCTGGCTAGTTGAGCGGTTCGATTTCGTTGGGCCGGTCGCGCCCCACGGCGTTTAGCGAATACCCCGAGATGAGGATGGCGAGCCCCAGGCGATCTAGGGCGGCGCTGGTGGGGATGACCGCCTCGGCCACGGCGGTACCGGAGCTGTGTGTCGCGCCTGGGCCCTGTGCGTCGCCGCCGAAGTAGTGCCGCGCGGTCTGGACCATCGTGTAGTACTCGATGGACACCTTGGGCAGCCCGGTGTTGTTCATCCAGCGGCGGATATTGGTGGGACCGGCGTTGTAGGCGGCCAGGGCCAGGTCGAGGTCGCCGTCGAACTGCTTGATGAGGCGCGCGATGTAGTAGCTGCCCGCGGCGATGTTGAACTCCGGGTCGAAGGCGTCGTACTTGCCGCTCCAGGAGATAAGCCCCGCCAAGTACTCGGCTGTCTTGGGCATGAGCTGCATGAGGCCCTGGGCCCCCACCGGCGAGACGGCCTTGGGGTTGAAGCGCGACTCCACCCAGATGACGCCGTAAATCAGGTCGGCGCCGATGCCGTTTTGCGCCGCTGCCCGCCGCACGATATCGGCCACGGCCTGGACCTTCTCGGCGGTGACGTCCCAGCCTTGCATGCGCTTGTCGGTGTTCTCCTTGGACTGCGCGGCTGCGGGGCTCTGGTTGCCCTTGAGGGCGATGGTCTCCTCGCTGGGGTCGAGGCGCACGGCGGGGCGCTGGCCCGGTGTCTGGGTTTGGGGCGCGGCGGATGGCGTGGTGTGGCGGGGCGCGGCAGGGGCACCGCAGGCGGCAGCGATCAGGGCCGAGACACAGGCGAGGAGGAGCGTTGGTGTGTGAAAAACAAAGCGCATGGACGTATGGTAGCCCGAAAGGAGGCGGCGTCTCAAATTCGCGGCAAAGATGGGGCGCGGAGAGCGGTGTAAATGTCCGGACCACCAGCAGTTAATTGTGTCCGTTTTCCGATTTCCCCTCGGCATCCACCGGTCCAACTGGTCCCACCGGTCCAACTGGTCCCACCAGTCCTACTTTCCCCGCGGCATTCTACGGGTCCCGCTGGTCCTACTTTTCTGCCGTCCAGAATGGGACAATATCTGTCTCGCACCGGGACAGTATTTGGCCGAATTTCAAAAACGTAAAATAATGTGCAATGATTTCAATAGGTTAACATCTGCACATATGTGCAGACCTGTTTTCTCCCCCGCATCGAACTGCGTCCAGGACGGGTTTTATGGCTACAAAATTTCCTCAAGGGTGGTGGCGGTTAAAATGCGAGAGAGGGCGTGGGTGATTTGGTTGCGGTCGAGCTGCGAAAGGCGTTCTTTGTCGGCATCTGCAATCGCACCGAATTTCATTTCGACGAGCTTCAACAGGCTCGACAATGCACCGAGACGCAGGCCTTCCTCACGGCCTTCCTCACGGCCTTCCTCACGGCCCTTGGCGATCCCCCGGGCTTCACCCTTCTGCAGGCCCTCCTCACGGCCCTTGGCGATCCCTCGGGCTTCGCCCTTCTGCAGGCCCTCTTGCAGGCCCTTCTCATGTCTTTCGTCCAGGATGTTACCCAAGGTTTCGGCCAACATGGTCTGCTCTCCCTCCAAGTTCTCAAATCGGGGAATCCGCGCAGCGTCGACTCCCCGTGACGTTAGCGTCGTGCGAAACACGCCGTCAAACCAAGCGCCGATAGCGGGTAGCAGCGTCTCCGCAGTGGATGACTGCCGCACCAAGGCGTGCAACTCGCTCGCTCGTTCCAATATAACACCCTCGGTGCGCGCATGCTCAACCCGAAACAACGCCGCCACAAAATTTTCCGGCGACATTTCCGCGAGGTCCTCTTCTTGCAGGTCTTTCATTTGGAGCAAAAAGAACTCCATCCGCGGCAAATCCCGCATCGTGGTTGGGCAAGTGGCCTCCTTTTGGCGGAAGGGTAGCTGCGCGTTGCGTCGTGCTTTTCGCTGCATGTCGCGTTTTGCATTTCGCCTCATGTCACTTCATGCATTTCGCTGCGCGCGTTTCCGCTACTGGTACATCGGCCGCTTTTCGGGAAAGTTTCCTGTTGAGCGCAAAAAAGATTCTTTTTGTGCAGATTTGCCCAAATGAAATGATCGCTGAAGCGATATTGATGATGTGCACGGGCGGTTCTCCTTCTCGCCCTTCGTTCCGTTTTGCCCCTGGCGGGTGCACACCAAACTTTGGGGATGTCTTGGACGCTGTGTTTCGCATACGATGTTTGCATCATTTACTTGTTGCTGGTGACATCACCGTGGGGAGGGACTTATGCGTCTTTTAAAATCACACACTGTTTTGGCGTTGCTGGGTGTCTTGGGGCTGTTTGTCATCGCCCTGGGGTGCTCGAACGATGGTGGTAATGGCTCCGGAGATAGCAACGACAACGGTGGTGACACAAACAACGGCAGCGACACCGGCAAGCCAGATGATAGCGATACCGGAAAGAACAACGGCAGCGACACCGGCAAGCCAGACGACAGTGGCCGTGACACGAACAGCGACAGCGTCCCATCTGGTCCAGTAGACCTCGAAACCGCGTGCAATTCCAGTTGGGGCGTCTATGACGCCGAATTCGGGGTGTGTTGGCGAAGGGGAGAGGTTTTTAAAGACACTTGGTACCAAGCCCTTGAAGCATGTGACGATCTAGTGCTTGGCGGTCACTCCGATTGGATACTGCCCACCCGACAAGATTTCGTAAACCTCCTTGGGGGTTGCGATGACGATGTCTTGCAGATGCGAAGCGGATATTGCGACACCTGCTTTGGCAATGTCGATAGCCGTTGCAACAGCTTGTTTTCGTTTGCACCTACTTGGACTCACATTCCCCGGGGCTGGACGTCAGAAACAGTTAAAGACCGGGATGACGTAGCCTGGAAGAGCAATGTACAAATTGCAGGGCAGTTGAAAGACATGAATATCTTTTTCACGTGTCTCCGTCGGGTGAAATAGCCCTCACTCCCCTTCGAGGCGGTTTGCGTTTACATTGCGTTGCCAATTGAGGAGCATTTGAGCCCAAGGAATGACTCTGTGCGATTCAAAACACCCGCATAATCACGCCTCAACACTTTGTTTTCATTGACATATTCGGTGTACGGACGGTTCGCGAACCGCTCGCACACTTTGGCGGTGCCGTGTCGTTTCCTACCGAGAAGAAAACAGGGTGAGAAAATGAGCAACGTGCGGACATTTTAAACTGCTTATGATGCGGACAAGATTAACTGTCCGTCTCAAATTTGCGGCAAAGATGGGGCGCGGAGAGCGGTGGGTTGCGAGTTGAAGAAGGGCGGCGCTTGTACTACATTGCGCGTGTTCCACACGAGAGATTGGGAGTTATCTGTCGCCCCGCAGCGGGCCCTTTTAAGGAGAGCAACATGCAGCACGAAGACCGCGTTAAAATTTGCAGCGCCGTGGCCCAGGCCATTTTGTCCGACGGACAGGTCACCGACGACGAGCGCGCATTCATCGACAACCTGATGGCGCGTTGGGAGCTCACCGACGCGGAGCGCAAGGAGGTGCTGCGCCGCAATCTGGACGACGACGTCGAGGCGCTGGTGGCGGGCATTGAGGGCTTTGCCTCGCGCAACGCGCTGATGGTCGAGCTCGTGATGGCGGTGGCAGCGGACGGCGAGCTCTCGGCCACGGAGCGCGACCTGCTCATGCAGGTGGCCCAGGCCCTGGGGGTCGAGGCCGACGACATGGACATGCTGGTGAAAAACGCCCTGATGTAAGCCCTGGGCGCCGCCGTTGACAACGCCGCCTCGCCCAACACCGCCGTTCAAAATATCGCTGAAAACGCCGCGGGTTAAAACGCCACTTCGGGGGGCAGGTCGAGGCGATTGCGGGCGTAGCCGCTCCACCACGTCACATTCATCCCCACCCAAAACAAATAAGACGAGGTCGCCGCATTGGAGGGCGAGAGCTGGGTGCCCAACATCGGGGCCAGCGAGACGCCGCCGCTTTGGTAGGCCTTGGGACGCCGCGCCTTGAAGAAGATGTCCCAGCCCACGGCCAGGGAGTAACTGGCGCTGAAGCGGCCGATGATTTCGTCCATGCCGGATTGTCGCCGGGTGACGTCGAGCCAGCCCGCCCCCGCGCCCACCACGGCGAAGAAGGACGGCAACGGCGTGAAGGTGGCCTCCAGGGAGACGCTGCCCGAGGTGATGCGGTAGTTGTCCTGGAAGCCCCAACCCGACGCGAAGCCCACGCCCAAGGCCACCCAAGGCGCCAGGGTTTCGCCCACCCGAAATTGCATGCCGGGCCCGGGCCAGGGACCGGTGTTGCGCCCCTCGGAGCGCACCAGGGACATGCCGAAGGTGGGCCCCGCCGAGATGTAGTAACCCTGCCGGGATCGGGGCGAGATGAGGTCGTCAAAGGCGCGGGCCTGGGGGACGGCCAAGAGCGCGCTTCCCAGCAGTAGGGCGGCGACAAACAAGACCTTCGCGGGGCGGCAGCGCATCAGAACTCTCCTTTAAGGCCGATGACCGGCAGGATGGGCAGGCCCTGTTGCGGCCGGCGCTGGCTGTAGTCGTAGTTGTGGCTGTAGCCGGTTGTGTTGGGGCTGTTGTAGATGTTTTGCACGTCGAGGTAGGCCTCGAGAATCCAGAGGCGGTACACCCAGCGCTTGTCGATGCGGACGTCGAGCTGGTGAAAGGGGGGATAGGTTTTGCTGTTGGACGCGCCGTACACGGGCCGGTATCCCGCCTCTTCGACGTTGTAAATGCTGCCCACCACGGGGGTGTAGGGGTTGCCGCTCACGAGCCGCCAGCGCCCGCTGATGCCCCAGTTGCGCGGCAGGTGCCAGGTGCCCACCACCGCCAGGATGTGGGCCTGGTTGAAGTCGAAGTCGCGCCAGTCGTCGCCGGGTGCGTCCTTGCGCAGGGCCTGGGACAGGGTGTAGCTCACCCAGCCGCTGAAATGCCGGTGGAGGTCGTGGCGCAGCAGCAGCTCGAGGCCGTAGACGAGCCCGGCGCCGTCGTTGGCGTAGTTGCGGGGCACGGTGTGGCCGTCCCGGGTGACCAGCTCGTCGCTGCGGCTCACCAGGTCGCGCATGGTTTTGACGAAGCCCGTGGCGTCCACCACGACGTGGGGCCAGGGGCGGTACTCGAAGCCCGCCGCGTAGTGCACGGCGGACTCCAGGCCCAGGGCGGGGTTGCCCAGCACCGGGTCGGTCTCGTCAAAGGAGGGCTCCTGGTGGTAGAGGCCCACTCCGGCCTTGAGGCGCCACTGCTCGGTGAGGTCGAAGTGGGCGTTGAAGCGCGGCCCCAGGGCCACGGTGTCGACGCGGGAGAAGTAGTCGAAGCGCACGCCGGGGATGAGGGTCAGGCGGTCGAAGAAGCGCGTCTCCAGTTGCAAGAAGAAACCCGGGTAGTGGTGGTATTGCCCGCTCACGGTGGTGGTGCGGGTTTGCGAGGGGTCGATGTTGGCGGTCTCGCCCTCTTTGGGAAACTGCGGGATGCGCAGCGAGACGTCGGAGCGGCTCAGCAGGTAGTCGACGCCGGTGACCAGGGCGATGCCGTGGCTGAGGTGGATGCGCGCGGCGTCGTGGATTTGCGCGACGTAGGTGTCGGTGTCGAGGAAGAACTGGTCGCCGAGGCCTAGGTAGACCCAGTTGTGGCCCGCGGAGATTTTGAGGGTGTTGTGAAAGCGCTCCGAGGGCGCAAAGCGGTAGGAGAGCACCGTGCGGTAAAAGGTGGTGGAGGTGGCGGCGTCGTTGGCGCGCAAGAGGGGGCTGAGGTTTGCGGGGTTGTCGACCACGACTTCGAAGCGGTCGTCGGAGCCGAAGACGAAGACTTGCAGCTCGTGCCGCGGGTTGGGGTGCCAGGAGGCGAGGAACTGGTAGTCGTAATAGCGCGGGGCGGCCAGCAGGTTGACGCCGGCGTCGTCGGGCACCACGCCCTTCATGATGGCGTCGATGTAGCTGCGGCGCACGGCAGCGGCGAGGGCGAATTTGTCGCCGATGGGGGCCTCGAGGTACACCCCGGCGTCGATGAGGTTGAGGTCGACGTAGCCGCCGATCTTGGTTGGGCGCAGGCGTTTGATGCCCACGTCGACGATGCCGCCGGTGCCGCGGCCGAACTCCGCGGTGAAGTTGCCCGGGTAGAAGTCGAGCTTGTCGAGCATGCCCAGGGGGATGACGCTGCGGAAGCCGCCGAAGTGATAGATGATGGGGATGGCCACGCCGTCGATGAAGACCTGCGTGTCTTCGGGCGAGGAGCCGCGCACGACGATTTGCCCGGTCAGGGGATTGCTGCGGGCCACGCCGGGGAGGTTTTGCACCACGGCCATGACGTCGCCGAAGGTGCCGGGGATTTTTTCAATTTCGCGGGTGGCCAGGGTGGTGCGGCTCACTTCCTTTTTGATTTGGTCGCCCTCGACGAGCACGTCGTAGGGATTGTAGTCGGCTTTTTCGATGTGGTAGGTCGCGTCGGTGCGCGCGCCTTGGGCCACGTGGTCGGTGGTGCGCAAGGGGTAGTAGCCCGGGGGATGGGCGAAGACCTTCCAGTCGCCGGGGGTGAGGTCGGCGAAGGCGAAGGCGCCGTCGGCGTCGGTGAGGGTCTCCCAGGCCTCGTCGCTGTCGTCGCGGAAGAGGGTCACCGTGGTGCCGGAGATGGGCAGACGCGTGCCGCGCTCTTTGAGCACGCCCCGAAAGTTGATGACGGGGTCGGGCCGGGGCGCAGCGGCGGGCGCGTCGGTGTCGTCGGTGTCGTCGGTGTCGGCAGCGGTTGGGTCGCCTTCGTCGCTTGGGGCCGCGGGTAGGGCGAAGCCGTAGCGGTAGGCGATGCGGACGGGGATGGGCACGCCGTCTTCGGTGGCGGGGGCAAACACAAACTGCTCGGCGGCTTTGATTGCGGCCTCGTCGAAGCCGTATCCCGGCGGGTCGGCGGGGGTGAGCACGGAGACCGCCTCCACGGCGCCGCGTTCGTCGATGTCGATGGCCAGCACCACCTCGGCTTCAATGCCGTCGCGCAGGGCGTCCTCGGGGTAGGGCGCGTCGATGTGCGCTTCGAGCACCGGCGGGACGATGACCGGGGCGTCGGCTTCGGTTTCTTTTGTTTTGGCTTCGGCTTCTTTTGTTTTGGCGCCGGTGTTTTGCGCCCAGGCACCGGTGGACACCAACAGGAAGACACCCGCCAAGATCAGCGCGCGCTTTGCAAACCGGGCGCGCCTCACGGGGTCTCCTCCGCCAGGACGATGTCGCGAGAGGTCCAGGCCACGCCGCCGCGCTCGTCTTGCAGCACCCAGTAGAGCGGCACGACATCTGGCGCATCTGCGGCCTTGGGCGCGGTCCACTCGTTGTGGCGCAGGTCGTCGAAGGGCGTCGCGCCGTCGTAAAAACCGGTGCGCGAGAACTTCATTTCGCCGCCGCCGACAAACCACGTCATGAAGAGAATTTCGCGGACCGGGTCAGGGGCTGTCGCGCCGCTGTCGCCGTCGTCGTCGGGCAGCGGGACAAATGACTCGGAGGCGTCCTCGGGGATGTCGACGCGGATGCGCCAGGTGCGGTGCCCCGCCAAAGTTGTGGGCGCGTCGGGGCGCAGGGTGATGGTGCGGCCGTCGCTGTCGGTGGCGGTGATGCGGGTGCCGAAGCGCGGGTTGGCGTTGGGGGGCAGCGCGTCGTCGGTGAGGAGGCGTATCTTTTTGGTGGCGCGGATCGTTTTGTCGCCGTCGGTGACGTCGAGGGTGACGGTGATGGGCAGGCTGTGCGCGCAGCGGGGCAGCGACATAAAGGTCGGGGCGGCTTGCGAAAAGGCCAGGGTGCACAGGGCGCGCAGGGCGGCGGCGGGCAGGGTGTGGCCAAGGGTCGCCTCGGGGGCGTCGCCGAGATCGAAGGGCGCAAAGGTGTCGCGGGGGTCGAGGCCAGCGGTGCGGAGCAGGTCGTCGAATTGCGCCTGCGAGATGGGGCAGTCGGTGTGGCCCTGGGCATCGGCGCCCACCGGACACCAGCGCCAGTGGTAGCTGAGGGGGCGCGCGTCGGTTGGGGATTGGACCACCAGGGCCGTGAGTTGGGCCGCGTCGCCGCTGTGGAGGTCGGGCGGGGTGGCGGCGATGCCGAGCAGGCGCAGGTCGCTCACGGTGGTGAAGGCTTCGAAGGACTCGTTGCAGCCGAGGGACGTGCCGAGGAGCGCCAGCAGTAACGGCAGCAGCAACGGCAGCCGGGACAGCCGGGATGGTCGGGGCAAAGCGGGGGTGTGTCGGCGTCGTCGGGGGGCGTGGGGCATAAATTAGGCTCCGCGGATTCGGAATTTGTAGGTGTATTTGAGGGAGTAGGGCACCGGTGTGCCGCCCATGGCCGCTGGGGTGTAGCGGTCGCGTTTGGCCGCCACCACGGCTTCGTCGTCGAGCTCGCGATAGCCCGAGCTCTGCAGCACCTTGACCTGGGTGACGGCGCCGGATTTGTCGATGTCGATGACGACCACCACGTTGCCCTCGATGCCCTGGGCGCGCAGTTGGGGCGGGTAGGCGGGCTGCGTCGATTGGCCGAGGCGCTTGGGACGGTCGAGCTTGGCGGCGGCGGTGGGCACGCTGGTGGCCGCGCGGTTCGCCGTGGGGCTGTCGCCTTCGCCACCCTTGCCCGGTCCGATGCCGGTGCCGCCGGGCACGCCGCGCTGGTACTTGCCCACATTGACCAAGGGGCCGTCGCCGGCGTTCACCGTGGCGCCCATGTCGATGTCGAGCATGCGCCGGGGCTTGGGCGCGGCTTGGGGCTCGGGCGCGGGCGCGGGCTTGGGGGTCGCCTGGGCGCGGAGCGGCTTCGGGGGCGGCTTGGGCGGAATGACCTCGGGCTCGGGCTCGGCCTCCGGTTCGGGTTCGGGTTCGGGTTCGGGCTCTGGCGGCAACGCGGGGGGCTCGATTTCCTTGGGCGCCGGGACGAGAAACGTGTACCCCGCCTCGGGCACCGCCGCGGGCGAAAAGAATTGCCCCAGGGCCAGCACCACCGCCGCGTGGGCCAGGGTGGACACCAGCGCGAAGATCGCCGCGCGCCGACGGTGACCCGGTTCGGGCGGCATCGGCGAGCGAAAAATCGCGGGGCGCTGGGGCGTGGGTTTCGTCATTTTCTGCCTATCTGCGGCGGCAAAAATTGGGGTATAGCCGCTGCCTGTAATGTAAGGTATCCATCCTATATACAAACCGCAAGCGAGTCCGAAATGCACAAACGACAGCACGACACCATCGCCGTAGTAGACCTGGGAGGGCCGTCCGCGCACCTCGCCGCCACCCTCATCCGCCGCGCCCACGTCTTCTCCGAAATCCGGCATCCCCACGAAGCGCCGAGCGCCTTTGCCGGGGTGAAGGGCATCGTATTGGCGGGCACACCCACGCCCAACGCCGATGCCAAAAACAACGCCGACACCGACTTCGACACCGCGTCCGTCACCGCGCCCCTTCGCGATCTCGCTGTGCCCATCCTCGACCTGGGCACCGACGGCGCCGCTGCCGACGATTCACCGGAGCGCGCGGCACAGCTCGCCAACTTCGCGCTCACCACCTGCGGCTGCGCCCCCACCTGGACCATGGACGCCTACATCGACGCCCAGGTGCTGGCCATCCAACAGCAAAAGGGCGACCAATCAGCGTTCTTGTTGGCCTCGGGCGGCGCCGACTCCAACGTGGCGGCCCAGCTCTTGTCCCGGGCCATAGGCGGCGAGCGCCTGCATCTGCTGCACGTCGACTACGGCATGATTCGCAAAGGCGAGAGCGCCCGCGTCCTCGAGATGTACCGCGACATGGGCCTCGACCAACACCTGCACTTCGTCGATGCCTCCGACGCGTTTCTGCAGG
>JAAYKL010000002.1 GCA_012522445.1 Myxococcales bacterium | reverse complement strand
GTCGAGGTTACGGGCTACCGTCCCGATCGACTCTCCGCTCGTCCGTACCAGCCGCACCGCGTCAGCCTTCTGCTCTTTCGTAAAAGTTCTTCTTTTTCGTTTGGACATCACTGCCTCCTCCGGGGATTATCCCCATTAAGTCAGCTGTCCACAAATTCAGGGCAAGGCCAAATGTCCGTCGACTGTCGGAATGTTTTTGCATCTCCATAAGCCTTCGGTGGACCTCGGCAGGTAAAGCGGGCGAAGCACAATTTGGCCAAGCGACCCAAAACGAAACCCACCAACGCCAAGCTTCACTGCGATTCACTGCGAATTTGACCGCCGACCCGTCGCCGCGGCAATGTTGGTTTCGCTGCGCAAGCGAACTGCAATTGCCGGTTGCAAAAGTGTCCGCGCTGCGGGGATTTGCTTGGGAGACTGGGGAAGAACGCGCCGCGACAGCGGTGAGAGATGAGATTTGCTGTGCGTCCACCGGTGGCGTGGTGAGATCTGCTTTGTTTTCTTTTGTTCACGCCCGACGTTTGGTAATTGTAGGCTCTGTGTACAGCAATTGAGGGAGACCATGTCGCATCGACTGAAAAAAGCATTTGTACTGGGAATGAGTTTGGGACTGGGCATCTGGGCGCTGTGCGGTTGTGGCGCGGCATCGACGTCGCGAAATGCCGAGGTGCTCTCGCGCATCAAGCCGATCATGGCCGCCGAAACGAAGTGCGACGAGTCGCAGATTCGGGCCACGTGCGTGGAGTCGACGGCCTTGGGCGCCTGCGTGCGCTGGGGCTTGGCCGGTTGCAACCAAAAGACCCTCTGGAAGCTCGAAAAAGACGACGCCTGGGTGTGCGAAGAGAGCGGTCAGCGCGTGTTGCCGCCGGGCAAGGAGGCGCGCCTGCAAAAGCGCTCCGAGAAAGAGGCCCGCGCCCAAGCCGAGATGGACGCCAAGGCCCAGGCCCGCGCCGAAAAAGAAGCCCGCGCCCAAGAGCGAAAGGCGGCCAAGGCCCCGGTGTTGGACGCAGAGGAAATCTCGCCTCCCGCCCCGCCAACGAAGCCAACCCCCGTGTCTCCGCCGGTGGACGACGACGACGACGATGATGTGCCGCTGCCAGAGCCGGTGGACCTGTAATGCCCCCTTTTGTGTGATGCACCCCCTATGAAGAAACACGCCCGCGACATTATTCTTATCGCCATTGGCATCGGCCTGTTGGTGGCTGTCTTTTGGCCGGTTCCCCAAATTGGCGAGCCCGAGCGCACCGGTGACGACACCCCGGTTGCGGTGGCGCCACCCGCAGCATCGCCCGCCGTTCGCAACACCGCTCCAATCGCCCCAGACGCACGCCCCGCGTCCCAGGCAACCGCGCAGACTGGTTCTCCGTCATCGCCGGAAGAGGCCGCTTGGTCAGACGCGCCCCACGCGTTGTTTCCGCTGGTGCCCAACTTGCAATGGACCTACCTGGTCGAAGGGGCGCCGCGCCTCATCGATGCCCGGTATTGGCACATGCAGGTGGTGCGCGTGCCCACCGAAGACGCGCCCGGAGAGATGCGCGTGGGCTTCGACAATGCGCGCGAGTCCGTACCCATTTACCTGGAAGAGGGCGTGTTGCGCTTTGCGGGGTTTCCGTTTTACGTCGCGGATGCGCTGCGCAATCCGGTGCCGGTAAGCCCGGACGCGGACACAGACACAGACGAGGCGGCACCGGAGCTGACCGGCGCGCTGTTGCCCAAGATGCGGCAGGTATTGCCCCAGGCCACCTGGCAGCAACGGATGTCGCGCCGCGTTCATTACGAATCACAGGATGCGCAGCGCCGCAGCTTTGTGGAGCCCGCCCAGGCCACGCAAACCGATCGCGCCCACGTGGTGGGACAAATGGACATGGTGGTGCCCGCCGGGGTGTTCTCGGCGTGGCGCGTGGAGTGGTTGGGGCGCCTCGACATCCGCGCAGGCAAGCGACGCACCGTGCTGGACGCCTCGACCGCCGCGCCCTTTCGCCAAGAGGTTATGTGGTGGGCGCCGGGCACCGGGCTCGTGAAGCGCCGGGTGAAGCTGGCCGCGCACCCCGGAGAAGAAGTGATTTTCAGCTTGCTGCGCCTGGAGGTGGTTTCCGGTGATGCAAGTCAAGGAGAACAAAAATGAACCGAAGCATTGCCGACATCCTGCTCGACCTCAACGCGGTGGCCTTGCGCAGCGATCCGCCCTTTCGCTGGGCCTCTGGGCGTCACTCGCCGATTTATTGCGACAACCGCCTCATCATGTCCGACCCCGTGGGGCGCAAGGCGGTGGCCCGCGCGTTTGTGTCCCAGATGCGCGCGCAGGGCTGGGCGCCGGAGGTCATCGCCGGAACCGCCACGGCGGGGATTCCCCACGCGGCGTGGGTGGCCGACGAGATGTCGCTGCCCATGGTGTACGTGCGCGGCGCGGCCAAGGGGCACGGCAAGGGCAACCAGGTGGAGGGCAAGCTCCAAACCGGGCAACGGGTCGTGCTCATTGAAGATTTGATCTCGACGGGCGGCAGCTCGCTGCAGGCGGCCGAGGGGCTCGTGGCCGAAGGGGCGCAGCTCTTGGGCGTGCTGGCCATCTTCACTTACGGTCTGGCGGTGGCCACCGAAAAGTTTGCCGCGGCGGGCATCCCCTGTGTGGCGTTGACAGATTTTCGCGCGCTGATGGACGTAGCCCAGGCGCGTGGCCATCTGAGCGCAGAAGAAGCGGCGGTCATCGCGACGTGGCAAGAAGACCCGTCGGCGTGGTCGGTGGCCCACGGCGGCGGCGCCTGAGTCGGGCTCGGAGGTACTGTGCACCCGCTGTTGTTGATCGCATTTGTGCTGTCGGGCATCTCGAGCCTCACCCTCGAGATCATCTGGACGCGCCACCTCGAACACGTGTTTGGCGCCACCACCCTGGCCATCTCGACGGTGCTCACCTGCTTCATGGGCGGCCTGGCGCTGGGCTCTTGGCTCTTTGGGCGTTACGCCGACAAGCTCAAGGCCCCCGCCGTGGGATACGCCGTGGCCGAGGGCATCGTGGGGCTGAGCGCCCTGTTCATCCCCACCATCATCCAGGTGTTTTTTCCCGTCATTAACCTGTGGATGACCGACCGCTTCGCCAACAACTTCATGCTCTACTCGATGGTGCGCTTTGCGGCGGTGGCGCTGTTGCTGCTCATCCCCACCACGTGCATGGGGGCGACCCTGCCGCTCTTGTCGCGACACATCGTCAACAGCGAGCGCCACATGAAGCGCGTGAGCGAGCGCGTGGGGCTGCTCTACACCATCAACACCATCGGCGCCATTGCCGGCGTCTTCCTGGCGACCTTCGTGCTGTTGCGCACCATCGGGCTCGCCGCCACCAACTACACCGCCGCCACCATCAACCTGGTGCTGGCCGTGCTCATCGTGGTCTTTCGCCACCGCATCGTCTTTCGCGAGAGCCCCGAAGAGAAAGCGCTGAAAGACGAACTCGACGCCGTGCTCGACACCGCGCCCACGCCCGCCTTCGAAGCGACGCCCGCCGCGCGCGGCTTTGTGCTGGCGGCATTTTTTCTGTCGGGCCTGGCCTCGATGAACCTGCAGGTGGTGTGGAACCGCGCCATGGCGATGATCATCGGCTCGTCGGTGTACTCGTTTGCCATTGTGCTCATCGCGTTCCTCATCGGACTGGCCGGGGGCTCGGCGGCCTTCAACCGTTTGTCGCGGCGCGTGGCCAACCCGCTCTTGGTGCTGGCCTTCGTGGAGCTCGGCATCGCCGCCACCGCCATGCTCAGCTACATCTACATCGACGATCTGCCCCAGCTCTTCGCCCGCATGGTCACGACCAACATCGTCGCCTACGAAGACCACGTGGGGCTGGTGCAGTTTCTCATGTTCACCGTGGCGGCCATGGCGGTGCTGCCCGTGACCTTTGGCATGGGCGCGACCTTCCCGCTCACCATCCGCCTGCTCTCCAATCACTTTCAATCGGTGGGGCGAGACGTGGGGCGCGTGTACGCGGTCAACACCGCGGGCTCCATCGCGGGCTCTTTTTTGTCGGCCTTTGTCTTCGTGCCGCTCTTCTCGCGCCACTTCAACGGCGCCGGCATGCAGATCTCGTACTACCTGTCGACCTTCCTCTACGTGTTCATCGGCCTGGGCATGTTCTGGGCCCACGCGGGGTTTCGCCTGCCGCGCAAAGCCCTGATGACGTTGCCCGTGGGCGCCTTGAGCGCGCTCTTCTTCTTCGGCGTGCCCAGTTGGGACCCGGCGGCCATGACCCTGGGGGTCTTTCGCATCTCCTTAATGAAGAACGCCCTCGACGAAGAGGCCTGGGGCGACCCCGACATCCGCTACTACTACGACGGCGTGACCACCACGGTGTCGGTGGAGATGTGGGGGCGGCACTTCGCGCTCAAAAACAACGGCAAGGTCGATGCCTCCAACGGCGACGACATGCCCACGCAAATCATGGTGGCGGCCTATCCGCTGCTCTTTCATCCCCAGGGCCCCGACGATCTCGATGTGGCCATCATCGGTTTCGGGTCGGGGGTGACGGTGGGATCGGCGCTGCAGTTCCCGGTGAAGCACGTCGACTGCATCGAGCTGGAGGCCGCGGTGGTGGCGGCGTCCCGCGTGTTCGGCCGCATGGAGGACAGCCCGGTGGACCCCGAGTTCGACGTCAACCACCTGGTGTACCGCCGCGAAGATTCGCCGCTCTTCCAGTACAGCGATCCCAACACCTACGTCATCAACGAGCGCCTCGCGCTGTACGCCAACGACGGCCGCAACTTCTTGGCCACGCGCCCGGGCCGCTACGACGTCATCATCTCCGAGCCCTCCAACCCGTGGATCACCGGGGTGGCCAATATGTTCACCCGCGAGAGCTTCGCCTCTTCCTCGCTGGCGCTCAAGGAGGGCGGCATCTTCGCCCAGTGGGTGCAGCTCTACGAACTCTCGCCCGCCAACATCCGCACCATCTTCCGCACCTTTGCCGACGTCTACCCGTACGTGATGCTGTTCACCGCCGAGGACCTCTCCTCCGACACCGTGCTGCTGGGTTCGTTTTCGCCCATTGCACTCGACCGCGCGCGCTTGGCGGCCCTCTTCGACGATCCGCGCATCCGCGACGAGCTCTCTCGCGCCTACATCTTTCAGGAGACCGACGTGCTGGCGCGCATCCTGCTGGTGGACCGCGACGAGGTGGACGCCTACACCTCTGTGACCGCGGACGGCGAGCGCTTCTTAGACCTGCGCGAACAAGTCATCAACACCGACGACAACGCCATCATCGAGTTTTCGGCGCCCCACGACCTCATCTCGTTTCGCAAGTTTCAGGGGTACCTCGCCACCATTTACAGCGAGACGTGGGAGTACGCCCGCCTGCACGGAGCGCTCCAGGGCTTCGACGATAGCCCCGACGGCGCCCAGCACCGCGCCCGCATGGCCCTGTCGCTGCTCGCCAATGGCCGCAAGCGAGAGGCGCGCACCTTTGCCACCGCAGCCCTGCTGCTGGCGCCCACCGACCCGTCGGTGCAACTCGCCGACGAGGCGGTCTCGCTGCTCGAAGGCCGCACGCGCCCGGAGGCCCCGGCATTGCACGCGCCGCTGTACGCCCCGAGCATGACCGAAGCGCTGCGCGCCGAGCTCGCCGACACCGTGGGGCAAATCCAGCGGGCCCTCGACAAGCAGGCCCACCGGCACGCCTACAAGCTCTTCATGAACATGCCCGAGCAACTGTGGCGCAACGGTGGCGCGCCCATGCTGCACCTCAAGGGCTACCTCCACTTTCTCCACGGCGACCCGGCGGACTCCTCCGAGTGCGAGGACGCCATTGAAGCCCTGACCACCCTGGTGCGCGAGGACGAGTCCTTTGCCCTGCTGCACCCCGAGGTCTTTTATTGGCTCGGCCTCTGCCACGACAACGCCCTCAATTTCGACAAGGCCGTCAAAAACATCCGCCTCTACGTGGAGTCCTTGTCCCGGCAGCGCCGCAACGCGCAAATCGCCACGGCACTGCTCGAGGCCGCGCTCACCGCCGAACACGCCGACGCGGAAGATGCCGACGTTGAACACGCCGACGCGGAAGATATTGCGCCCCGCAATCCGCAGCCCCTGCCCGCCGACCCGCCCGATTTTCCCACCACCGATGCCCCCGGTGAGACCCCCAAGCGCTGAGGCGTGGGGCCCGCAGCAAAATGAAGAACCCGTGTTATATTGGTGACATGAAACGCGCGTCCCCAACGAATCACTCTGAGTCATTTTCGCGACCGCGGCGCCGTTGGGCCCACCCGGGGATCGCCTGGCTCCTCTTCGCGCTGCTCTGGGCATTGCCCGCCACGCTCTGGGCCTCTGCGGCGCGACACACCACCCACGTAGGCGGCTGTCTCATCGAGTACGAAGCGCGCCACCGCGGCACCGTGACCGCCCTGTCCGATATTTGCAACCGCGACATCTTCCACATTTACGAGCAACTCGGGGCCGACTTCTCACACCT
The DNA here is from genome assembly GCA_012522445.1 of Myxococcales bacterium. Classification (GTDB taxonomy): domain Bacteria; phylum Myxococcota_A; class Polyangia; order JAAYKL01; family JAAYKL01; genus JAAYKL01. The sequence goes on along the minus strand of JAAYKL010000002.1, from coordinate 22,571 downwards.
CTACCAGCGCAGCGGCGCCGTCAACATCCGCATCGTCGCCCACCCCGACCAGATGCCCCAGCACGCGCCCCCGGGCATCTCCTTGCCCGCCTGGTCCGGTGCCGTCGCCTTTCCCGGACACAACCTCATCTTGCTGCCCCTGGCCCGTCGGGACGGCGGCCCCAACACCGGCTACGAAATCACGCTCTTGCACGAGCTCTCGCACATCGCCTTTCACCGGGCCTCCGGCGGTGCCCGCGTGCCGCGTTGGTTCTCCGAGGGCGTGGCCATCCTCCAGTCCGAGCGCTCCTCCATCGGGCGGCGCGGCGCCATGTGGTGGTCGTCGCTCTCCGGCGATTTGCCCTCTTTGGCCGACATCGAGCACTACCCCGAAGGCGCCATGGCTGCGGAACACGCCTACGCCATGGCCGCGGATTTTTGCGCGAGCTTCATCGGTCGGGGGGGCTGGCGCGGGGTGCGCTACTTGCTCAAGCTTCTTTCTGAGGGCGAAGACTTCGCGCGGGCCTTCGACACGGCCTTTGGTCGCTCGCTCCACCAGGCCGAAGCCGAGTGGCGCAGTCGGGTGCTGGGCAGCAGCGAATGGCTCTTGCTGTTGACGAGCAGCACCGCGGCCTGGAGCGGCATGTTGGTGCTGTTTGTGTTCGCCTGGATTCGCGCCCGCGAGCGAAAGCGCCAGCAAATCGAGCGCATGGCCCAAGAAGAAGCCCCCCTCGATCACCTCATCGAAACCCTGAGCCAGATGGCCCTGGACGCGCCGGACAAAATGCCGGAGTCCGCTTCAGGCGCTGCCTCTCTCGCCGACGGCGACAGCCCGGACGATGCCTCGCCGGAGAAACCCCGGGCGCGGCGCCGCATGCGCATGCAAATCCGCGTCGACGGGCGCATTCACACCCTGCATTAAACGAAGCGAAACAACGCGAAACGAAACGGGCAAGGAGGGGAGGGCGCGCCAAGTGTGGCGGTGCGGCTCACTCCGGTGTTTTGCGACCGGGGTTGGGGTCGACGGGCGCGGGTCCGGTGTAGGTGTCCACGATGGGGGCGGGGGTTTCGCGCGGGGATGGCGTCGCCTGTGCCGCTGGGGCCGTGACCGGAGTGGCCGTGGCCGGTGGGGCTGGGGCGGCGGGGACAGGCGGTGCGTCGCTGGCCGGCGGAAAGGGGACCTGGGCCGGGGGCGGCGGTGTCGAGGGACGCGCGGGGGTTTCCTCGGTCATCTGCGGAGCGGCTGGGGATTCCTCTGGGACCTCCGGGGCCTCTTCCGGTGCCTTTGGGGGTTCCGCGGGTGTCTGCGGGGATTCTTCTGGGGCCTTTAGGGTCTCTTCCGGTGCCTTCTGTGGTTCTTCTGGGGGCTCTTGGGTGGCGGTGCGGGCCGTGTTGTCCGCGCCCCGGCCGTTGGACTGCTGCCACGGGTACTTGATGCGCGCGTGGTACATGCCCACCAAGGACTCGACGATCGTGGCGATGACGACGCGCAGCTCCTGCAGCGACAACCCGCTCTCGTCGAACTGTCCCTGGTTCAACTTGGCGAAGACAATGCGCTGCACCAGGGCTTCGAAGGCGGTCTTGTCGGGGTGCTCAATGGTGCGGGCTGCGGCCTCGGCGGCGTCCACGATCATTAAAATGGCGGTCTCCTTGGTGCTGGGAACCGTGCCCGGATACCGGAAGTCCGCTTCGGAGAGGTGCTCGGGGTTGCCCTCCTGCTGATTTTTTATCCAGAAGTATTCGAGCATGGAGGTGCCGTGGTGCGAGTGGGCGAACTCGATCACGTCTTCGGGGACACCGGCCAGGCGCAGCAATCGGATGCCCTCGGTGACGTGCTGAAAAATCGCGTGGGCTGAATCTTTTGGCAGCAGGGCGTTGTGCGGGTTTTCGCTGTCGTGTTGGTTTTCGATGAAGAAGTTGGGGTGACAGCTCTTGCCCACGTCGTGGTAGTAGGCCCCCACCCGCACCAGCATGGCGTTGGTCCCGATGGCGTGGGCTGCGGCCTCGGCGAGGTTGGCCATGGCCCGGCTGTGCTCCCAGGTGCTGGGCGCCCGCTCGCGCAGTCGGCGCAGCAGTGGATTGTCGAGGTCTTGCAGGTCGAGCAGTCGGCCGCGCGACACTTCGTCCACGACTTTGGCGGCGATGGGTAGCAGCAAAATCGCCAGAAGGCCCGACGCCACACCGCTGGCCAAGGCGGCCATCCAGATGGAGGTTTGCGGGGCAAAGTGAGCGCGCAGGTCGTCGTAGATGTCGAGGGTGCCCACCAGGAGCAAGGTGATGAACAGCGAGGTCACCAGCGCCACCACAGCGGTGAGCAGCCCCGATTTGAACAGGGCCAGCACGCGCCTGCGGTAGGTGGGCGGGCGGGCGGCGGCCAGTCCGGTGGCCAAAAAGAAGAAGAGCGCCTGGGGGCTGAAGTGGGTCAGGATCGAGGCGAGCAGGGCGGTGGTGAGGGTGACGCCAAAGGCGAGGCGCTTGCCCAGGAGCATGGCCGCCAGCATGGGCACCGTCGCAAGGGGCAGCAAGGTGAAGGCGTAGGGCGTAAACAGCAAGAAGGCCTTGGTGCCCACCACCAGGAGACCCAGCAGGACAAAGAGCCCCACCTGGGAGCGCAGCCAGCGGGCGCGGCCCATGTCGTCGCGCCGCATGTAGGCCGACAGGAGCAGGGCCACCAGCAGGTACAGGGCGAAGACCGCGACAAGCCGCCAGGGGCGCAGGGGACGCCGTCCTTCCTCGTAGGCGGTGAGCAGGCCGCCGCACTCGGACTCGGGTTCGACGACTGCGCCGCGCGCGATGATGTCCGGGCAGCCGGTGTTGGCTTGGGCGGAGTAGATGTACTCGCTGCGCAGTAGGGTAATGCGGAAGTATTGGGCCGGGAGCCGCACGCTGACCGGCGCCGGGGTGCCCGTCTCGGCTTTCCATTCGGGGTGCAAAAGTTCGATATGGTGAACAAATGTCGCGAGGAGCGCAAACAGCACCGCCATGACGACGCTGGCCGTCTTGCCTGTGTAGATGCGGTTGCGGAGATTTTTCATGGAGACTGCGCGCCTGCTTTCCTTGGGACCCTGTGGGCCGGAATGGCTTTGCAAAGCATTGGGAATGATGTCGAAAGACGCCCCAAAACGCAAGACCCCTTGGAAATCGCGTTTTTTCATCCACGCGTTTCACAGGCCCGTTTTGTCCGCGAATTGATTGTTGCCACTTGTGAAGGGGCGGCGCTATGTTGGGACGTATTTTTACGGCAAAGGGGTATTTCATGAACAGCATCGTCAGTTTGTTTTCGGTGGGCGGCGTCTTGGTGCTCGTCGCGGTAGCGCTGGTGCTCTTCCAGGTCATCCAAGGGTTTCGCACGTCTGTCCGGCGCGGTCTGCTCGCCCTGGTGACGCCGCTGTTGCTCGCCAGCGGGGTGTTGATCCTGGCGTTTGCGGCCCACCTAAAAGTGTTTGAAAAGATCGACGTCACCGAGGTGCGCGCCCAGGGTCAGGAGGAGTTCGAGCAGCAAATCGAAAAGCTCGATCAAATCAACCCTGAGGACATGCAGCTCGACTTGTAATGCCGGCACGGTGCGGTTGGGGCCACACGGAACCGCCGCCCAACGCCGCGCTGCCAACCAATAGAAAAAGGAGATCTCCCATGAAGACCGCCACCGCGCGCATTGCGCTTGTTTGGTTTTGGACCGCATTGTTGGCGCTCTCGTGCCGCCCGAGCATCCCCGTGGTGCAGAGCGATCCCGCACAGGCTACCGCTGCTCCCGCCCCGCAGAGCGTAGCGCCCCTGCGTTTAATCGTTCAAATCACCGTGGACCAGCTCCGCGGCGACTCCCTGAACCGCCACGCGCATCTCTTTGGCGAGGGGGGCTTTCGCCGATTCATGGACGATGGCTTGCGCTTCGAGAACGCGCATCATCCCCAGGCCCACACGGTCACGGTGGTGGGGCACACCAACCTGGGGACGGGCGCCGCGCCTTCCGAACACGGCTTGGTGGCCAACAATTGGTTCGACGCCGAAGCCGACAAGGTGGTGGCCAACATCAATGATGCGAACTGCAGCCTGCTGCCCAAGGGCGAGACGGGCCGCGGTTCATCGGCGGCCAACATCCTCACCGATACCTTTGCCGACGCCCTGGCCATCCACACGGCCTCTTTCGGCAAGCGCTTCGCCGTCTCGATCAAAGACCGCGGCGCGGTTCCCCTGGCCGGACACACGGGCAAGGCCTTTTGGTTCTCGTCGCGCACCGGCCGTTTTGTCACCAGCAGTTGCTACTACCGGTCGCTGCCCGCCTGGGCGCAGCGTTTTAACGACAGCCGCATCAGCGAGCAGTGGGTGGGCAAGGCCTGGGAGCTGCACAGCCCCGACGCGCCCTATCTGTTTGCCGACCGCGACCGGCAGCCCTGGGAGGCGGACATCGATGGCTTTGGCACCACCTTTCCGCACCCCTTTCCCGCCGAGGCCGGCGGCGCGTACTTCAACTTGGTCACCTTGAGCCCCATGGGCAACCAGCTCCTCGCCGCCTTTGCCGAAGAGCTCCTCGAAGCCGAAAAACTCGGCCAGGACGACGTGCCCGACTTTCTCTCGGTCAGCTTCTCGCCCTCGGACTACATCGGCCATTACTTCGGCCCCTCCAGCCTCGAGTATGAAGACAACCTCGTGCACCTGGACGCCACGCTGGCCGCGTTGTTCGCCACCATTGAGCGCAAAGTTGGCCTGGCGCACACCCTGTTCGTGCTCTCCTCGGACCACGGCACCCCGGACGCGCCCGAGTGGCTCAAGGCACACAACGTGCCCAGCGGTCGCCTCAACACCAAAAAAATCGACCAAGCACCCCTGGCCGACGCCCTGCAGGAGCGCTTTGGCGTGGGCACCGAAGTCATCCGGCGCATTCAATTGCCTTGGATTTATCTGGACCACGCCCTGCTGGCCCAACGCAAACTCAACGAAGACGACGTCGTGCAAGAGATCGCGCGTTTTTACGAGGGCATCGCGGGCATCGACCGCGCCGTACACGTGGCGCCCCTGACCCAGCGTTCGCCCAACACGCTGCTGGAGCGGCAAATTTTGCGCAACACCTACCCGGGGCGCTCCGGAGACATTTACCTGGTGCCGACGATTCACTGGCACGTGGACGACTCCGACTTTCTGGTGGCCCTGCACGGCTCGCCCTGGGCCTACGACACCTGGGTGCCCCTGATGTTCACCGGACGCGGCATCGCACCGGGGCGCGTGGGGCGACGCGTCGAAACCATCGATGTGGCCCCGACCCTGTCGATGTTGGTGGGCTGTCAGGCACCGGCGGGCGCCACTGGGACCCCTTTGTACGAAACCCTGACATACGGAAGCCCGCGCGTGGAACCCCGTTGAAACGCCCGACACGACATGGAAACACGGGGGCGCTTGCCAAACGATTCGCGGATGGCTACAGTGCGGCCACGCGCATAAACAAGGGGTAATCGCTCGCGCAAATTGCAGAAATCTCGCCATGGTGCACCACACACTTAACCTGAGAAGACTCGATCGCCGCAGCCTAGAAGCTCGGGCCAATCGCTTTGTGCTGTTGGTTTGGGCGTTGATCTGGGTGCTGCTGGCCGTGCTGGCCAAAATGTTCTGGGACCAATGGTACGGTCTCGCCGCCGGGTTGATCCCCGCGCTGGGCGTGGCGGTTTGGCTCATGTGGTTCTTTTACATCCGGCAGTCGGCGCGCAAAAAGAAGCTCGTGGTGGCCTCGTGGCGCGACGCGGTGTTTCGCGTCTTCGATCCCATGGCCAACCGGGAAGACGAAGTGGATCTGTCGCAGCCCCACCGCGCCATTTTTATCCAGTGCAAGGCCTCCAACCAGTTCTTGCTCCGCATTGAAGAGATCCGCGACAACCAAGACGAAACGCCCCGCATCAACTTGATCGGCGCGCTGCCCTTGGGCAATCCCATGCGCGTCTCGGGCGAGGCGCATTCGTTCATGGGGTTTTACAAAATGGCCACCTCGGGCATCACCAACGGCATCCCCTACGAGGTGCGCTCCGAAGATCACGGCGCCGCCGAATCGACACTGGCGCTGCTGCAATTCGTCGAGCGGTTCAAGGCCCAGCGCGACAACACCTTGGTCGTCTCGCGCAACAACGATGAAATTCGCGTGGCCGAGGGGGTGTTCTCGCTGACGACGCCGGACAAAACCGTGGTCTTCGACGAGCGCCTGCCCCTGGTGGTCGACACGATGCAGATGCCGTTTACCAGCGGCGGGAACGCCTTGCACGAGGTGCTCATCGCCTTGTCGCCCCAAGACAACCGCGAGGACGCCCTGGTGTTTTCACTGATCGTCGAGCTGTGCGATCCCGAGCAGTTCGCCAAGCAATGGGACGTGCCCAAGTCGGTGATGCACCGCAAGTTTTCGCTGTACGACGATTCGGCCCAAACCTATGTCGTGGCCCTGGCGCTCAAAAAATACCTGCGCCGCATCGATCCCAACAACCCGGCCCTCTCCCTACTGCGCCACTGAACCCGCTATTCACAGAATCGTAAATAACAATGTGCCGTGCGGTGTTCTACGCGGGAAAGCCGTGCGACAGCGGTAGGCGCCGGTCGCCAGCGTTGAGGGGCCACGACGTGATTTGCAGTCCCGGTGCGGCTTGGCGCCGCTTGTGCTCGCTGCCCTTCACCAGTTGCAACACGCGCTTCACCACGTCGGCGTCGAAACCCGCGGCGGTGATCTGCGCGGCGCTTTGTCCCGCCTCGATGTGGCGCTGCAAGATGGCGTCCAGAACGGGATAGGGGGGCAGGGAGTCTTCGTCTTTTTGATCGGGGCGCAGCTCGGCGCTGGGCGGCTTGCGGATGATGTTGAGCGGGATGCGCTCCCGGTCGCGGTTCAGGTGTTCGCAGATGCGGAAGGCCAGGGTTTTGGGCACATCTGCGAGCACCGCGAGACCGCCGGCCATGTCGCCGTACAGCGTGCAATACCCGGTGGCGAGCTCGGACTTGTTGCTGGTGGTGAGCAAGAGCCACCCCAGTTTGTTGGACAAAGCCATGAGGAGGTTGCCGCGGATGCGGGCCTGCAGGTTTTCTTCGGCGACGTCGGGCGGGCGCTTGGCGAAGGCAGGGGCCAGCTTCGTTAAGAAGTTCTCGAAGATGTCGTCGGGCTGCAGTTCGCGGTAATCGACGCCGAGGTTTTGCGCCAGGTCGCGGGCGTCGTCGAGGGCGCTCTGGGGTGAGTAGCGCATGGGCAGGGCGACGCAGTGCACGTGGGAAGGCCCCAAGGCCTCGGCGGCAACGGCGGCCACCAGGGCGGAGTCCAGACCACCGGAGAGACCGATGAGGACGTCGGTAAAACCGTTTTTGTGCGCGTAGTCGCGGGTGCCGAGCACCAGGGCGTCGAAGGTGTCCTGTTCGGCGGAGAAGCGGGGCGGCGGCGCCTGGAGGCTGATCTCGGAGGTGGTGACAAACTGTAGGTCCTCGGCAAAGGCGGGGAGCTCCAGCGACACTTCTCCTTGGGGCGTGGCGGCGAGGCTGCGGCCGTCGCAGATCACCGTGTCGTGTCCCCCCACGGCGTTGACGGAGATGAGCGCGCACTGCAGTTGGCCAGCCACTTGGGCCCGTTGCGCGCGCCGGGCGAGCCGGTGGTGCAGCGAAAAGGGCGTGGCCGCGATGTGGAACAGCGCGTGGAGCGGCGGCGACACCAGGGCGGAAAAGGCGGCGGCGTGCGGGGACGAAGGTGCGTTACCGGGCGCGTCACCGGACAAGTGTTCGATGTCGTCGCCCACGATGAGGGCGATGCGGTGGCCGCGAAACGAGATGGACGTCGCGCATTGGGCGGGTTGAAAGTAGCGGTGGTCGTCGCTGTGGCAGGAGAGGTGGCACCGGGCTTGTCGGTGCAAGAGTTCGCCGTCGGCCAACAGACAGGCGCAGTCGTGCAGGTGTCCGGGGGGCAGGTGCCCGTTGGTGTCGGTGTTCCCGGCGCTGTCGGTGGGCGAGGCGGGCAGCGGACAACCGACGACGACGCCCATGCCGGGCCAATCGCGGCTGGCGAGGCGCAGGCGGTCGAGAGCCTGTTGCGCCGCGGTGATGAAGTCGACCCGCCACAGCAGGTCACGGGCTGGCGCACCGGTGATGGCCTGGGCGGGGAAGACGCAGAGCGCCGCCTGAGCGCGGTGGGCACGCTCGCAGAGGTCGATGATTTTTTGCAAGTTGGCGTCAATGGCGCCGATGCGGGGATTGATTTGGGCGAGTCCGACTTTCATGGCCCGGTTGTAGTCCCCTCGCCTTGTAGGGGTCAAGCGGGGCGAAGGCTGTCAGGTCGCTTGTCGCCGTTTAAGCGAAGTGCTGAACCGCACGGCCTGCCGGTATGTGGCGCGGGGCGCTGTCGGCGCGTTCTCCGGCCCGGGCGCGCTCGTCGGCGACGATGCGCAGCAGGTCGGCGTCGGTGACAAGGCCAAGGTCGCGCAAGGCCTGCATGTAGCCGTCCGCCATGCCCTGCTGATGGGCATACGCAACGGAGGTCGTTCCGCTGTAGCGGGCATCAAAGAGTCGGGACAGACATTCGCGAAGTTGCTTGGTCGAATCTTTGTGTTCCATGGATGAATCCTCCTGTTGCCCCCATGGTAAAAACCGCCGCGGGAAAGGGCAAATTTTCGGCAGGAGATTTTCGGAAAAGCGCGCAGGCGGGCACGGTTCCCTCATGACTTGCTAGGGGCGCTGTGATAGGGTCGGCTGTTGGTTTATTTGGATGAATGCAGCATTGAAAATATCTGCTGAACCCGTGGGTAGGCTTTGTGCCAAATCCCCTGAACGGGTTGTCAGCACACATGTTTTCGCCGCTTGGAATGCTGCCAATTTGGGACTGCCTCTGCAAAAGGATGTGTAACGATGACCCACCACAAAGATCTGCAAAGCGCTGAACAAGAGAACTTCGAAAAATCATTTGCCGCGGCCGGACGCGCGGTGAAAGCGGCGCCCACGAGCGACGAGGCCTGGGACCGGCTGGAGGAGTTTGCAGAGACCTTTGGGGCCCACGAGCGCATCGCCGAAATCTACCGGGAGACCCTGGAGGAGAAGCCCGCCCCCGAGGCCATGGAAAAAGTCTCGCGGCGCGCCGTCGACTTTGTGGAGGCTTGGCTGGGCGACTCTCCCGAGGCCATGATTTCGCTGCTGACGCGCATTGTCGAGCTCGATGACCGCGCGCAGTGGGCCTTTGCCCGCCTCACCGAGATGCTCACGGTGGCCGCCGAGTGGGACAAGCTGTTTTCGCTCTACGACCATTTCATCGCGCGCACCCGCGACGAAAAGCGCAAGCAGGCCCTGCTGCAGGAAGCGGCGAACATCGCCAAAGACATCGCCGATCGCCCGGATACGGCGGTGGGATATCTGCTCAACCTGCACCAGTTCGACCGCGACAACCCCGCCCGGGTGCGCATCATCGAGCGCCTCCTCGAGCGGCAGGGACGCTACGCCGATTTGATCGCCCTGTGGCGCGAGCAGCTTCCGGTGCTCTCGGCGGCAGACGCGCGCGAAACCCAGATGCGCATCGCCGAGTGCTGGCACCGCGACTTGCAGGATCCGCGCAACGCCCTGGCCACTTTTAAAGAAATTTTGCAGGAGTCTCCTGGCTGGCAAAAGGCCTGCGACGCCCTGCAAAAAATGTTGTCCGACGAAACCCTGGATGCCGCCGTGCGCACCGACGTGCTCGAGTTGTTGCTCGCCAATTACCAAAGCACCGACCGCACCGAAGACGTCGTGCGCGTCATTGATGAAGCGCTCGTTTTTGTCGACGAAGCCCAAAAGCCCGCGCTGTTGCGGCGAGCGGCCAGCGCCCTGGTGATTCTGGGACGCGACGAAGACGCCATTGCACACTACGCCACCCTGTTGCGCATCGACCCAGCCGACGCCGATGCCGCCAAGCAAATACGCGTGCTCGCGGCCCGCGCCAAACGACATGACCTGCGGGCAGAGGCCCTGCGCGCGGCGGCCGACGCCACCGACGACGACGCCCTGCGGGTGTCCTTGCTCGCCGATGCGGCCCAACTGTATGCCACGGTGCTGGATGAACCCGACAAGGCCGTCGAGATCTACCAGGGCGTTATCCAAACCCCCGAGATCGACGCCGACCTGGCCCTCTCCATGGCGCACAATCTCAACGAACTGCTGGCCACCGGCGACGACGCCGAGGCGCGGCTCAGCGTGCTCGAGACCATCGCGCAGCTCGAAAAAACCGCGGTGGTGCGGCGCACGGTGCTGCAGGAGGCGGCGCGGTTGGCGCGCAAGCAGGGGCTCCCCGACAGGGCGTTGGCGCTGTGGCGAGGACTCCTCGAGATCGCACCCGGCGATGTGGAGGCCCTGGGCGCGGTGATCAACCTCTTGCAAGAGACCGAGCAGTGGGCCTTGTTGGCCGAGGCCTTGTTGTCGCGCGCAGAGTTTGCGGTGTTGCCCGAACAGCGCCGCGAGGACTGGGTGCAGGCCGCCGAGCTGTACCGTTATCAATTAGAAGACGCTGCCACCGCCATCGACATTTGGCAAAAGGTGTTCGCCGAATTCGGGTCGCGCAGCGATGTCATTGCGGCCCTGGACGCACTGCTCACCGCCGAATTGCGCATGGCGGAGCTGGCCACGGTGCTCGACAAGTCCACGTCGAGCGACTTCGCATACCTGCATCGCATGCTGACGCGCCTGGGCGACTTGCACCGCCTCGAGCTCGCCAACGGCGAGGCCGCGCTGCGCTATTACCAACAGGCCATCTCCCTCGATCCCCGCAGCCCGGAGGCCATTGCCGGGCTCAAGGCCTTGGCCGAATCCGATGCCGAAGATCTGTCTGCGCCCGCGCTGCAAGCCCTGGTGCGCGCCTTTGAACTCACAGACGACTGGCAGTCGCAATTGGACATTCTGGAGCTGCGGCTGCGTGCCGAGAGTTCGCCCCACCGCCGCGCCCGCATTCTGTTGGCGGCGTCGCAAATACGCGCCACGCAGCAGTCCGACAATTTGGGCGCCATGGAGATGCTTGGCCGCGCACTGGCCCTCGAGCCCGAAGATCTGGCCCTGGCGCGCCGCGTGCTGCAAATTGCCGAAGCCGAAAACGCCTACGACAAGGCCGCCGAAGTCTTGGAGGTCGCTGCGGAAGCGGCCCAAAGCACGCCCCATGCTCTGCTGCGGCTGCGCGAATTGCTGGCCGATCTGTACGAAACCAAACTCGAAAAATACGCCGAGGCCCTGGTGTGTCTCGAGCACATTGTGGCGTGCGATCCGCGCAACATCGATGCCGTGCTGCGCCGCATGAAGCTCGCCGTGATAACAAAACAATGGCCCGCGGCCGCCAGCGCGCTGGTACACCTCACCGGTGTGCGGGGTGCCCTGCGCGACGCCGATTTGACCCTGCTAGAGACCGGGGCCCAAGACACCGCGTCCTGGGCAGCGCTGGCCGATGCCCTCGAAGAGGCGCTGCGCACGGCCCCACTCCCCGTTCACATTTTGCGCGACTTGTTGTTGCGGCTGGCGTCCTGGTATGCCGATGGCCTAAACGACGCTGCGCGCGCCGCGCAAGCCGCCTCTGCAGCGGTGGGTTGCGACGCGGCAAACGCCTCGGGCCTGCACGCGCTGGCCACTTACCAACGCGCCACCCAGTCGCCCGATCTCATCGACACCTTGACGCGCCTGTACGCCCTCTCGCGCGACAACCTGGACTGGCTCATGGAGGCCGCCGACGTCGCGATCGATGTGGGCATTGCCAACGACGAACGGCGCGCCCTGCTCGTGAACTTGTTCGACGAAGCGGCGCGGTTGTGGCGCTCGAACACCCCGGTTGCCGGCGAGCACTCGCCCGCTGATTGCGCCCATTACGCCGTGACACAGGTGGCGGCCCTCGACCTCGAAGCCGAGCAATGGGAGAGCGCTGCGGCCTTCCTCGCCCTGGGTGCCGCCCTGCCCTTCGACGATGTCCGCACGCGCTTCATGCGCCGCAAAGCAGCGGCTCTTCGGGCGCAAAACGGACAAAACGCCGAGGCCATTTCCCTGTACCGCGAAGTGTTGTCGCGCACCCCCGAAGACTTCGAAACCCTCGAAAACCTCGAGGCGCTGTTGGCCCAAGAGAAAAACCTCTTCGAATTATTGTCGGTCAAACAGCGACAGCTCGAGCTCGTCGATGATGTCGAAATCAAAATGGCGTTGCGCCTGGAAGTGGTCAAGCTCGGCACCCAAATGGAGGGCAGCGACACGCGCGTGGCCCTGTTGCGCGCCAACTTAAAAGACCATCCCGGGCACGAGCCAACGGTGCAGGTCCTCATGAAGGTGCTGCTCGACGCCGGCATGTTCGCCGAGTTTGTGGCGATCTTCAGCGAGCAGGCCCAGCAGATGCCGCCGGGCGAAAACGATGCGCTGCGGGCGCGGCTGTGGTCGGAATCTGCGCGCTTGCTCGACGAGCGTTTGGGCGATGCGCGTGGGGCCATTGCCGCCTATATCAACGCAGTGGAAATTCAGCCCACCAGCGCCGACTTCGACGCCTTGGCGCGGCTGCACCAGAAGCTGGGAGACGTGCCCGAAGCCGTGCGGTTCCTGACGCGCAAGTTGGAGAAGGCCAGCCCGGAAGAGCGCGTGGGCACATTGTTGCGCTTGGCGCGCGCCCAGTTGCAAATTGATCGCGTCGACGAAGCTGTGGCTTCCTTAGAGCAGGCGTTCTCCGAAGCGCCGCGCAACGCCGAAGTGCGCAAAATGCTCCTCGACCGCTACCGCGCCCTGGGCCGCCACGAACCCCTGGCCCTCGCCCTGGAGCGCGCCGCAGAGGCGGTGTCCGATCCCAAGACGGCAGCGGCTTATGCCCGCGAGGCCGCGGCGTTGTACTTCGAGCGCCTCAATGCCAAGGAGCGCGCGGTGCCCAGTTTGGAGCGCGTGCTGGCGCAGTATCCCGACGATGCCGACGCGCAGACCATGCTGCCCGATGCGCTGCTCGCCGCCGAGCGTTTCGACGAAGCCCAGGAGAAACTCGAGGCCATCTTAGCGGGCTTTGGCCGCCGGCGCTCACCGCAGCGCGCCCTGGTGCATCTGCGTTTGGCCCACGTCTTTCGGGCGCGGGGAGAGCTGGATGCGGCCCTCGAACACCTCGACTTGGCGTCCAAAATGGACACGCACAACATGCACATCTTGTCGCTGCTGGCCGAGCTGGCCCGTGAAAAAGGCAACCTCGAAGTGGCCGATCGCTCCTATCGCTCGCTGCTGTTGATGGCCCGTCGCGAACCGGCGGCCTCGCAGGGCACCGCGGATATCGGACCGGCCGCGATTTTGTTCGAACTCGCCTGGATCGCCGAGGACCGGGGCCAAGAGGACAAAGTGGCCGATTTGGTCGAATCGGCGCTGGAGGCATTGGCCAACGACGACGCCCAGGCAGAGGGCGTGCAGGCCAAGCTCAAACAGCGCGGAGATTGGACCCAGTTGGTGCGCGTCCTGCAAACGCGTCTGGCGCACCTCGACAGACCGCGTCGCCGCGCCCGGGTATATGGCGAGTTGGCCGCCGTGCACGCGACGCACCTCGATGCGCCGGCCGTGGCCATGGAGATGCTGCTCAAGGCCATCGCCGCCGATCCCTCGGCGCCGTCCTTTCACGACGCATTGATGGAAGTGGCGCGCACCCTAAACCGCTTCGATGAATACGTGGCGCTGTTGGAACAACTGCTCGAGAAGACGCGGCGCGACATGGACGCGTTGGCCCGCTGCGAAATTTTGCTGCGCTTAGCCCACGTGAACCTGGAGGTGCGCGACGACCTCGACGAGGCGTGGCGGCTCTTCCAACAGGCAGAGGCGCTGGGCGTCCGCGAAGTCGACGTGATGCGCACCGGAGCCAAACTCGCCGGCGCCAGCGGCAACGAAGAAGAGCAAATTCGCTTGCTCACGGCGCTGGCCGCTATGGGCGCGAGCGAGTCCGAGGGCGACACGCGCAGCGACGCGCTGTTCCGCTTGGCCGAAATCCACCTGGCTTCGGAGGAGACCTTCTCTGAGGGCTTGGCGCAGTTCATCGAGGCCTTCGACGAATCCGAAAATGCCGAGCGCGCGGGTCGCATCTTGCGCCGCGTGGCCGACAAGACCGCTGTGAACGACGATGCCTTGCTCGGCGTCTTCGAACGGGTGGCGCGCCGCAGCGCGGACAACGACATGCTGCTGGAGTTTTACGAGCGCAAGGCCGAGACCGCGATGCCGCATCCGGTTGAGCTCAAAGAGGGCGCGCAGTTGGCCGTGAACCTCGGGCACGCCGACAAGGCCGAATCCCTGATGAAGCGCATGGTGACCGCGGGCGAAAATCACCCCGACGCCCAGGACGCCATTGGCTGGGCCATGTTGGGTCTGGCGCGCCACCGCTTCGAGGCCGACGACATCGCCGGAGCCGTCAAGTGGTTGATGGACGCCGCTGATATCGCCGATGCGGCGGCGGTGTTCGAGCTCGGTTTGCCCCTGGCCCAAGACGCGCAAGAGAGCGGCGACAAAATGCTGGCCACGCGCATTCTGGAGCGCTTGCTGCAATTGCAACCCGCGGCCCAAGAAGTGTGGGAGCCGTTGTCGGAGCTGCACCTGGCGGCGGGCAACGTCGAAGCCTTCGAATGCCTGGTCGAAGAGACCATGTACGTGCTCGAAGACGTCTCCTTGCGCAACCAGCTTCGCCACAAGTTGGCGGTGATGCTGCTGCAAATGGAAAACCGCGTCGACGATGCGGTGGACACCTTGAAAAACATTTTGCTCGACGAGCCGGGCCACGCCGAGGGCTTGCGCCTGCTGTCGGAGTTCTACGAAAACAACGGTCGCGAAGACGAGCTGATGGAGCTGCTGCAGGAGCGCTTCGAAGCGGCGCTCTCGCGGGGCAAAATCGAAGAGATCCGCGCCCTCGCTGAGGCGTACGGTTCGCGGTTGGCGAGCGACGACGACCGCATCGACGTGTACCGGCGCACGCTGGCGCTCAGCCCCGACGACCGCGACGTTATGTTCCTGCTGCGCGACGCGCTCACCGGCGAAGAAAATCTGCGCGAGCGCATCGAACTCACCGAGCGCATGCTGCGGTTTGAATCGGGCGATGCGGCGGTGACCCTCACCCTGCAAGTGGTGGACGCCTACCGCGAGATGAACGACGACGACGGTGCCTTGCGTGCCCTGCGCGCTGGATATGCGCGGGCGCCGGAGAGCGAGGCCCTGCGGGCTTCTCTAGAAGCTGTGTTCCGCGAGCGCCACGACTTTGCGGGCTTGTTGGCGTTGCTCTTCGACGTGGCATCCTCCATGGACGACAAGCGGCAGCAGGTGATGACCCTGGGCGAGGCCGCTGATTTGGCGCGCGACCAGTTGGGCGATGTCCAAGCCGAGCTGCGGGCCATCAATGAAATCGCGACGCTCATTCCCGTCAGCGCTGAGTTGGTGCTGCGCGCCGTGGAGGCCTGTGTGCGCGGCGGTCTGTTCGACGAAGCCCTGGAGCGCCTGACCGCGGCCCTGGACACCGAAGAGGATGCGGAGAACCGCACGCAGCTCCTGTTGCAGCGCGCCGACATCCTCGAGGGGTTGAACCGGGGCGCCGAGGCGGTGTCCGACTTGGAGGCCGTGGCGCAGATGGATGCCCTGGCGGTGGGAGCGCGTCTCGAGAGCGCCTACCAGCGCCTGCGCGACGAAGCGCGGGATGCCGGTGATGCCCAAGCGGAACGCGACGCGGTCTACCGGCTGCACGCCCTGTATACGGCCGCAGAACGCACCGACGAAGTGCGGCAACTGTTGAGCGACTGGACATCCGAGAACGCCGAGGACGTGGAGGCGTGGCGCATTTTGTTCGCCGTTGAGTCCGACGAGGAGAACTGGCCCATGGTGGTGGAGGTGTGCAAAAAACTGGTGGTGCTCACCCAGGGCGAAGAGCAGGTGGCGACGGGCATTGCCCTGGCCCAGGCCTGCGAGAAAACCGGCGACATGGAGATCGCGCGACGCGGCCTCGAGTACATCTTCAAAAACAATATCGACGGCGCAGCCATTCGCGGGGCGCTCAAAGATGTGTACGAAAAAATCGGTGCCTACGCCGAGCTGGCCACCATGCTGGCCCAGGACGCCCAAGCCGCCACCGACGACGCGGTGCGGGCCGACCTGTTTCAAAAGGCCGCGCGGGCGTACCTGCTCGCCGAAGACGAAGACACCGCCATTTTGGCGCTGGAAGAGGCCATGGCCCTGGACGACGAAAACATCGAGGGCATCGCCCTGACGGCCGACATCCACATCCGCCGCGGTGAGCTCGACACCGCCGACGGCATCCTCGACACCGCCATTGAGGCGCAGAAGGGACGCCGCACGCCGGAGCTCGCCGTTCTGCAGCTCAAGAAGGCCGACATCTGCGCGGTGCGCGGCGATCGCGCCGACGAGTTGGAGTGGGTGGAGCAGGCCACACAGAGCAACCGCAACGACGGGGACGCCGCCTCGCGACTGGCGGATCTCGCGGAGATGCTCGAGGACTGGGAGCTGGCCCTCAAGGCGCTGCGAACCATCTCGCTGCTCAAGACCGAATCGCCCATATCCAAGGCCGAATCCTTCTTCCGTCAGGGGCGCATCGCCCACATGCAGGGCGACGACAAGCGCGCGGTGCTCTACGTCAAGAAGGCGCTACAAGAAGACGCGGAGCACGAAGCGGCACGCCAGTGGCTCGAACAAAATGGTTGATTCTTCCCCCCTTCCGGCCCTATCGAACAATATATGAGATTTCTATTTTCCATATTCCTATTGGGCTTCAGCATTTGGATGCTCCACGACGCTTGGCGCCGGCGCGCGTCCTTTCTGTGGTACCTCATTATTCTCTTTTTGCCCTTTGGCGCGCTGCTGTACTTCATGTTGGTGAAATGGCCGCAACAACAGCAAGGCGAGGGGCTGCCGCCCAAATCGTCCCGCGCCCCGGCTCCCAACCAGGTCGCCCTCACCAAGGCGGCGCTCGACCAATCCGCTACGGCGCACAATCGGTTGGCCTACGCCGCGGCCCTGCAGGCGTCGGGCGACATCAAGGCAGCGCGCAAAGAATACGAAACCGTCTTGCAAACCCACCCCAACGACAAGGACGCCCTGTACGGCGCCGGGGCTTGCGCCTTTGCCATGCGCGATTACGACCAAGCCATCGCGTGGCTCGACGCGGTTGTGCAAGACCACCCTGCCCACGAGGGTTTCGCCGCCTGGCGCCTGCTCGCCCAAGCCCACTGGGAACACGGCGACCGCCACACCAGCATCGCCTTGCTGGACAAGCTCTGCCGCGTCGCCCGCCAAATCCCACATTGGATCGTGCTGGCCAAGTGCCACCTGGCGCTCGAGCAAAAGCAGGAGGCGCGCCTGGCGCTCGAAGAAGCCCTGGCCGACTGCGAGATCGCCAAGCCCGAAATTCAGCGCAAACACAGCAAGGACATCCGCGACGCCCAACGCCTTCTGCGTCAACTGGGCCGCTGATCCCGTAAGCGATGCACATGGGTCGGTGATCCGCTCGCCCGATTTTCGGCCGCCCCGATAAAGGAATGTCTGCTGCATGAGCCCAACGCCTCCCCCAAGAGAAGATCACGGCGCGACCATCGCCAAGGGCGCGGTTGTCAACGCGCTGGGCCTGGTGGGACGGGCGATGTTTCCCTTGTTCTTCATCATCGGGGCGCGCTTCTACGGCACCGCGGCAATGGGGGTGTTCTACCTGGCGTACACCATGCTGATCGTGGCGGAGTCCCTGGTGTCGTCGGGGTTCAACTCCGGCACCATCATGTTTGTCTCGCGGGCCCTGGCCCACTCCGACAGAGAGACGGAGATGTACCGCTCGCTGGCCAACAGCTTTGTGTTGTCGGTGGGCATCAGCCTGTTGCTGGTGCTGCTGTCGCGGGTGGGGGGCGCCGCGTTTGTGCTGCAGCGCTACACGCAAGAAGGGCTGGTAGAGGTCGTGCAATGGGTGCTGCTGGGCCTGCCGTTTTTGTGCGCCTCCATCGTGACCGTGGCCGCCACCAAGGCCCGGTTGACGATGAAGTGGGAGGCGACGCTCTTTGGCTTTGCGCGCCCCTTTTTGCTCACGCTGTTTTCCGTGCTGTTTTATTTTGTGTCGCGCGGCATCCAGGGCTTGCTGTGGGCGTACCTGCTCAGCGAGATGCTCATCTGCGCCTTTGCCCTGGTGCTCTTCGGCCGTTATTACTCGTGGCGCCGCCTGCTGCGATCCCTGGCGCACTTTCGCCTCGACCTCCCCCTCGTCCGCTTCGCCATCCCCCAGAGCCTCAACGCCACCTTTAGTACCTTCATCACCAATGTCGACGTCATCATGCTGGGGTACTTCGGCCTCGCCGAGCCGCTGATCTTCGCCTACGGCATGGGCGCCCAGATCGTCCGCAACATCCGCCAAATCAAGCTGCTCATGTCCGAGCCCCTGGGGCCGGTGGTGGCGCGCCTGCACGGACACCACGACCCCGCCGCCATCAGCGAGTACTTCTCCATGGTCACCCGCTGGATCACGACGGTGGGCTTCCCTGTCACCCTGGCGGTCACGGTGCTGCGTCTCGACGTGCTCCACCTGTTCGACGCCGCCTACGACGGCAGCACGGTGTTCATGTTGCTGCTGCTGGTGCCCCCGTTCTTGGCGATCTCCTGCGGCCTGGCGGGCAACATCATCATCATGACCGGGCACTCCATGTGGAACCTCTTCAACGCCATCGTCGTGGCCGCAGTGAACATCGCGCTCAACATTGTATTCATTCCGCGCTACGGGCTGACAGGCGCCGCGCTGGCGACAGTCATCGCCTCGACGACCCTGTCGGCCCTGGAGCTCATCGAGGTGCGGAGGCTCTTGGGCGTCGCCTTGATCCCCGCGAAAATTTACAAACCCTATGTGGCCATTGCCGCGCCGGTGCTGCTGGTCATCGCCGTGGAGAGCGGCCTCTGGGACGCGGGCACCACCCTGCTGGGACGCATCCTCGTGGCGGTGATTGGCATCCTGTTGTTTTTTGGCATACTCTGGGCGCAAAAAATGGAACAACGAGACCGCGAGATTTTTCTCCCCTTTGCCACAAAGCGCAGGCCCCCCGATGCCCCCCGATAACTCCCCCGACCAGGCGCCGCAAAACCCACCCGCCCGCGCCACCGAGGACCACGGCCGCACCATCGCCAAGGGCGCGGTGGTCAACGGACTCGGCCTGCTGGGCAAGGCGCTGATCCCGGTCTTCTTCATCGTCGGCGCACGCATCTACGGCACCGCGGTGATGGGGCTGTTTTATCTCTCGTACACCATGATCATCGTGGCGGAGTCCCTGGTGTCGTCGGGCTTCAACTCCGGCACCATCATGTTTGTCTCGCGGGCCATGGCGCGCAGCGACCGCGACGAAGCAATGTACCGGGTGCTGGCCAACAGCTTCGTCCTCTCCTTGGGCATCACCTTTCTGCTCATCTTCCTGTCGCATGTGGGGGGCGCGCAATTCGTCCTGCGCCGTTATCCACAAGAGGGCCTCCTCCTGGTGGTGCAGTGGATGGTGTTGGCGTTGCCGTTTCTGGTGACCTCCACCGTGACCGTCGCCGCCACCAAGGGGCACCTCACCATGAAGTGGGACGCGCTGCTCTTCGGCTTCGCGCGGCCGTTTTCTCTCACGCTGTTCGCCGTGCTCTTTTACTTTTTGGTGGGCGGCATCTGGGGCATCGTGCTGGCCTACCTGCTCACCGAGGTGCTCATCTGCGCCTTTGCCCTGGTGCTCTTCGGACGCTACTTTTCGTGGCGCCACCTGCTGCGGGCCCTGGTGCGCTTCCGCCTCGACAGTCCGCTCATCCGCTTCGCCATTCCCCAGAGCCTCAACACGACCTTCAATACCTTCATCACCAACGTCGACGTCATCATGCTGGGCTACTTCGGCCTCGCCGAGCCGCTGATCTTCGCCTACGGCATGGGCGCCCAGATCGTCCGCAATGTCCGGCAGGTCAAGCTCGTGCTTTCCGAGCCCCTGGGGCCCGTGGTGGCGCGCTTGCACGGACACCACGATCCCGCCGCCATCAGCGAGTACTTCTCCATGGTCGCCCGCTGGATCACCACGGTGGGCTATCCCATCGCCCTGGCGGTGGCCCTGCTGCGCCTCGACCTGCTCCACCTGTTCGACGCGGCCTACGACGACAGCACGGCGTTCATGCTGCTGCTGCTGGTACCCCCGCTGCTGTCGGTGTCGTTTGGGCTGGCGGGCAACATCCTGGTCATGACCGGTCACTCCATGTGGAACCTGCTCAACTCCACCACCGTGGCCGCGGTCAACGTCGTGTTGAACTACCTGCTCATTCCGCGCCTGGGCTTGCTGGGCGCCGCGCTGGCGACGGTCATCGCCTCGGCCACCATGTCGCTCATGCAACTCATCGAGGTGCGAAAGCTCCTGGGTGTCGCGCCGATCCCGTCGCAAATTTACAAACCGTATGTGGCCATTGCCGCGCCGGTGCTGATGGTCATCGCCGTGGAGAGCGGTCTCTTTGGCGTGGGCGCCACCTTGCTGGGACGCATCCTCGCGGCGGTGGTTGGCATTCTGCTGTTTTTTGGCATACTCTGGGCGCAAAAAATAGAGCCACGAGACATGGAAATTTTGTTTCCCTTTTTGAAAAAGCGCAGGTCCACCGATGCCCCCCAGTAACGCCCGGCGAAAAGTCGCATTGATACGCACCAACTTTTTGCCCTACTCCGAAACCTTCATCCACGACGAGCTGCGCCACCACCAGCGCTACGACGCCACGGTCATGGCGCGGCAACACCGCAACGCCGACCGCTTCACCGGGCACCGCGTCGTGGCGGTAGAGAGCGTCCCCGCACCTCGCCAACGGCTGGCCTCGGCGCTCTTCGGACTGACGGGCTACTCCCGCCTCTGGCACCGCACCTTCCAAACCGAAAGCTTCGACATCGTGCATGTGCACTTTGGCCACAACGCCCTGTACGCATTGCCCTACGTCGAAAAATACGACCTCCCCCTGGTGATCTCCCTGCACGGCCGCGACGTCTCAACGCTGCACAGCCGCGACCGCTACTACCGCCCCGAATACACGCTGTACTGGCAAAGACGGCTGCGCTTGTTTGCGCGCACGCACCTCTTCCTCGCGGCGTCCGACGAGCTGCGCGACCTCATTGTCGCAGCGGGATGCCCCCCCGACAAGGTGGTGGTCCACCGGCTGGGCATCGACCTCAAGCGCTTCCAGCCACCCGCATCGCCCCGGCAAAACGAAACGCCGCAAGTGCTGATGGTGGGGCGCTTCGTCGAAAAGAAAGGGCACATCTACGGCTTCAACGCAGCGGCGTTGGCGCGGGCGGCGGGCTGCGACTTCGCGCTCAAGGTGGTGGGCGACGGCGCGTTGATGCCGCGCTACCGGGCCGAGGTGTCGCGCCTGGGCATCTCCGATGCGGTAACATTTACCGGCCCCTTGCCCCACGAGGCCGTGCGGGAGCAGTTGCTGTCTTCGGACATCATGCTGGCGCCCAGCGTGGTGGCGCGCAACGGGGACCGCGACTCGGGTCTCATCGTCGCCAAAGAGGCCGCGGCCTGCGCCGTACCGGTCATCGGCACGTTCCACGGCGGCATCCCCGACATCATCGAAGACGAAAAAACCGGCTGCTTGGTGCCAGAGCGCGACGTCGACGCCCTGACCGACCGCCTCAAACGACTGCTAAAAGACGCCTCCTTGCGCCGCCAGATGGGCACCGCCGCGCGGCAACACATGGAGAAAAACTACAACATCGTCGAACGGGTAAACGCACTTGAAGACATCTACGACCACGCCATCGCCGAGCACCGTCGCGCCCGCCGCATCCCCACGTCCTGAGGGCGCACCCACCAAGCCCTTTCTCAAGTGGGTGGGCGGCAAGCGGCAACTCCTCAAGGATCTACTCTGCCTGGTGCCCCGCGACATCCGCCACTACCACGAGCCCTTCCTGGGCGGCGGCGCGCTCTTCTTTGCCCTGCGGCCCTCACGGGCGCACCTCGCCGACAGCAACGCCGAGCTCATCCGCACCTACACCGCGGTCCGCGACGACGTGGAGGGCGTCATCCGCGCCTTGCAACAACACCGCTACCAGCGCGACCACTACTACGAAACCCGCGCCACGCACCCGGACCAGCTCTCGCCCAACGCCTTGGCCGCGCGCATGATTTACCTCAACCGCTGCGGCTACAACGGCCTGTACCGCGTCAACCGCCAGGGCCTCTTCAACGTGCCCTTTGGCCGCTACCACAACCCCAAAATCTGCGACGCCGACAACCTGCGCCGGGTCTCTTTGGCCCTCCAGGGCGCCGACCTCACCGCCGGCGACTTCGCCGCCACCCTGTCCGCCGCGCGCCGCGACCACTTCGTCTACCTCGACCCGCCGTACATCCCCGTGTCCGCCACCGCCAGCTTCGTCGCCTACCAGCAGGGGGGCTTTGGCATGGACGAACAGGAGCAGCTCGCGCGCACCTTCGAGGCCCTAGACCAACGCGGGGTGCGGCTGATGCTCTCCAACTCGGACGTGCCCTGGGTGCGCCAGCGCTACGCGGACTACCGCATTCACAACGCGGTGGCCCGGCGCCCCATCAACTCTCGCCACAACGGCCGCGGGCCCATCCCCGAGCTCATCGTCACCAACTACTGATCCCCATGTCGACGCCCCCGCCCGCATCACCGCCCCCGCC
>JAAYKL010000045.1 GCA_012522445.1 Myxococcales bacterium | reverse complement strand
GCATGGCCTGCAACGGATACACCGCCCATCCGCTGCGACTGGGCGACGAGGCATCGGACAGCGACACCGCGCCGGAGACGCCCACATCCACCGAAACGTCCACCGAAACGTCCACCGAGACCGAGCCATCCGCACCGGACACCGCACCGGACACCGGGGACAGCACCCACGTAGACACAACGCCTGAACCCTTGCCGCGCATTGTCGCGGTGGCCAACCTGCACGGCGATCTCAATGCCGCTCGCCAGGCGCTGACAACGGCCCAGGTGCTGGACGAAAACGACCAGTGGATCGGGGACGACACCATTGTGGTGCAATTGGGCGACATCCTCGATTACGGCACGGAGGAATTGGCGCTCATCGACTTTTTGCTCAGCGTTCGCCAAGCGGCCCAGGCGGCTGGGGGCGATGTGGTGCTGTTGTGGGGCAACCACGAGTTCATGGCGGTGCAGGGCAACTTTCGCTATCTCACCGAAGCAAATTGCGCGGCCTATCGCGACCATCCGCTATTGGACACAGACCAAGCACCGTTGGCCGACTTGTCCGATCCCGATTGCCGCATGCGCGGCGCGGCGCTGTTGCCCGGCGGACCGGTGGCCAGACTGCTCGCCACATTCCCGGTGGCGTTGGTCTTGGGCGACCTGGTGTTTGTACACGGTGGCATTCTGTTGGCGCACCTCGAACAACCGCTGTCCGCGCACAACGCCGAGATCGCTGCCTGGGCGCGCGGAGAACTCTTCGCACCTCACGACGCCGTACACGACATGCTCTGGGATCGCACCTACAGCGACAACAAAGTGGCGGCCTTGTCCGACGAGGTGTGCGACGAACTCCAGGCCGTGCTCGACAGCATCGGTGCGCGCACGATGGTGGTGGCCCATTCGCGCTTTGAACACATCAACGCCGCCTGTCACGGTGCGGTGTGGCGCATCGACACCGGGCTCGCGTCCTATTTCTCCGGGCACATGGAGGTCCTCGAAATTGATAACGGTACCTTCTCGGTGCTGTACGCCCCTTGAAAAAGCATGCGTTTTTTGAGCCGCTTTTTTCTGCGGTGACACTTGAGAGAGCAGATGGTGCCGCGTGGCAATCCACGGCGGTGCCCCAGCGCTGGAAAGGAGCGTCCATGTTTCGATTTAAACAGCAGGTGTGGTTGGCGGTGTTGCTGGGGATGTCCCTGGCGTTGTCTTGCGGCGGGAAAGAGTCCCTGCCCTTGTTGTCGGATGTGGGCGGTGGACATCCGGTGTTCTTGATGGCGAAGGGCGTGCCCGCTCCCCAGCTCGCGACCGCTCCGTTCTCTGCGGTGGCCCACTACGACTGGCGCACGCAATTGCAGAGCGCGCATCCCGCCGTCAATGACGTGTTGCGCTTCGAGCTTCCCGATGGCCAGGCCGTGGAGATTATCGCCACCGACGTGGTGGTGCGCGCAAACGCGTGGACCCTGCAGGGGGCCGTGCGCGGCAGCGAGGTGAGCACGGCGTTTTTTCATTTTGAAAACGGTTTTTTAAACGGCAGTTTTTCGGTGGGAGAGCGCGGGTTTCACGTGCAGGCCACCGAGCCGTATCAGTTCCGCTTAGGGGAGGTCGACCCAGCGGCGGTGGATGCCGATGAGGACGAGGTATACCCCGAAGAGGACGAGGGTGACGCCGGGGAAGAGAGCGAGGGCGCCAGCGGTGCGGGGATTTTGTCCACGCCGGGAACGGGCGGTGCGGCGCACTCCATCATCGACATTATCGTTTTGTATTCCCCGGAGTTTAAAGCGGCGGTCTCGAGCAGCAACGCGGCCATGGAGGCCTATGTCAAAACGCAGATCGAATACTCCAACACGATTTACCGCAACTCGGACATCGCCACCACCCTCGTCCTCTTGCATCACAGCGTGAACACCACCATCTCCAACTCGGCCAGCTCGAGCAGCGAAGTCAAAAACGATTCGGGCGCACAAAACTTGCGCGAAGCCTACGGTGCCGACTTGGTCTCGTTTTGGCAAACCAAGGGAGCCGGCGGTACGGCGGGCAACTACAACGGCAGCAGCTCCACCGCCTTCTCCACCATCTCGCTGTCCAAGTTTAACGCGAGTCCCTACCAGTACACGTTTACGCACGAGCTGGGCCACAACATGGGGGCCAAGCACGACAGACAAACCTACATCAACCAAGGGCGCTCCAGCGAACTCACGCCGCATGAATACAAATACGGCAAGGCGTTCAACAACTACCGCACGGTGATGTCGTACGACAACTGCCCGAAGAGCCCCTGCAACCGCGTGATGTACTTTTCGAATCCGCGCATCAACTACAATGGCGCTCCCCTGGGCGTGGCTTATGATCCCAACAACTTGATCACCGATCCGGCCAATGGCCCCGCCGACAATGCCCGCCGCCTCAACGAGTGTCGCGACACCATCTCCAAGTTTAAAACGCGCAAGAAAACCGACTTCCCCGAAGTGCCGGATCCCATCGACACAGGTGTTGATCCCATCGATACGGGCGTTGATCCCATCGACACGGGCGTCGAACCCATCGACACAGGTGTTGATCCCATCGACACGGGCGTTGACCCCATCGACACGGGCCGTGATCCCGGCCGCGACACCGGTTGGGACACAGGCACCCATCCGGGCACCGACACCGATTCACCGAACACGCCGGGGTATCCGAGCGATCCGGGTAACCCGAACACGCCGGGGTATCCGAGCGATCCGGGTAACCCGAACACACCGGGATATCCGAGCGATCCGGGCACGCCGGGCTACCCGAGCGATCCGGGCACGCCGGGTTATCCGAGCGATCCCAACGCGGGGGACAACAACCCGAACTACGGCAATGACGGCAATGACGGCAATGATGTTGCGGTTGATCCCTTCGGCGTCCGCGACGATAGCTGCAGTTGCAGCGCACCGGGACACCGCACCCGCTCTTTTTCCAGCGTACTGGCGCTCCTGCGCCTGCTGTAGAGAAGCCCGCCTAACGCCTGCCTGGGAGAGCGTTCGCGCCGCACCCCATTGATTATCCCAAGACAAAGGTCACGAAAAAATCGAGGACGAAAATGGACACCGCCGACATCACCACGGCGCGGTTGACCGAGATGCCGACGCCCGGTGCGCCGCCCTGGGTGGACAGCCCCGCGTGGCAACTCGAGATGGCGATGATGGCGCCGAACAGGGTGGATTTGACGACGCTGAGCATCACGTCGGCGGGTTCCAGCGTGTCGAAGAGGTTGCTCCAAAACGTGTGGGTGTCGACCTCCAACATCACCTGCCCCATGACCGAGGCGCTGATCAGGGCCACGGCGTTGCCGATGAGGGTGAGGGCGGTCAGGGAGATGACCATGGCGAGAAAGCGCGGCACCACCAAGTAGGAGATGGGATCGATGGCGAGGCAGCGCAGGCCGTCGACTTGATCGGTCACCTGCATGGTGCCGAGCTCGGCAGCGGTGTAGGCGCCCACCCGCCCCGAAAACATGAGGGCCAGCAAGATCGGACCGAGCTCGCGGATGGTGACGAAGCCCGCGCCCCAGCCCAGCATGGAGCGCAGCCCGTAGCGCTCGACAAAGACAAAGGCTTGGATCACCAGGATGATGCCCACGACAAAAGCGGTGGCCATCATGATGCCCAGGGATTGATAGCCCATGCGAAACAGGCAGCGGCGCAGCTCCGGTCCGTCGTATCGCGGGGGCAGCAACCGGGCGGCGATGCGCCCCAGCAGCAGGGCCATGCCGCCGACATCTTTGGCGGCCTGTAGCGAAAAGCGACCGAGCCGCCGCACCGTGGGAAAGGTGAACTTCACGAGGCCCCCGCAAAGGGCAGGCGCGCGTCATCGAGGAATCGGCGCACGCGCTTTTCACCGCTCTGTCGAAACAGATCGGGCGGGTTGTCTTCGGCGATGGTGCCGCGCCAAACCAGGGCGATGCGCGTGGAAATCGACAAGACGCCCATGACGTCGGAGGAGACCAAGAGCACGGTGTTGCCGGTGCGCTGGCGCATGTCGGCGATCATATCGAGGATGTGCCGCGAGGTGAGGGGATCGAGGCCAGCGGTGGGATCGTCGCAGATCAAGATGCGGGGCTGGATGACGCAGGCCCGGGCCAGGGCGACGCGGCGGCGCTGTCCTCCGGAGAGGCGGTTGGGCAACTGCGCTTCAAAGCCCGCCAGGCCCACTTGGGCGATTTGCGCAGCGGCGCGTTCGGAGATGGTCGAGGCGGGATCGCGGGTCAGGCGCTTGAGGGGATACATCACGTTGTCGAGCACGCTCATGTGTTCGAAGAGCGCGTCGTTTTGAAACTGCATGCCGATGCCCTTTTGCCACTCGCGCAACCCGCGGGAATCCAGGCGCGCCAGATCGACGCCGTCGGCGGTGATCGTCCCGCGCTGTGGGAATAGCAGACCGGCGACGAGGCGGCACACGCTGGATTTTCCCGCGCCGCCCGGACCGATAATGCCGAGCAGATCGCCGCGCTGAATGGAGAGGGAGAGGCCGGACAGGGCCGGGTGTTCGCCGTAGGAGACGTGTATGTCGCGCAGTTGGATCATCGTCGCGGTGCACCGCCGGTTGGCTCGGACATTCGGGGCCTCCGTAGGGGAAGGGCGTGGCCTTCGGGTTTGCGCCAGGCTTGCCAAGGACCTGTGGCAAAGACCATATCCCAGCCCAGCCCCGAAATATAGCGCGCTTCGGCAGAGCCGCGCCAGGCCAACACCACGTACACCTGGTCACCCCAGGGCGGCAAGGGACAGGTGGGGGGCGCGTGGGACAAGAACTGCACCTGGCAGGCGCGTCCCATGGCGTCGAGGTGCACGCGGGACATTTGGTTGGCGAAGACGAAGACCGCCGTGTTGTCGGGCATGTGCTTGCCGATGAGCACGTGGGCCTCTGCGGGGAGCGCGCCGCTTTGGTACTGCGCTTGTATCCATGCGGCGGCGGCGGTGTTCCAGGGCGCGACGCCAGCGGGGCGGGCCAGGGACAGGGCGACACCCGACAGCGACAGGGCGGCGAACAACGCGAACAGGGCCCTGCGATGTGCGGTGGTCAGGGCGTCGAGGCTGCTGGCCAAGGGCAGGGCGAGGCAGATGAAGAGCGGGTACAACAGGCGCAGCGGGTATTGCGAGGGCAGCGCGTCGGTGGCGGCCAGGGCGATGTAAAAGAGCGCGAAGGCCGCAAAGAAGAACCCGGAGAGCTCCGCTGTGCGCGCCGTGTGGCGGCGGTGTCGAAAAACGATGAGCGCGATGGCCAGGCTGAGCAGCAGGAGATTGATGCCGCCCTCGGCGGTGGCGAGGGACGACCACCAGTTGGGGGCGCCGAAGTGGTCTTCGTGGGTGCTGCGCAGAAAGGCCAGCCACTCGCCTTGTCCCAGGCGGCCATAGAGGGTCCAGATGGCCGGGAAGCTCAGCGGGAAGAGGGCGAGGAGCCACCGGGTGAACCGGGTGACGGGCGGGTCGATGCGGCGCAGTAGCCACAAGGCCCAGATGGGCGCCAGGAGCCAGGCTTCGTAGCGCAGGGTCGCGGCGGCAAATAGCGAGATGGCGGCCAGCAATGTCCACGGCGCGCTGTGCTGTTCGCGGGCGCGGCGGGCGGACACCAGGGCGGCCATGATGAAGAAACCGGTGGCGGCCTCGGTGAGGGGCGCGCAGCCCAAGGGCAGGGCCAGGGGCACGAAGAGCAGCCAGGTCACGGCCCACAGGCGTTGTGCGCGCGGCATTGCGGTGAGGGCCAAGGGCAGCAGGCCCGTGCCGAGTTGCCACAGGAGCGTGAGGGCGCGCGGCGCGGCGATCATGTCCTGAGAGAGCCCCACCCAGGGACCGTAGAGCCACGAGTGGCCCGGCAGCCAGATGTAGTAGCTCGCAAAGCGCGGGTGATCCCACCACCAGGCGGCGTAAAACACGCGGAAGTAATCGTCGGCGGAGAGCGGGGCCATCTCGGCGAGCAGCCACAGACCCACGAGGAGACGCGCGCCCACCAGGACGCCGATGGCGACGAGCCACGAACGGCGGGATGGCGTGTGGGGTGTCATGGGAGGGGGCCCATGGTGGCGTTAGCGAGAGAGGAGGGCGACGCGTTCGGTCTGGCCGGGGAAGTCGGTCACTTCGCGGGAGAGTTTCAGCTCAACACCGGTGGCGTTGGGCGCGGTCATGAAGCGCGGCAGGTCGCCGTTGATGTACACGATGAAGCGGGCGCCGCCCTCGCGTTGCGTGGCCTTGATGGAGCGGATCATCGGGTGCTTGTCCGCAGCGTCGATCCAGCCTTCGCGGCGCACCAGGCCGCCGGGAATGTCCACCACCACGCCGTTGGGATCGCGCAGGCGATAGGCGCTGGCGTATTCCACCGGCCACCGCGTGGGCAGGGTGAGGCTGACCTCTTCGCGGGTCTCTTCGATGTTCTCTTCGACCGCCTCTGCAGGTGGGGCGCTGTCTTCGGAGGCCGCGGCGATCACGTCTTCGTTGGCGCTGTGCGCGGCGCTCGCTTCGGACTCCGGCGTCACGTGGGCGACTGGGGTCGCATCCAGGAGTTCATCGCGGGCAGCGGATTCGCTTGGGTCGCTGGCGTCTTCTGCGTGGTTGAGGCGGGCCAGGGCATCTTCTGCTGCGTCGTTGCCAATGGCGTGCGGCGCCTGTATGCCGCCAAAGAAGGCCTGGAACCACGTCCCAAATGGCTGGACGCCGGCCTTGCCCAGGACCGTGGCACCACCAGCGCCAATGCCCAGGATCATCATCCACGCCATGAGGGCCACGACGCGTTGGCG
>JAAYKL010000044.1 GCA_012522445.1 Myxococcales bacterium | reverse complement strand
TGGGCGGAAGGGTAGCTGCGCGTTGCGTCGTGCATTTCACCGCATGTCGCGTTTTGCATTTCGCCTCATGTTGCGTTTTGCATTTCGCTGCGCGCGTTTCCGCTACTGGTACATCGGCCGCTTTTCGGAAAAGTTTCCTGTTGAGCGCAAAAAAGATTCTTTTTTTCTGCTGGCTACCCGTAAGACCAGGGCGGACGTGGGGTGCCGCGCTGCAATGGTTGATGGTGCGCGCGGGTTGTGCCATACTGTGCCAAATGGCACCAATTGAGTCACTCTTCTCCGATGCCCTGCGGCGCTACACCCGCATCCGCAGCCTAGGCGAAGGCAGCCAGGGCGCGGTTTTCCTCGTGCGCGACGAGCTGCACCACCGCGACGTGGCCCTCAAAGTGCTCACCGGTCCCTTTTCGCCCCAGGGACACGCCCTCTTTGCCCACGAGTTCGAAATGCTCGCCGGCTGCGACCACCCGCGCCTGCCCCAGGTGTACGACTTCGGCACCACCCAGGACGGAACGCGCTACTTCACCCGCGAGTTTGCCCCCGGCGACGACCTGCTCTCCGCTGCGGCCCACTGCGACACCGCCCAACAAATCGCGCTGCTCATCGAAGTGTGCCGCGCCCTCAAACCCCTGCACGCCTTGGGGTTGCGCCACGGCGACATCAAGCCGCAAAACCTCATGACCCAGGTCACCCGCGAAAACGGCACGACGCGCTTCTCCGTGCGGGCCATCGATTACTCGTTCTCCCACAGCGCCATCGAGAAATCGCCCCCGCGCGGCACGGTGCCCTACATGGCCCCGGAGTTCTTCGCCGGTGAACCCGTGGACCTGCGCGCCGACCTCTACGCCCTGGGCGTCATTGCCTACGAGATGCGCTTTCAGCAGCGCCCTTTTTCCGGCACCACCGAGCAAATCATCGCCGCCCACCTGCACGCTGAGCGCCCCGCCATCCCCCCTGCCCACCGCTTCAGCGTCCCGAACGACGCCGACGCCGACACCGACACGCCGCAACACATCGCCCTGCACGACATCATCCAGCGCCTGCTGTCACGCGATCCCGCGGCGCGCTTCCCCGACCTCGACGAACTGGAAGCCGCCTTGAGCGCCCTGTTGCCCGCGCCCATTCCCCCAGATCCCGGCGAGCGACTGCCGGCTTGCGGCGTGCTCTTTCAACGCACCGACCTCGTGGCCCAGGTGGTGGCCGCCATCGACGCCAAACTGCAGCGCGACGCCACGGCATCCCTGTTGCACGTCGTCTCGGGACAGGTGGGCACCGACAAGAGCGCCCTGCTGCAA
Organism: Myxococcales bacterium; assembly: GCA_012522445.1. GTDB lineage: Bacteria > Myxococcota_A > Polyangia > JAAYKL01 > JAAYKL01 > JAAYKL01. The sequence goes on along the minus strand of JAAYKL010000044.1, from coordinate 55,760 downwards.
GCGCTGAAGTGGCACCTACAACTGCGGGGCGTGCACGTGCTCTTCGGCGACTGCGCGCGGCAAGACGCCCGCACCCTGCTGCAGGACTGGCAACGCCAATTGGCCTACATCGGCGACGCCCACCGCCCTCATCCCGCCGCGACCACGCGCGATGCGTCCGCCACCCACGCGGCGGCCATGTCCCTCACCGAGCCGCTCAACGAGCTGGCGCAAACCCAATCGCTGCTCCTCATTTGCCAGCACATCGACGCCGCCAACGAAGAGATGTCCACCGTCCTGCGCACGGTGTTTTCGGGCATCGATCCCACATTGTCCATCGCCTGCCTGTTCAGCGAAAACGAACCGGGGCATTGGCGCGGCCTGTTTGGCGAAGCGCAAACCTTCGACATGGCGCCCCTGTCGCCAGCGCAAGTGCACGGGCTCATCGACGCCTACCTGGGCAACGCCACGCCCCAGAGCGCCCAGCGCCTGTGGGAGCACACGATGGGCAACCCGTCCTTTGCCCGCAGCCTCCTCGAAGACTTGGCCTTGAGCGGTCAGGGGCTCGAGGCGTTGACGCGCCTGGGACCGCCGGCGCACCTGGAGCAATACTGGCATGCGCGCCTCCAGGCCCTCGAAGAACATGCGCAGCACTTGCTGGCGGCTGTGGCCGTGCTCGATGACGCAGCGGATGTCCACGCGCTGTCGGCGTACTTCGCGAGGTCTCCGTCGGCCTTGCAACCGCAACTCGACGCGTTGCGCCGCGACGGCTGGCTGGTCTTCGCAGACGATCGGATTCGCTTGGGGCACTACCTGCTGCACCGCCTGATGCGCCAGCGCCCCGAGGTGGCCTGCCACCAACGCCTCCACGCCTTTGCCCTGCAGCGCGTACCGGCCAACAGCGATCGCGCCCTGATGCACATGGCGGTGAGCAGCGATGCCCGCGCGTTTGCCGCCACCTGCTTGCCGCGCATCCAACAGTTGGTCAGCACCGGACGCATGGGCCTGGCCCGAGAGATCCTGTCGCGCGCCCTCGACTGCCGGAAGGCCGACGAGGTGCCCCACAGCGCGAGGCGACTGCTGGTCGAGGTGCTGATTCACCAAGGCGATCTCGATGCGGCGCGTCCCCTCATCGACGACATGCGCACCCAAGGCGATGCCGCCACTGTCTCGGACGCCGACCTGCTCATGGCGCGTCTCCTGCGCACCGCCGGACACAACGAGGAGGCCATCGCGCGCTTGCACCAGGCGATGCCCACAGCGCACAGCGACATCTCTCGGGCGGCACTGCAACACGAGTTGGCCGAGGCGCTGACCGCAACCGCACAATACGAAGACGCCCTGGCTTCGACAGAGCGCGGCTTGGAGCTGGCCCCATCCCACAGCGTTCTCGCGGCGTCCCTGCTCGGCACCAAGGCCAAAGTGTTGGCCCTGTGCGGGCGCACGGCGGTGGCCCTGGCCTTGAGCGAAGATGCGGTGCGCGTGGGTGTGGCGGCGCATTCCATGGAGGCCGAGGCCCTGGCGCGCGACATCCGCGCTTGGATTCTCGAACGCGCCGGCCGGCTCAGCGAGGCGATGACCGAGCTCGAAACCGCCCGCGTCCTATACCAAAAAACCGGCAACCTGGCGCGCCTCTCCCGGTGCCTGGAGGTGATGGGCAACCACCAGTACTGGCGCGGACAATACGGCGCCATGATCGCGCTGCACGAAGAGGCGGTGCGCTGTGCGGCGTCGGTGTCCAGCCCTTTGCGGCGCGTCCAAATGAACAATGTGTTGGGGTTTTCCCTGGTCCAGGTAGGGCGCTTTCAGCGGGGGGCGCTGGTGCTCGAAAACGCGCTGCGCGAAGCCGAGCGCCTGCAAGCGGTTGAAACCCAGATGACCGCCCTCACCTACCTGGGCGACCTGGCCCTGCGCCAGGGGCGCTACGAAAACGCCGTGGACCTATGGCGCAAAGCCCACGCGGGGTTCTTGTCCCGGGGGCGCCACAGCCTGGTGGCCGAGCTGGAGCTGGAGATGGCCTGCGCGCTGCTCTCGTCGAACCCCAAGGAACACCGGGAACAAGCCGCGCAACTCGTAGCACAAGCTGCGGCGCGGCAACGCGACGACGTGGGGCGCGACTTCACGCACCGCCTGCAAATGGCCGAGGCAGCGCTGTTGCTGGCCGCGGACAACGCCGATGACGCCCTGGTCCGGCTCGACGCTCTCGCCGAGCAAACCGGGGCCAGCGAACACATTGAACTGCAGTGGCAAGCCGAGCGTCTGGCGGGCATCGCGCTGTTGCGCAGCGGCGCGGTGCACCTGGCACGGGTGCGGCTCCGAAAAGCCCAAGAGGTGCTCAACCTGCTCGCCTCCCGCATCCCCGAGGCCCACCGCACGGCCTTCTTTCAAGACATTCGGCGCGCCGAGATCGGCCAGTTGTTGGCCCAAACCCCGGCCTCGTCCACCTCCTCACTGCAAGCGTTCTCCGACACCAGCTCCGACGCCGCCCCCGAGATCCGCGCCCTGTACCGCGTGCTGGCGTTCAACCGGCGCCTAAGCCGCATGTCCCATATCGAAGCCATGCTCGAAGCCATGCTCGATGCGGCCATCGAAATTGTCGGCGCGGCGCGCGGCCTCATCTTAACGCCCCAGAGCGACGCCCCCGGCAGCCAAACCCTCGCGGTGCGAGCGGCCCGCCAAATGCCCGACAGCGACACCCAGACGCCCCACGCGCGCTTCAGCCGCTCCATCGCCGAGTCGGTGTTCCTCGACGGCGAACCCCTGGTGAGCGTCAACGCCATGGACGACCAGCGCTTCTCCGAGTTCCTCTCGGTGCACGAAATGCAAATCTGCTCGGTGGCCTGCGTGCCCATCGGACAGGACGGCGATGTGCTGGGCGTACTCTACTTAGAGAACGCGGCCCACCGCCAACTGTTCGGCCCGCGCGATCTGCGAGTGCTGCGCGCCTTTGCCGATCTGGTGGCCCTCTCGCTCATCCAGGCGCGCTATCGCTCCGAAGCCGAACAGCGACGCCAAGAGCTCGAAGGCGCCCGGCGCGAGCTCGAAGAGATGCTGCGTCGACAAGAGGCAGATCTGGCCGTGGCCCAGCACCACAACCAGGGCTTGAGCGAACAGGTGGCGCGCTTGCGGGTGCACGCCGAGCACGAGGGCGACTTCTTTGGCCTCATCGGCGCGGGCGCAGTGATGCAGCGCGTGTTCGCTTTGGCGCAGCGCATCCGCCACAACGACGTCCCCGCGGTGCTCATCGGCGAGAGCGGCACCGGCAAAGACGTGCTGGCCCGGGCCATCCACGACAGCGGCACCCGGTCGCGCGGCGCCTTTGTCGTGCTCAGTCCGTCGACCCTGCCGGAGCCCCTCATCGAATCAACGCTCTTCGGGCATCGGCGCGGGGCCTTCTCCGGTGCGGTGGCGGATACCCCGGGGCTCTTCGCCGCGGCGGCCCAAGGCACGCTGTACATCGACGATGTCGCCGGCATGTCGTTGCGCCTCCAGGTGGCGCTGCTGCGCGTCTTGCAAGAGGGCGTCTTCACGCCGCTGGGTGCCACGGCGCCCGTCCAGGCCGACTTTCGACTGCTCTGCGCATCGCACACCCCGCTCGAGACCCTGGTGGACCGCGGCATCCTCCGCGAAGACCTCCTCTTTCGCCTGCAGGTGATCGCCCTCACACTGCCGCCCTTGCGCCAGCGCATAGAGGACATCCCCGCCCTGGCCCGGCACTTCCTCAAACGCGAGGCGCAGCGCACCCAAGCGATGCCAAAAACGCTGTCCCAGAGTGCCCAGCAAGCCATGTTGGCCTACGCCTGGCCCGGCAATGTGCGGGAGCTGGCCCAGTGCATCCAGCGGGCGCTCATCATCGCACCACAAGACGCCGCCATCATCGACGCCAAACACCTGCACATCGCACCGGCGTCCACACCGGCATCCACACCGGCACCGGCATCAGCACCGGCAACGACACCGGCACCCGGCAGCGACGCCGAAGCCATGCAAATTCGCGCCGCCCTCGAGAAATGCCAATGGAACCGCACCCAGGCCGCCAAAATGCTCGGCATCCCCCGGCGCACTTTTTATCGGCGCCTCAAACGCCTGGACTTGATTTGAAACGGCGTCAGACCTATTTTCCCCCTAAGGAGCTTCTCTTGAAACCAAACTCGGCACCCACCCTTCTCATGTTCTCCGCGATGTTCTGGCTATGGGCCTGCGGCGGTACGCCCACCGCGACGCCGCGCTCCGCTGCCGACGCCGACGCGACGCCCCAAAGCGCTCCGTTGCCGCCCCCCGAACCCACCGTGTCGTTCTGCGGCCAGTCGTTGCCGCTCCACACCGACACCGTGGTGTGCAACCGCGAAGACGTCTCCGACATTGCGCCCCTGGCCGAGCTGCCCTCGCTGACGCGCCTGGTGCTCAACCACACCCGGGTCACCGACGTCTCGCCCCTGGCCGCCCGCAACACCCTGCGCGACTTGGTCATCACCGGCTGCGACATCCGCGCGGTGGACGGCCTCGAGACCCTCACCGACCTGCGCTCCCTAAGCCTGGTACACACCGAGATCAGCGACCTCTCCTTCGTCGCATCCCTCACCCAACTGGAAGAGCTGCTGCTGCACAACACCCCGGCCGCCGACCTGTCGCCCTTGGCCGCGCTCGCCGAATTGCGGGTGCTCTCCATCGGCGCATCGGTCAAAAAAATCACCGCGCTCCTCGGTCTCAAACACCTCGAAGAGTTGGTCGTCATGGAGGCCAAGGTGCCCCAAAACCAACTGACGCGCCTCAAAAAGGCCCTCCCCAACCTCCGCATCATCAAATAGACAAAACGCGCTACGGGGCGGGTCCCCTCTGCGACAAAGCGATGTCGTAACGGGAATTACTTGCCCAGGCAGAAGGTGGAGAAGATGCGATCGATCACGTCGCCCTCGGCGTGGCGCCCCCACAGCTCGGCCAGGGCTTCGCGCGCTTCGCGCACATCGGCGGCCACCAGCTCGGCGGGCATGTCGGATCGCAGCGCGGCCAATCCCCGCTCGAGCGCCACTGTGGCCTCCTTCACCAGTTGGTGCTGGCGCGCCGTGGTCAAAATCACGGAGGACGCGTCGGTCTCGCCCTGCAACATGCGCGACAGGGCGGCCTCCAATGCGTCGATGCCCGTGCCCTCCAGGGCGCTGATGGAGAGCGACAGCGAGGGGCCGTCCGGCAGGGAGATGGGGCGCACCGCAAAGCCCGGTTGGTCGCATTTGTTGTGCACGGCGATGACCGGACAGGACAGGGGCGGCAGGTAGGATTGCCAGTTTGTCGCGGCGTTGTCCACACCGTCGATGACCAGCAGGGCCACGTCGGCGCGCTGCAGGGCTTGCTGCGATTTTTCGATGCCGCGCTGTTCGATGCGCTCGGGCGACGCGCGAAACCCGGCGGTGTCCAGGTAGGTGACCGGGATGCCGTCGATCTCGCCCGAGGCCGTAACGATGTCCCGGGTGGTGCCGGGGGTTTCGTCCACCAGGGCGCGATCCTCGCGGGCCAAGCGGTTGAGGAGGCTCGACTTGCCGGCATTGGTTTTGCCGCAAATGACGATGGCCGCACCGCGCATCAGGCGATCGCCCAGTTGATAGCTGTCGCGCACGGTGCTGAGGCGCCCCAGGGTGTCGGTGAGCCGCTGGCGCAGTTGCGCTGCCTGGGGTGCGGGCAAGTCCTCGTCGGGGAAGTCCAGCGAGGCTTCGAGCGCGGCCGCGATGTCCGTCAGGGCGTCGTACTCGTCGGCGAGCCCCTGGCCCACGGCGCCGCTCAGATGACGGGCCGCCAGACGCGCCGCCTTGTCAGAGCGCGCACCGATGAGGGCCATCAGGGCTTCGGCCTGGGTCAGGTCCATGCGGCCATGGGCGAAGGCGCGCGACGAGAACTCTCCGGGGTGGGCGAGGCGGGCGCCGGCCAGCAGTGTGGCGTCGAGCAGGGCACGCATGACGAGGGTGCCGCCGTGACCGTGTATCTCGGCCACATCCTCGCCGGTGGCGGTGTGGGGCGCCGGGGCGTAGACGCACACCACCTCGTCGATGAGGGTGCCGCTCTCGGGGTGATGGGCGCGGCCAAAGGAGATGCGGCGCGGTCGGGACACGGCGCGGGTCTTGGGCACCACGCGGCGCAGCACGTCGGCGGCGCGCGGACCGCTAATGCGCACGATGCCGATGGCGGCGGCACCGCTGCGGGTGGCCAGCGCGGCGATGGTATCGGTCACGGGGTGGGCTCCTCAGGGGATTTGTCTCGATCGCGGATGTGGGCGTCGAGCTCGTCGCGGTGCGCCAGGATGTACTGGTTCACCTCTTCGTCGGTGAGTTGAAACTCTTTGAGGGTGCCCATGTAGACCACGCGAAACCCCGGCAGGTGCTGCATCTTTTTGATCGCAAATGTCAGCTTGAGCACCGCCGCGCCAAACAGGGCCTGCTCGCGGGTTTTGGCCATGTCCTAGACCGCGGGGAAGAGCCGGACGTAGCGATCGTCGCCCTCGCCCAGGCTTTCGGTGGTGACCCCGTCCACAGCGGCAGCGGCCATGTGCACCATGCGCCGTTCCCGCGATGGCATGGGCGGCAGGTTTACCGTTTGTTGCTTCTTCAACACTTTGGAGATGGCGGCCTGGGCGTCCTCCAAAATGCGGGCATCGCGGCGCTCCCGGTAGTCGCCGGCATCTACGACGATGCGGTCATCGACGATGCCCTCGTTGGCGGCCGAGGCGATGGCCAGGTGTTGAATGGCGTCCAGCACCTGCCCGTCGCGACCGATGATGCGCGCCTTATCGCTGCCATCGAGGATGGCGGTATAAATGCGATCGGTTTCGTTGATGTCGAGTTGGGCCACCCACACGTCGAGGTTCATGAGGCCGAGCAAGTCGGTGAGAAAATCTTCTAGCCAGATGTCGGTTTCTTTTGTGTGCGACAAGGTTCCTCCAAGCAATCAAAAAGCTTTCGCCAGTGGGTTGCCACGGCGAAAGGTCGTGGTCATGCGCGTTTGGACGCGGCGTTTTCTTGCGAGCGGTGCAGCACCAGTTGGTGCAAAATCGACAACACCGTGTTCACGAGAATATACAACGTCAAGCCCGACGGCAAAAAGAGCATCATGCCCGTGAACATAATGGGCATCATGTAGAGCATCATCTTCGCCTGGGCGTTGTCTTGGGTGACGGGCATCATGCGCTGTTGCAAAAACATGAGCGCCCCCATGACGACGGGCGTGATGTAGTACGGGTCGGGGCTCGACAGGTCGGTGATCCAGCCGAAGAAGGGCGCGCGGTACAATTCGGGGCTCGCCCGCAGCGTGCGGAACAACGCAAACCAAATGGGCATCTGCAACAGCATGGGCAGGCATCCGCCAAAGGGGTTGACCTTGCGCTGTTTGTACATCTCCAAAATGGCCCGCTGCTTTTCCTCTGGGCTGTCCTTGTATTTTTCGTTGATGCGATCCATCTCGGGCTTCAGCGCCCGCATGGCGGCGGCCGAGGCAAAGCTCTTGTGGGTGAGGGGGATGAGCAACACCTTCACGGTCACGGTGAGCAGCACGATGGCCAGGCCCCAGTTCACCACCCAGCCCTGGAAGATGAACATGAGCCACAGCAATATGCGGCTAATGGGGGCGAAGAAGCCGTAATCCACGGAGTCTTGCAGGTGGTGTCCCATGGCCTGCAGGCGCTGGTGTTGCTTGGGACCCATGAAGCTCTGCACGCGCAGGGTAACGCTCTGGCCCGGATCGAGCTTCATCTCGCCCCACTGCAGGTCTGTGCGCACGATGCCGCTGACATCGGCCTTGGCCAGGCAGGTGGTCGGGTAGTCGTCGCCGGGGATCATGACGGACAAAAAGTAGTTGGTGGAGACGCCGGCAAAACGCACGTCGGTGCCGCTGAAGGGCGCCTTCATCTCCTTGTGGGGCTCTTGAAACATCTCGCCCGACGCGTGGCAGATGCTCTTCATCAGGTTGGGTTCCCGTGAGAGAAAGCCACCTTTTTGTTCGGAGTCGTGTTGGTAGCCCGCCTGCACCATGCCGGGGCGAAAGCTGATCCGCTGGGCGCTGGTGTTGTGAATGCGCGTGGTCACCCAAATTTGGTACGGGGTCTTTTCATCTATCTCGAACTTGCGGGTGATGACCACGGGTTGTCCGGGTTGCGCATAGCGAAACACCGCGCGCTCGGGGGTGGCGCTCACCACCTCGTACTGGCCGTCCAGCAAGAGGCCATCCAGCCCCTCGTAGACCTCGAAGCGCAGCGGATAGGCCGCCCAAAAGCGCTCCTTGGGATTGGTGGTGACCAGGTTGATGGGGGTGAGGGGGGCGTCCTCGTCGCGCGTGCCCGTGGTCCAGTTGCGCGGGTGCTCCAGGTACTGCTCGGTGTGCAGGGTGTAGCTCTTTAGGGCGGCGCCCAACGTGGTGAGCTGGGCCGAAAATTCGGGCGTCGACAGCGTGATGAGTTGCTCGGGCGGCTGTTTTCCACGCGCATGCCTCGCGGCGGCTTCGCTCTGGGCCCGTTGCTCTTGCGCCTGGACGCGTTGTGTTTCGTTGTATTCGTTTTGCCGTGCGGCGCGCTCCGCGGCCAGCGTCTTGTCGTAGTCTGGGGCCCGGTCGCTGCTGCACTGCTGGTAAATGGCAAAGGTCAACAAAAACAGAATGACGCCGATGAGGATTTTCCAGTCCATACGCTTATGTATTCCTTCCAATTTCGCCGAACGCGGGTGGTGGCGGGTCGTGGCCTTGTCCGCCAAAGGGATGACAGCGCAGTATGCGTCGCAGCCCCAGCCAGGTGCCGCGCAGCGCGCCGAAGCGCTCGATGCAGGTTAGGGTGTATGCCGAGCACGAGGGCACGTAACGGCAATTGGCGCCGAGCCAAGGAGAGATGGCCGCTTGGTAAAAGCGGATGAGGGCGATGCACAGGTGTTTCATATCGCTTCGTTGTGCAGGGCGCGTTGGATGCGCGCGTTCAGCCGCTCAAGGTCTGCCCACGCCTCATCTGTGGTGGCGCGTTTTAGGGCGATGCGGGGCAGCACCACGATGCGGTATCCACGGGGGATTTGCAGGCGGTGCGTGCGAAAGGCCTCGCGAATGATGCGTTTGGCCCGGTTGCGCGCCACCGCGTTGCCGAAGCGCCGGGTGGCGGTGATGCCGAGCCGCGCGTGGGCTTGTTTCGCGTCTGCCTGGATGAGCCCGACAAAAAAGCGACTGGTCACTTTGTGCCCCTCCTCCTGGACAGCGACGAACTCGCCGCGGGTCAACAACCGGTGCGCTTTGGGGAATCGGTGGCTGATGGGCAGGAGCATGGCGCCCCCGATGTTATTTCTTGTAGGTCGATATGGAGAGGCTGCGCCGACCACGTCGCCGCCTAGCTGCGAGGACGCGTCGTCCTCCGGGTGTTGCCATGCGCGCTCGAAAACCGTGTTTGTTGCGCCGTTTGCGCCGATGGGGCTGATATGTTCGTTTCACGACGAACCTCCTGATGTTATTTTGGGTGCCGTCACTTGGCGGCATCTATAAGGAACGGTGAGACAAAACACAGGCCGTGCGGGGTGTCAAGGAAATCCTGTGTAATCAACGCAATTTATCAGGTGAACAGGTGCGCAGTTTTTCGCCAAATTCCACGTGCATTTGGCCTCATTTTGGCCGTTCCGTTCGGTATGCTTTGACAGCCAGCCTGTACACCTCTATCATAATTCGCAATCTTCATTGAGCAAACTGACAACAAACGATCTATCCTTGCATTTCGAATTATATCGGAGGAGAGACATGGCGACCCGGGTGTTTTTGGTTTTGGGCATGTTGTTCACCCTTTCTGCACTGGGCTGCGGCGCACCACCGCAAGTGGCGTCACCCGCCGAGGCACCGCCGCCGTCACCGGCGACCACCGAGACCCCAGCGGCCACACCGGCGCCCGATGCGAACACCGACACCGAAGGCGCCAGCGACGACAACTGCGACACCGACGCCACCCCCGAAGACGACAAGGCCACACGCGCCGCCGCTTTTTGTGCCCGCGAAATCGAGAAAACCGCCGAGGCCCCCGTCGAGCAACTCGAACGCAAGCAAATCGGCGCCTGCCTCATCGCCCTGCGCCCCGAAATTCTCACCGATTGCGCCCAGGAAACCTCCCGCGATGTCTTCATCAAAATCATCATCGCCAGCAGCGGCGAAGTGACCAACGCCTTTGCCGTGGGCGATGCGGCCGACACCCCCGAAGCCGCCTGTGTCGTTGAAAAAGTCAAAGGGGTGCGCTTCCCCGCGTTTTCGGCCACGCCCCAAAAAGTGGTCGAAAAATTCCCCTTCAAACTTGCCCGCTGATTCGCTATCAATTCTTTTTTTCGCAACCTTTTGCCCCCCATAAGGAGTCCTCATGAAATGCCGAATTGCTGCATTGGGAATGCTCATCTGGGCCACGTCTGCGGCTTGTACACCAGCGGTGACCCTGCCGCCGATCAACGAGCCGCTCCAAAGCGCCGCCTGGCAAAACTGCGCCGATGAGATCGGAGCGCGCACCGCGTCTTCGATGATCGACAGCCTGAAATTCAAGGGCAGCGCCCTGATCTGCGAAGCGGTCATCGACGCCCAAAACGGCAACACCGACGCGGCCCTCGACAAGCTAAACCAAGCCGCGGTACACGATCCCGACGACGCGAACCCGCACTATTTGTCGGGGCGCATCCTCACCGAAGTCGAACGCTACGAGGAGGCCCTCACCGCTTACGAGCGCGCCGAGAAGCGCAACGCCAACCTGGCGATTCCCACCGAGGAGATGGGGCGGCGCATCCTGGCCCAACGCAGCGATGACGAAGCGCTAATCTTTTTGGAGCGGGCCGACCGGCGCGGGCTCTGTGACTACAGTTGCCAAGGCCTATTGGGCCGCCTGCTCTACCGCAAAGACCGCAAAGACGAGGCCGTCCGCATCTTCGACGAAATGATCCGCGAGCATCCCGACGAACCCAACGCCCATATCGGCATCGCCTCCATGCGCAACTTCGACGGCGACTTCGAGGGCGAATCCCTGGCCCTGACCCGCGCCATCGAGAGCCTCGGCTTTGCCCAATGGCCCGAAGCCGAACAAGCCAAGGTCTATTACAGCCACGCCTTTGCCCGCTACAACGCCCGCAAGTATCCCGGCGCCGCCAAATCCATCGACCGCGCCCTGCGCGTAGCAGCACCGGCCGACTGGCTGCTGCTCGCCGGATGGATTCAGTTGCAGCTCAACGATGCGGCCCTGGCCCTGGTGCAGTTTGACAAATCCATCGCCGCGGATGCGCGCTTAGGAGAAGCCCACGTGGGCCGCGGGGATGCCCTGATGATCCTCCGGCGCCAGCGCGACGCAGCCTTGGCCTACGAAGCCGCCTGTGGCATCGACGCCACACACGCGCTGTGGCACCTCAAGCACGCCCACGCCCTGGCCGTCATCGGCAACACCGACGCCGCCCAGCAAGCCTACGACCGCGCCGTGGCCCGTGGCGCCGAAAACCTCCCCGGCGATCTCTTTGCCAAGGTCACCAAACTGCTGCCCGCAACCGACGACAGCGAAAACGAAACCGAGTAACGAACCGCTGCGCTATGGCGCGTCCTTGTGACAGCGGGCGCCGTCTTCGGAGGGATCGAAGCAGAAGGATTCTTCGAAGGGGGTGTCGCGGGTCAACCGGGGCATCTGCATGGCGGCAAACGTGCGCACAAAGCAGGCGCCGACATCATCGCCCAGCTCGTTGAGGCGCAGCACGACGTCCTCGACGGCACCGTTATCGCGCACGCGCATTTGCACGGCGATGCGGCCCGCCAGTGTGGGGTCTTGCTTTTGGCCTTCGGAGAAGCAGGTGACAAAGGGCGCAGCCTGCTGTTGCACCGCCGCGTGCAGGGCGGCGATGTCGTCGGGGTGAGGGGCTTGGGGCGCACAGGCCACGAGGCAAGACAGGCAAAGGACAAGCGCGGCACCGCACAGGAGAATGCGGCGCATTACGGCGCCTCCGCCTGGCAGGGAGACGCGTAAATCTGCTGAAAGAAAAACAAGTTGCCGCCCTTGAGCACGCCGCCCTGGGGGACGTACTTGTGATCGGTTGTCCACACCTGTTGTCCGTTGTTGCGCTTGAGGGCGAAGGGCAGTTGGGACAACAGGTACACCCGGTCGTCGTCGGCGCCGATGCCGGTCATGGGTTCGGCCTGCTGGTGCGTCCAGAGCAGCGCGCCGGTGTCGGGGTCAGCCACGGTGAGGCGGTGGGGTTGCTGCGGCTTGTTGGCGTCGGTGTCCAGGGCGATGCACACCGTGCCCAGGGGCTGCCAGTCGGAGACCTCGGGATGCGCCTGCACCGCCAGGTCGCAATATGCCGTGGCCTCGCCATCGTCATCCGCGTCCACGCCCTCGGAGGCATCGTCGGTCTCGGTCAACGGCGATCCGTCGATGTCGCTGGGGCTGCCATCGCTGACTTGAAACGCATACTGCCGCGGCGCGTCGTCCCAGCAGGCATCGCTCAGCGCCACCACCACGGTGTTGTTGCCGTTTTGCAGTCCGGCGATGCGCAGTGTTTCGCCTTGAAAGCTCACCCCCCAGCGCAGCTTGCCGGTGTCGGTCTCGAGGATGAACATGGTGCTGGCCCCCGCTTCCAAGGTCTTGGTTTCGGCGCAGGCCACCAGGGATGCCCCCATGAGCCAAACCAGGATGTGGCGGGCGATGTGTGTTGTGCGGTGTTTTGTTTTTTGCGGCATGGTCGTAATGCGTATGGGCCAACCCAAGTGGCTGGCCAGGTCATGGGGTTAGTAGTGGATGAGCGACGAAATCGAAAAGCCTTCGAGCTTGTTTCGCCCCTGTAAAAAATCGAGCTCGATGAGAAAGCTCAATCCCATCACCTGGGCGCCGGTCTGTTGCACCAATTGAATGGCTGCGGCCGCCGTGCCGCCAGTGGCGAGCAAATCGTCGACGATCAACACCTTGTCGTTTGGGCCCGCGGCGTCGCGATGGATCTCGAGGGCGTCGGTGCCGTACTCCAATTCATATTCGTAGTGATGGGTGGCGGCGGGCAGCTTGCCGGGCTTGCGGATGGGGACAAAGCCCGCGCCCAGGCGCTCGGCCACCGGGACGCCAAAGATGAATCCGCGCGCTTCCATGCCCGCCACGCGGGTGATGCCTCGCTGCATGAAGGGCGCGCACAGCGCATCGATGGCGGCGGTCAGCCCCTGCGGGTTGGCCAAAATGGGCGTGATGTCTTTGAAGATGATCCCCGGCTTGGGAAAGTTGGGGACATCGCGCACCAGTGAGCGGATCAAATCGGCGTTGTGGGTCATGGTTGTGCTCCGTTGTCGCTTAAGTACAGCAAGGGGTCCACCGGGACCGCGCCGCGCCGCACCTCGAAGTGCAGGTGAACGCGAGAGGCCGAACCGCTGCGCCCCATTTCGGCAATGCGCTGTCCCTGGGTGACCGTTTGTCCTTCGGCCACCAGGTTGCGCTTGTTGTGGGCATATACCGTAATGATGTCGTCGTCGTGTCGCAGCAACAGCAGGTTGCCGTATCCCAAAATGGCGTCGCCGCTGTACAGCACCTGGCCATCTGCCACCGCCACAATGGGTGTCCCTTCTTCGCCTGCGATGTCGAGGCCATCGTGGTGCGGCGCCTCGCGCGAAAAAGTTTGCACCACTTCGCCCGCCGCTGGCCACACATAGCACGCCTGCTCAGCGGGTTTGCAGCGGCCTGTCACCGCAGCCACAGCGGGCGTTTCAGGAGAAGCGGGAGGCGGCGGTGCGGCGGTGGCGATGGGGGTGGGGGGCGTGCCATCTCCCGGTGGCATCCCGGCGTTGAGCGGGATGAAGATTTCGCTGCGCCCCGCAATGGGACCCGCGCTGGGCAAGTCGTTTACGTCGGCGATGGTGTTGGCGGGGATGCGGTAATGCGCGGCGATGGATTCGACGGTGTCGCCATCGCGCAAGGTGTGCCACGAGCCGATCAACTGCAGCGGCGGCACGGGCGCGGCGCCACAGGACAACGCCAGCACAAGGGCGGTGCAACACAATGGTAAGAGCGTTTTGGCGCGAGGCATGACCGATGCTAACACTCAGGACTTGTCGAGTAAACTGGACAGCCCAGGGTCGCCCAGCAAATCGCGCCGGGTCTGGTCGAGGGCCAGCGGGGTAAGGGTTGCGTGGCCCTTGGCGATCATGTCGCCGTCGGAGCCCGGAATGCGCGCATCGACCACCGGACCACCGCCCAGCCAGTAATAGGGGCGGTTGCCCATTGGCGCATGGCGTTGCTCGACCTGGGCGGGGTAATGGCGCTCGCCCAAGGGCGCCACCACCATCGAGGAGAAGGTGGGCGCGGGATAGTTGAGGTTGAGCAGCCACGGTGGTTGGGCGGGGCGGGCGAGGAGGGCAAGGGCGATGTCCACCGCGCTTTGGGCCACGGTGTCGTATACGTCGCCGGCAACCAGGCTGATGCTGAGGGCGTGAATGCCGCGCAACGCCGCTTCGCGGGCGCCGGCCACTGTGCCCGAATAGATGACATCGGAGCCCAGGTTGGCGCCGTGGTTGATGCCGGAGATCACGATGTCGGGGAAGGCGGGCATCAGGCGAAACAGGGCGAAGTACACCCCATCGGCCACTGTGCCCGTCGTGCTGTAGCGCTGCTTCCCGTGCTGGGTCACGCGAATGGGCCGGTTGAGGCTCATGCCGTGGCTGCTGCCGGAGCGCTCGTCGTCTGGCGCCACCACCCACAGCGACACATCGCGCTGCGAAAACGCGTGGGCCAATGCGTTGAGGCCCTGGGCGTCGATGCCGTCGTCGTTGGTCAATAAAATGGTGGGGTTCGCGGGTGTGTGCATCGGTACATAAACAAAAGGCTTCCACAGTAGGAAGCCTCATTTTCGGGGCGAGAGGATTCGAACCTCCGACCTCTTGACCCCCAGTCAAGCGCGCTAACCAGGCTGCGCTACGCCCCGAAACGCGCATCTTCTACCAGAGGGTGCGAAGCGTGACAAGTTTTATCCATGAGCGGCGTGCGGAGTTTTTTGCATTCGCACCGCGCCCGCCCGTCCTTCGCCCACTTTTGCAAAATATTGCTTGTGCTTAGGGCGCTGAATTGCTACATCCGCGCGGCCCAATGGTTCTGCGCACTGCTCGTCGGGGCGCAAAATCGCTTTGAAAATTCAGCAGAAATGACAGCGGGCCGTTAGCTCAGTCGGTAGAGCAACGGACTTTTAATCCGTTGGTCGAAGGTTCGATTCCTTCACGGCTCACCCACTGCAACAACCAAGCGTTTTCCTGACCGGACGCTGTTGCGGTGTTCTCGTTTCTGTAAAGGCCCCGTCGTCTAGCGGTTAGGACACTGGCCTTTCACGCCAGCGACACGGGTTCGAGTCCCGTCGGGGTCACCATAAAAAAGCCTCTCCTGCCACAGCGCAAGAGAGGCTTTTTGTTTTTGTGATCGATTCGCTTCGTATTCGATTAATTGATGATCATGATGACGTCGTCGGCCGAACAGGCGAGCTGCACGCGGATGTTTTCAACGCCCTCAGACTCGAGCTGAGTACAGGCGGCTTCGCAAAACTGGATGACCGTTCGTTCGTCATTGGCCCAGGTCCAGCCGATTTTGGCCGCGCATTTGTCGTCGCGCGGAATGGGCAGGCCGTCGAAAGTGACGTTGGCCAAGGAGAGGTCGACGCCGTCTTCATCGTCGAAAGTGCCGACCTCAAACTGGCACGACACCACCACCGTTTCGGCGATTTGGCGCAGGGCAGATGACAACTGGGCGCCGTCAGCGGCGTTGATGAATTCGGTGAACTGCGAACCGCCCAATTCGGCAATGGCGTTGAGCTGATCGGGATCGGCCTCATCGCCAAAACCGATGACGATGCTCTTCACGTCGCGGTCTTTGAGCGCATTGGTGACGTCGGCGAAATTCGCATTGGTGGCGCCCTGATTGACATCGAAGACCCCATCGGTACCGCAGGTGTCCATGCCGTCTGAAATGATCACCAGGTAACTGCTGCCAGCGCGGTTGAGAAACACCGGCGCATAACGGGTGTCGGTGAAGTTGTTCATGCCCAAGTACAGGGGCGTGGCCGACTCGGGGCGGATGCGGTCGAGGCGCGTCAAGATGGTGTCGGCGTTGTCCAGATCCACGTCGATGAGCACTTCATCGCCCATGACGCAGAGCGCATTTCTACCGCTACTATCGGCGGCAAAGACATCGAGGCCAAAGGCTATTTGGGCATCGAATTCGGTGACCATGTCTTCGATGGCCGCCAGCGCTTGATCCCATTTGTTGGCGGTTTGCATGGAGCGCGAGCGATCGAGCAAAATCATGACCCGGGTGGCGACTTGGGTGAGGTTGCTGCTCACTTCGCCGCACACCTCAAAGTCGGTCGGACCGCCCGGCTTGGAATTGTTACTGTTTGTGCCGTTGTTCGCGTTGTTTTTTGGGCCGTCGTACAGCGTGTCGTTGGGGTTGTTGTTTGCGCCGTTGTTGTTCGCGGTGTCTTGCACGTCGTCGCCCGTGTCGTTGCTCTTGCTGTCGTTGCTGCAGCCCCAAGCGCTGCCCCACAGCCCCACGAGCAAACAGAGCGCCAATAAAGACGGCTTTTTGGATGTGATAAAAGTTGTCATGCGAATGTCCTCCGCAGTTGGGTTGTGAGCGCCAAGCACGTCTTTTTGCCACGATGACAAGCCAGCAGTGCGGTGCGCAGATTCTTATGAAACGATAAGAATCATTTTGGCACAAAACCGCAGCGCGGCTGCGCAAAACCGACAAGGCAGTGCACAATTGTTGTTACAGCGGAATTTAGGCGGCGCGGTTGAGGATGGCGGCGATCTCGCGTTGGGCACCAGGCGGCGGCGTGTGCTGCAGTGCTTTGAGCGCAAAGGCTTTGGCGCGCTCCACATTGCCCTGCTCGACAGCGGCGCGGGCGGCCACCAAGAGAGAGGCCCAGTTGTCGGGCATTTTCTTCTTCAGCGCGACGCGGGCCACCGGGGTTGCGGCATCTGCGACCACAACGGGGCGCTGTCGTCGGGAGCGCTTGATTTGGTGGTATGCCTCGGAGAGGACTTTGAAGGCCTGGGCCGCCATGACCTGTTCGCGCGGCGCGTAATGGACCAACCGGTCGGGGTGCAGCTCAAACGAAAGGCGGCGAAAGGCCTTGTCCTGTTCGGTTTCGGATGCGTCGGGGTTGAGCTTGAGCAGTTCCAGTGGGGTGGCGCCTAGCGCCTTGGCGCGGAGCAAGCGCACCGCGGGAATAAAGCGCGGCAATTCGCCGGGTCGCCAGGTGTCCCGCCACACCCCGATGACATTTAGGGCCATCAGCAGGGCCGCGGCGGTTTGGGGGGCAAAGCCGCGTTTCCACAAAATCATGGGGATGGGCGTGGGCACGCGCAACTGGCGCAAAAAGTCCATCTCCTGCTCGGTGAGCCCGAGTGGGTGCAGTGCCCGGAGCTGTGCCTCGTCGATGCGCAAGGTCGTGACCGGGATGCGCTCGGCCAATTGCACGGGATCGAATACGTCTTGGCGCGTGAGAATGCCGCGCAATGCGACTTCGGCGGCGCTGGCCTTGGGCGCGCGCTGCATGCAGGTGAGGTCTGGCATCCAGATCACCTTGGGGCGCGGCAGCGAAAACAAGTGCTGCATCTGTTCGCGCAGCCCCAGGGCGTTGATGTCGCGCCGGTCCGACACCACATCGGCCACTCCGCCGCCCGAGATTTGCACGCCGTGAATGCGGCCGCCTTCCTGAATTTCAAGCCATCCGCTCTCGCCGCTGCGCTGGGCCTGGGACAACGCCGTCCCGAGTTGCAACACCGGCGAGCAGGGGTCTCTTCGTTCTATGCGTGGTGAAGCTGTCATGGCCGCATCTTAGGGCCGCCCATGCGCGCAAAACAAATTATCGGCCGAAAGGGTAGCGCAGCCTTTTGGCGCATTGTGCTGGCAGGGACAAATTTTGTCTAAAAACTCCTCGCGGAACCCCAAATGGGCTATGATTTTGATCTGCAATCCCCAAAGGACGCCGCAGAAACGACGGCTTGAAACAACAAAACAAAGGTGACTTTTATGGGCAAAAAATTTGGCGACTTGACCAAGACAGAACGCATCGAGGCGTTGAAACAGCATCTCTTTACCTACGGCAGCATCGGCCTGCAATTTATGCTGGACGAATTTCGCATTTCGCGAAAGACCGCCTTGCGCGACATCGAAGAGCTGCACAACCAAAACATCGGCACGGTTGAAGAGGAGCTCGCCGACGGCGACCGGCGCTATTCCATCTCGCTCTCTTCGCGCCGCATCCCGCTCTCGTTCACGATGGAGCAAGTCATGGCGCTCTTTCTCGGGCGGCAGATGTTCGACTTTTTGGAGGGCACCAGCTTTTCCGAGTCTTTCCACGCCCTATTTGCCCAGATGTCGCAGCGCCTGAACAAAAAGACCGACATCGACAACATCGAGAGACTGCAGCGCAAGCTCTACAACATCCACGAGGCGCCCAAGCGCTTCTCGGGCGTCATCCCCGACATCCTCGAGATGTGCATGGTGGGCCTGCGCCACGACAGGGCCATCGACATGACGTACCGCAATTACAAGGGCGACGTCACCGACTTCATCTTTCATCCCTACACGCTGATCACCTTCCGCCGGGGCCTCTACTTCATCGGCGCCATCGACGGCAACGAGAGCGTGATCCGCAAAATCGCGCTGGAGCGCATCCAGCGGGCAGCGCTCACGGGCATCGCCGTGTTGCCCCCCGAGGACTACACCCCCGAAGACTACCTGTCGTCGGCGCTGTTTTTCGACACCGGCGCGCCGCAACGCGTGGAGCTGCGGTTTGTCCCAGGGGCCGACGCCTTCATCGGGCTGCGCGTGTTTCATCCCAGCCAACAGATGCAGCACAACGACGACGACACCATCACGCTGACGCTAGATGTGCATCCGGGCTACGAGGTGCTGCACTGGATCATGTCCTTTGGGGCCAATGTCACCGTGGTGCGCCCCGCTAGCTTGGTCGAGCAAACCAAGGCCGAGTTGGCCAAAACCCTGGCGAACTACTCCTCGTAACGCGCCGATACGGCGCAAATTCGTGCATGTGTGAGAGTGACGTTGGCGGGCGCGCGAAGCGGTTACGCGTCTTCTTCCCAGGGGGCTTTTTCGGCGACGCTGTTGCCGGCGAGGAAGTCGCGGCCCACTTGCGGGTTCATGGCCAGGGTGAGCAAATCCTCGTCGCTCTTCACCAGGTCGGCGTACTCTTTGCGCAGCGTATCGAGCTCGGGCGGCAACAGGTCTGCGGGACGGCAGGTAATGGGCTCTTCGTTTTTCAGGATGCGCTTTTGAAACTCGGGATCGATGGGCGCGGGCGTGCGGCCGTACTTGCCGGCGACGAGGTCCTTGGTTTCTTTGCTGCACACTTTAAAGGAACCCATGAGCACGTTGAACACCGCCTGGGTGCCGACGATTTGGCTCGTGGGCGTGACGAGGGGCGGATACCCCAGCGCCTCGCGAACCCGGGGGACTTCGGCGAGCACTTCTTCTAAGCGATCGAGTTTGCCCTGGGCTTTGAGCTGGCTCACCAGGTTGGACAACATGCCGCCGGGCACCTGGTAGGTGAGCACGCGGGTGTCGACCTGCTCGGAGATGGGGTCGATGAGGACGCGGTACTTGGCGCGGATTTCTTTAAAGAACGCGGTGGCTTCGTCTAGGGCGGCAAAGTCGATGCCCGCGTCGAAGGGCGTGTCTTTGAACGACCAGGCGATGCTCTCGGTGTGGGGTTGGGCCGTGCCCCCGCCGATGGGGGAGATGGCGCAGTCGACGATGTCGGCACCGGCCTCGGCACCGGCGTAATAGGCGATGGGCGCGATGCCCGCCGTGCAGTGCGAGTGCAGCACCACCGGGATGTCGACGGTCTTTTTGATGGCCTTGATCTTGTCGTGGGCCACCCGGGGAAAGAGGATGCCCGACATGTCCTTGATGCAGATGGAGTCGCAGCCCAAATCTTTGAGATCCTTGGCCAGGGCGACGAACTTCTCGGTCGTGTGCACGGGGCTCGTCGTGTAGGAGATGGTGCCCTGGGCGTGCTTGCCGGCCTTTTTGATCGCCTGCAGCGCACAGGTCATGTTGCGCGTATCGTTGAGGGCATCGAAGACGCGAAAGATATCGACGCCGTTTTTGGCCGCCAGCTCGACAAAGAGGGTGACCACGTCGTCGGCGTAGTTGCGGTAGCCCACCAGGTTTTGACCGCGCAAAAGCATTTGAATGGGGGTGTTGGCGGTAGCGGCCTTGACCTTGCGCAGGCGCTCCCACGGATCCTCGGCCAAAAAGCGCAGGCAGGAATCGAAAGTGGCGCCGCCCCAGGCCTCCAGCGAAGCAAAGCCCACCTTGTCGAGCAAGGGCGCGCCGGCGATGATGTCCTCGGTGCGCATGCGGGTGGCAAACAGGGATTGGTGCGCGTCGCGAAGCGCCGTCTCAGTGATTTTTGTCATTTTTGTCTCCCGTAAAATATGTTGGTGGTGCCGTGTAATGCGTTGAACACGCTCTCAAATGGCGGGCTCAATATATGGATTGTGGCGGGTGAGGCAAGCCCCAAAAGGCCCGAAAAAAGATTTAAGTGCTTAATTTTATTCACGAAATGCGAAAAAGGTTTCGCACTTTGCCCCCGGATGAGTGCAAAAGTATTTTCGCATCGCCCGTGGCAGTAGGGTATGGTAGCCAGTGTTGGTCGACGAATGTGATGTATAAAAGTAGAATGACTTTATGAGTACAGACCCAGCCTTTCCCTGGGGGGAAATCTTCGGCATCCTTGCCTGCCTCATCGCCAGTGCGTTTTTTTCAGGCGCCGAGACCGCCCTCACCAGCATCACCACCACGCGTGCGCGCCTGTTAATGGAGCGCAATCCCGCGCGCTTCGGCATATTGCGGCTGTGGTTGAACAACAAACGCCGCTACATCACCACGCTGCTCATCGGCAACAACGTGGTCAACATTTTGTGCTCCATCCTCGGCTACCAACTGGCCCTGCGCTTCTTGCCCAACTACGCCGAGGCCATCTCGGTCTTCGGCGTCACCATCATCGTGTTAATCTTCGCCGAGATCACCCCCAAGAGCCTGGCCCTCGGTTTTTCCGAGACCATCGCCGGACCGGCGCTGCGCGTCGTCTGGCTCATCGACAAGCTGCTCTTTCCCTTCTCTTGGTCGCTCTCCCGGATCCCCGCGCTGATGCAAAACAACGTCACCGGACGCGAGCCCGACGATCCACTGCCCACCGAAGACGAAATCGAATTCCACATCCGCCGCGGGCTGGCCGAATCGGTCTTCGAAGAGAACGAACAGGGCGAGCTCCTGATGAGCGCCATGGAGTTCACCGACACCGTGGTCCGCGAAATCATGATCCCGCGCACCGACATGATCGCCCTGGGACAACACACCACTGTTAACGATGCCCTGCCCCTGGTGATGGAGAGCGGCCACTCGCGCATCCCGGTGTACGACGAGACCCCCGATGAGATCGTCGGCATCCTCTACGCCAAGGATCTGCTGGCGCACATGGTCAAGCACCGCACGTCCCTCGAATGCACCCAAACCGTCGTCGAGGACATCATGCGCGAGGGCATGTTCTTCGTGCCCGAAACGCAAAAAATCCAACTGCTGCTGAAAGACATGCGGCGGCGCGGGTTGCACCTGGCCATCGTAGTCGACGAATTTGGCGGCACCGCGGGCCTGGTCACCCTCGAAGACATCCTCGAAGAGCTGGTGGGCGAAATCCGCGACGAGCACGATCGCAACCAACAGATGATTCAAAAAATTGCGGACGACCGCTACCAGGTCAACGCCCACATGCCGATTTACGATTTCGAGGAGATCACGGGCATGCAATTGCCGCACTCCGACGACTACGACTCGGTGGGTGGCATGGTGCTGGCGCTCAACGGGCGCATCCCCCGCAAGGGAAAGGTCATCGACATGCCGCCCTACCAGGTGGTGGTGGTGGACGCCGACGAACGCCGCATCAAGCGCCTGGAGATCCGCGATATCGGCACCGATGTGGCGCCAACCGCAGCCGAAAAAAGCGAGAGCCGCTAACGCACGTGACACCGTGAAACGCCTGAGCCACCAGATCGCCGCCTTGGTCAAAGCCCATGCCCAGGGCCGTCCGCTGCGCGTGGGGTTGTTTTTGCGGGGCAACCTCGAATTGGCGCGGGCCTTGAGCCACTTGCCCATTCGCCTGGTGGTGATGGGCGATCGCTTCTCCTGCCTCTACCGCTTCCACCGACGCCTGTCGCGCCCGACGGCCCAAATGATAGTGCTCGAGACGCGCTTGTCGCACTTGCCGGTGGCGCCGCGGAGCCTGGACATCGTCGTGCTCGCCCACGGACTGCCATCATCGACATCTCCGGCCCACACCCTGGCGACCATGCGCGAACTGCTGGTGGACAACGGCCTGCTGGTATGGCCGCACCCGGTGACCCACGGCAAGTCCAAGCCCCTGGCGCGCCTGTTCTCGCCGTTTCGCGTCGGGGTGTCCCGCGCGCTGCCCCGCGACGAGGTGTGCGCGCTGACCATGACCGCTGGCTTTCGAGACATCTCGCAAACGCTGTCGCGCGGTCGGGGCATTTTTCCCTGGGCCATCACCTCGGGGAACGCCGCCTTCGGTTGGTTCCCGCCTTATTGAATTAGAGAAGTGCCGGTCATCTCGGCGGGTTTGTCGAGGCCGATGAGCTCGAGGATGGTGGGGGCGACATCGCGCAGTGATCCGCCGGTACGCAAGGCGACGGCTTTGCGCTGTTCGTCGACCAGGATGACGGGCACGGGGTTGAGGGTGTGCGCCGTGTAGGGCTGATCGGCGACCTCGTCGCGCATCTGCTCGCTGTTGCCGTGATCCGCGGTGATCAACAGGGCGCCGCCCTTGGCCAGCACTGCGTCACAGAGACGTCCCACCTGGGCGTCCACGGCCTGGATGGCCTGAACCGCTGCGGCGAGAATGCCGGTGTGTCCCACCATGTCGGGGTTGGCGAAGTTCACGAGGATGAAGTCGTCGTCGTGGCTCTTGAGGCGCGCCACCACCGCATCGCCCACCGCTGCCGCGCTCATCTCCGGCTTCAAGTCGTAGGTGGCCACCTCCTTGGGCGACGGGATGAGTTGGCGGTCCTCGCCCGTGCAGGGGGTCTCGACACCGCCGTTGAAGAAGAAGGTGACGTGGGCGTACTTCTCGGTTTCGGCGCAGCGAAATTGCCGCATGCCGCGGTCGGCGAGCACCTTGCCCAAGATGTTGCCCATGGTGTCTTTGGGGAAGGCGATGGGCAGGCCGTAGCTCTGGTGGTACTCGGTCATCGTGGCATAGGCCGAGAAGTCGACCACTTTTTTGCGGGCGAATTCGCTGAAGTCGGACTGGGTGAACGCCGCGGTAATCTCTCGGGCCCGGTCGGCGCGGAAGTTGAAAAACACCGTGGCGTCGCCGTCGCGCATCGTGCCCAGGGGGCGCCCATCTGCATCGACGATGATGCGCGGCTCGATGAACTCGTCGGTTTGTCCGGCGGCGTAGGCAGCGGCCACCGCTTCGTCAGCCGAGGCGTGCGGCGTGCCCTCTCCTTGCACGTGCGCGCGGTAGCCCTTCTCGACGCGATCCCAGCGCTTGTCGCGGTCCATGCTCCAAAAGCGCCCCACCACCACGGCGATGCGCGCCTTGCCGGCGAGGCGGGTTTCCATCTCTTGCAAGTAGCCCCGCGCCGATGAGGGCGGCGTGTCGCGACCGTCGGTGATGGCGTGGATGAAGACCTCGAGGCCCGCGTCGCTGAAGAGCGTCACCAGGGCGTGCAGGTGTTCCAGTGAACTGTGGACACCGCCCGGGGAGCACAGGCCGATGAGGTGCACGCGCCCGGTCTTGGCCTTGGCCGCCTGACAGATGTTTTGGAACACCGGGTTTTGCACAAAGGTGCCGTCTTCGATGGCGTCGTCGATCTTCACCAAGTCCTGTTTGACGACGCGGCCCGCGCCGAGGTTGAGGTGTCCCACTTCGGAGTTGCCCATCTGATCGCTGGGCAGCCCGACGGACTTTCCGTGGGCGGCGATCTCCGTGACGGGGCGCGTGGCGATGAGTTGGTCGAACACCGGGGTTTGGGCGACGCTGATGGCGTTGAAGGGGCCTGCCGGCGCATTGCCCCAACCGTCGAGGACGACGAGCATTACGGGTTTGCGGGTTTGCGGTTGTTGTTTCATGTCGTTGTTGTCCATTGCGGGAGGTTATTTTTGATAGGGCACGTTGCGGATGATGCAAAGCGCCCGATACATTTGCTCTACCAAAATCAAACGCGCCAAGCGATGCGGAAGCGTCATGCGCGACAGCCCCAGCGAGAGGTCGGCGCGCTGCCGAATGCCCGGGGGCAATCCGTCGGCACCGCCGATGAGAAAGAGGACGCGCCCGTGTCCGGCGTTCATCCACGATGCCATGAGATCGGCGAAGGCGAAGGAGTCGTGTTGTTGTCCGCGTTCGTCCATGGCCACGGTGATGGCGGCGCGGTCGGCGGCCTTGTGCATTTTCTCCTCGGCCTGGGCATCGTTGGCTTTGAGAACGACTTCTTCAAAGGGAATGAACTTGGCGATGCGCCCGGTGTAATCATCGACCAGGGGCGCGGTGGGATCTGCCTTGATGCGGCCGACGCTCATCAATTGGATTTTCAATCGCTTGGGCCCTCGGATGAGGTGGGTTCGGCGCTGTCGTCGACGGCATCGGCGATTTTGCGAACAGGCACGCGATCCGCGTCGATCCACAGGCCGTCCAGGTCGTAAAAACCGCGGTTGGTCTCCTCGAAGACGTGAAAGATCACGTCGCCGTAATCCATGAGAATCCACTGGCCGTTTTCTTTGCCCTCAATGCCCAACGGATGTTTTTTGTGCGCGCGCATCGCGGCGTCTACCCCGTTGGCGATGGCCTCCACCTGTCGTTCGGAGCGGCCGGAGCAAATGACGACGTAGTCGGCGTAGCTGACCTTTTCGGCGATGTGGCGAATCTCCAAGGAGGTGGCCTGCTTGTCGAGGGCCGCTTCGGCGATGCGCAGGGCGAGTGCTTTTGAATCCAATATGGGCCTCTTTTGTTTTTGGTTGCGATTGCCTGACAAAATGGAATCATTGTCCGGCGATGCGCCCCCGCACGTCGCGCGGGAAGCTCTTGGGGTATTAGTCAATTGAACAAGAAAATGATAGTCCGAAATTCCATCTTTCCGCTGCCACTGCCGCAAAACCTCTTCGATCCGCGCGCCATTATTGAGGTGTTGGACCTGCCCGAAGGCACGCGCCAACTCAACCCCGTGGGGCGTCTTCTCTTTCTCAGGGGCGAGAGCGCTTATGACCCGCTGTATCCATTCATCAAGCGGGTGAACCGCTCCGTGTACGCGGGCCAAGGGGCGGCGGTGCGCATCGGCGAATACTTCTTGGGCCTGCGCGGGCCGCATCGCATCCCGGCCTTCATCGACTTTCAAAAGGAATACGCCTACGTCGGGCGCAAGCTCACCATTCCCTTCAGCTCCCTGCGCGGCGTTATGATCGGCCACGGCCTTTTGCCCTGGCGCAAGGTGCCGGTCTTTGTGGTGTTCCTAAAAGTAGACGGCTGCGACAAATATCTGCCCATCCACCAATGCCACATGGACATGACCATCATCGACCTGGCTGACTTCCTGTCGAGTCACCTCCGCGTGCCCCTGGGGCTGGCCTCCACGCCGCTGCAGTTTCTCATCCACCCGGGCGCGTCGCGCATGATACACGCCAAGGGCGAGACGCCGCTCTACGAGATCCGCGGCCTTCTGACGGTGAAGCAACCCAACGGGCACATTCACATCAGCTTGATGGTGGGGCGCACCAAAGTCACCATCGTCGACGAGCCCGATCCGCTGGGCTGGATCGAGAACTGGGGCATCATCGCCGACGAACTATTCGCCATCGTCGCGCACCGCGCCCGCCCGAAATACGGCATCGAATAACCGCGCTTGGGGGATGCGCCGCGCTTGTGGGGATGATCCTAGGAATGTGGGTCGTCGCACGCGCCGCCGTCATCGTCGTACTCGAGGATGCCCCCGGCCAAGGACACAATTTCGCCGCCATCGGTCTGCAAAAGGAGCTGTCCCTGGGGGGTTAAATCGACGGTGGTGCCGTGTTGGCCATCGACGCGCACCCGGCGGCCAAAGGGCTCGCCAAACCCGCGCCACGCCGCGACGATTTCGTGGGGACCGCGGGCAGCCGCAACGGTCGTCCAGTGATCGAGCCGGTGCAGCCAATGCGCGGCAAAGCGCTCCCGCGAGATGGACGGCGCTTCGAGGGCAGCGGCGTTGGTGGCGATATCGGCTAGCGCATCGGGCAGGGCAGCGCGGCCAAAGTTAATGCCCATGCCCACGCAGGCCACCACGCGGTCGGGTTGAAAATGCGGCGCCTCGCACAGGATGCCGCCGAATTTCTTGCCGCGCAGCATGAGGTCGTTGGGCCACTTCAAGCGCACGTCTGCCACGCGACAAGCGCGAAAGGCCTCGGCCGCAGCCACCCCGGCGCAGAGCGGCACCAGGGGCAGCAGTTGTGCGGTGTCCCCCGCGATGTCGAGGGAGACAGAGATGTACAAACTCTCGGGATCCGCCGAATGCCACGCGCGTCCCTGGCGACCGCGCCCCTGGGTTTGGATGCGGGCCAACAAGACGTCGCCCCCGCGTGCGCTGTGGCCTTGCGCGCGAATCCGCCGCATCAACTCGCTGGAGGTGGAGTCGATGGCGTCGTGCACTTCAATGCGCCACTGCCGGGCCCCCAGAGATGACAGGTGTTGTTGCAGCCGTTGCGCGTTATAGGTGGTCATGCGTGGGTGCCGGTGTCGGTGTCGGCGCCGCGAGGAGTGAGCAGCGCTCGGTCAGGGCGGTCACCAGCTCGGCCCCGCGGTGTGCGCCCCGAACTTCGATGGTGCGCGCCTCGCCCTCTTGCAGTTGAATGAAGAGCATCAAGGCGTGTTCGGGCCACAGGTCGGTGAAGCGGTCGAACCATTCCACCAGGCAGACGCCCTCGCCTTCGTAGTAGTCCCAGAGGGCGAGGTCGAACAGATCGCGCGGGCCTTGCAGGCGGTAGAAGTCCATGTGGTACACCGGCAGCCGACCGCCTTCGTATTCGTGGATGATGGTAAACGTGGGGCTGTTCACCTGGACATCCGGCGGGAAATCCAGGCCCTCGCAGATGGCGCGGCTCAAAAATGTTTTGCCGGCGCCCAGATCGCCCGAGAGCCCGATGACGTCGCGGGGCAGCAGCAATTGGCCCAGACAACGGCCAAAATGCGCGGCCTCGGATTCGTTGGTGATGTGAAATTGCGCAGTAATCATGGGCAACTTTTTTGTCGCGGTTGCGGTGCGCGACAACGGGGCGTTGTGATTTTGCAAGCGAAGATGAAAACAACGCACAAAGGACGAAGGACAATCGCTTGGTGCGGATAAAAAAAAGACCCGAAAGAATTTCGAGTCCTTGCGAAAACAGGAGTGGAGCTATGCGGGATCGAACCGCAGACCTCCTGACTGCCAGTCAGGCGCTCTCCCAGCTGAGCTATAACCCCGTTTTTATAAAAGAATTGGCACCGTGGCCATTGCGGGGGGACTATTACCAAAAGGATAATCTGCGTGTCAATCTTTTTTCGCACACGGCGGTTTTGGCGACCGCGCTGCTGGGGCGGAGGCTATTTGTCACCGCCGCCGCCCTGGTAGAGGCGAAGCTGGAGTTCGGCCGCGCGGATGCGGGCGTCGCGGAAGAATTGGCTCTGCGGATATTGCCGCATCAGGGCGCGCAACACAGAGCGGGCTTCGTCGCGCTGGTGGGCTTCTTGGTGGGCCAGGGCGAGATACCACATGGCGTCGTCGGCCAGCTCGGGGTCGAGGTGTTCTTCGATGACGCGCTGCAGCACCGCGATGGCCTCTTGGGGTTTGCCCTGTAGGCGCAGGGCGTTGGCCATGTGAATTTTGGCCGCCTTGGCGTGGCCAGCATCATCTTTGTAGCGCAGCGACTGGCGGAACTCTTCGACGGCTTCGGGAAACTTTTTGGCCGTCACGAGGTCGAGGCCCTTGGTGTAGTGCACCATCGACAAGTCGCCGCGAAAGCGCCGCACCACGTCGTCGAGCAATTTCTTTTCGAAGAGAGCCAAGCTGCCCTGAGGGATTTTTTCGTACAGCTCGAGCACCTCAAGCGCCTTGCCTTCGCTGATCAACACGTGCAGCTCGGAGAGCTCTTTTTCGTTTTTGGTTTGCGCCTGGGCCCCGCCCTTTCCCTTCACTTTTTTGGCGTCGTTCAACTCGGTTTCGAGGGCTTTGACCTGCTCCTGCGCCTTGGTCAGCTCGGCCTCCAGGGAGGCTTTGCGGGCGTCGTAGGCCATCCAGGAGGCGAACATGGCCACCGCGGCAAACACGAGGTAGGCGATGAAGGAATTGAACGAGAGGCTGCGCTCATACCACGACTGCCGGCGGGCGATGTTGCGCACATCGGCGCTCAGGCTGTTGGTCAAGTTGTTGGACTTGATGATCAACGCCCGCGTTTCGACGATCTCTTTTTCGATTTTGCGTAATTCGTTTGCGCCGTCCATAACAGGGGTGCCTTATCAGAAGCCGCCTTGAAAATCGATACAATAGCTCGCGGCCTCGCCGTGAAAAGGATGCACCCAGGTCGCTGTGGGTGGCCCCGCCAAGGGCACAGCGTTTGTTTCACGGGGATTATGCTTTTTATCTGGTTGCCAGAATCGCTATGATGCCCGAAAACGGCCCGTGTCATGCGCGCCAAACGCAGAAAGGAACGCCCATGGAAAACTTCACATTTCACAATCCCACCCGCATCATTTTTGGCCGCGACACCGAGTCATCGGTGGGAAGTGAAGTGCGCAAATTCAGCGCGCGCATCCTCCTGCACTACGGACAGGGCAGCGCCGAAAAATCGGGCCTGCTGGACCGCGTCCGCGCCGCGCTCTCGGCCGCCGGTGTGACCTTCGAGGAGCTGGGCGGCGTCGTACCCAATCCCCGGCTCTCCCTGGTGCACGAGGGCATCCGCCTCTGCCGCGAAAAAGAGCTCACGTTTATTTTGTCCGTGGGAGGCGGCTCGGTCATCGACTCCGCCAAGGCCATCGCGCTCGGCGTGCCCTACGACGGCGATGTGTGGGACTTTTACAGCTCCGGAGGACGCCCCAAGGATGTGCTGCCCACCGGGGTGGTGCTCACCATTCCCGCAGCGGGCAGCGAGTCGAGCCCCAGCACGGTCATCACCAAGACCGAGGGCGCCCTGAAACGCGGCTTTGGCTCTGGCTTGCTCC
This sequence comes from Myxococcales bacterium, assembly GCA_012522445.1. Lineage (GTDB taxonomy): Bacteria > Myxococcota_A > Polyangia > JAAYKL01 > JAAYKL01 > JAAYKL01. Next base: position 26,547 of record JAAYKL010000044.1, on the reverse strand, counting down.
GGCCGCGCTTTGCCATCCTGAACCCCGAGTTAACTTATTCGCTGCCGCCCTACCAAACCGCCTGCGGCGCCGCCGACATCACCGCCCACATCATGGAGCGCTACTTCACCCCGACGCGCGACGTCGACTTCACCGACCGCCTGTGCGAGGCGACCTTCCGCAGCATCGTGTACAACGTGCCCAAGGCACTCGACGACCCCAACGATTACAGCGCCCGGGCCAACATCATGTGGGCCGGGAGCGTGGCGCACAACGACCTGCTCGGCACGGGGCGCGCTGGCGACTGGGCGTCCCACGGCATCGAGCACGAGATCAGCGGCATCTACGATGTGGCCCACGGCGCGGGCCTGGCCACGGTGTTTCCCGCGTGGATGAAGTTCGTCGTATCCAAAGACGTAGACCGCTTTGCCCAGTTTGCCTGCCGCGTCTTCGACGTGGAGATGCACCACTTCAACCCCATGGAAACCGCCCTGGGAGGCATTGCGGCGCTCGAAAACTTTTACCGGCGCATCGGCATGCCCGTACGCCTCAGCGAAATGGACATCGACGACTCGCGCATCGAAGAGATGGCGCGCAAGAGCACGCAAGACGACGCCTTCACCTTGGGCCAGTTCGCCAAGCTGACCCGCGACGACGTGAGCAAAATTCTCAAATTGGCCCTTTGACGCGACACAGGTGATGCATGGTGACCAAAATCGGATTCGATAACGCGAAGTACCTGCGCGAGCAGTCCGCAGAAATTTTGAAACGCGTAAACCTGTTTCACAACAAGCTCTACCTGGAGTTTGGCGGCAAGCTGCTGTTCGATTATCACGCGGCGCGCGTCCTGCCGGGCTTCGATCCCAATGTCAAAATGCAGCTACTGCAAAAGCTCAAAGACGACGCCGAAATCATTTTGTGCATCTGCGCGGGCGACATCGAGAAGCGAAAAATGCGCGCCGATTTTGGGGTGGCCTACGACGCGGACACCCTGCGCACGCTAGATGATTTCCGCGAGTGGGGGCTCTTTGTGCGGGCGGTGCTCATCACGCGCTTCGAAGAACAACCCGGTGCCATTTCGTTTCGCAACCAACTGGAGCGGCGGGGCATCCAGGTGGTGACCCATCGCTTGACGCGCGGCTATCCCCACGACGTGGACACCATCGTCAGCCCCGAGGGCTACGGCGCCAACCCCTTCATCGAAACCGAGCGCCCCATCGTGGTGGTGACGGGCCCCGGACCGGGTAGCGGCAAGCTCGCCACGTGTTTGGGACAGCTTTATCACGAGCACGTGCGGGGGGTGCGCGCGGGGTACGCCAAGTTCGAGACCTTTCCCATTTGGAGCCTGCCCCTCGATCACCCAGTCAACGTGGCCTACGAATCCGCCACCTGCGAATTGCGCGACGCCACGGTGATGGACCGCTTTCACTACGACGCCTACTGCGAGCACAGCGTGAACTACAGCCGCGACATGGAGGCCTTTCCCCTGGTGCAGCGCATCCTCGAAAAAATCACCGGCACCACCGCCATTTATCGCTCGCCCACGGACATGAGCGTCAACCGGGCGGGCTTTGGCATCACCGATGACGCCGTGGTGCGCGAAGCCGCCAAGCAAGAGCTCATCCGGCGCTGGTTTCGCTATGCGTGCGAGTACACCATCGGCCTCGTCAACCGCGAGACGGTGACGCGTGCCGAAGAGCTCATGACGCGCGCGGGCGCCACAAAAAATGATCGCCGCGTGGTGGTCGAGGCCGAGCGGGCGGCGCAAGAGGGCATCCGGTTAAACAAAGGCAACGAGGGGATCTTCTGCGGTGCGGCCATCGAGCTCAACGACGGCACCATCATCACCGGCAACAACTCGCCCCTGCTGCACGCGGCCTCGGCCTTGATACTCAACGCGGTCAAGCACTTGGCCGGCATCCCGCCCGAGATCCACCTGCTCTCACCGGCCATCACCGAGTCGGTGGCGCGCTTAAAACGCGACGTCTTTGCGGGGCGCTCTCCGAGCCTCGACCTCGAAGAAACACTGATCAGCCTCTCCATCGGCGCGGCCTTCAACCCCTCTGCCGAGGCCGCCGTCGAGAAGCTGCGCGAGCTGCGCGGATGCGAGCTGCACCTCACGCACATGCCGAGCCCCGGCGACAGCGCGGGACTGCGAAAGATCGGCGTCAACGTCACCAGCAACCCCGCCTTCGCCTCCAAGTACCTCTTTGCCACGTAAGGGCGACACCAAGCGAAAACACCTGTGCCCATGTCATCTTCTTTTCCCATTTCACTCGGCCCCTTTCGCATCGAAGACGGCGCCTTTCTCGCACCCATGGCCGGCATTACCAATCCGCCGTTTCGCCAGCTCTGTCGCGAACTCGGCGCCAGCCTCTGCGTCACCGAATTGATCTCCTGTCACGCGGTGATGTTCGTGCACAGCCGCCTCAAAAATCGCCGCAAAATCCGCGGGCGCAAGCTGCTGTCCCTGCTCGAAAAATACGAGGGCGAGTCGCCCTATGTGGTGCAGCTCTACGGCCGGGAGCCCGACATCATGGCCGACGCCGCGCGCGTCATGGCGGACAGCGGGGCGGACATCATCGATTTGAACTTCGGATGCCCGGCGCGCAAGGTCGTGAAAAACGGCGCGGGGTGCGGGGTGGCCCTCATGCGCGATCCGGCGCTGCTCGCCCGCATCGCCAGCGAGGTGGTCGCGGCGGTGAACATCCCGGTGACGGCCAAAATTCGGTTGGGATATGGCCCGGGCGAAAAAAACGCCGTCCCGGTGGCGCAGGCGTTGGCGCAGAGCGGCGTGCAGTTGGTGACCGTGCATGCGCGCACCCGCGACCAAGGACACAAAGGCCCCATCGACATGGCGCTGCTGGCGGAGGTGGTGGACGCGGTGGACATCCCCGTGGTGGGCAACGGCGGCATTCAACGCCCCGAGGACGCCGCGGAGATGCTGCGGCAAACCGGTTGCGCCCGCGTGGCCGTGGGGCAAGGCGCCAAGGGAAATCCCTGGCTCTTTCGGCACATCCTCTCGGGCGACGCCCCGGTGCCCCTAGACGAACGCATCGCCATTTGTCGCCGCCACCTGGCGCTCTACGTGCAGTGGATCGGCGAGGAGCGCGCCGCCATCGAAATGCGCAAGCACGCGTGTTGGTACCTCAAAGGCTTCGACGGGGCCGCCGCGTTTCGCAAGCGCTTGGGCGAGGCCGTGTCGCCCGACATCTTTCATCAATTGCTCGACGAATTGGTGCGGGAGAATCCGCCTGCCGATCCGCCGGGGGCAATGGACGAAAAAAACAACTCGTAACAGCGGCGGCGAAAGGCGGACATGGCGCGCGAAGGGGCGCCGGTGCGCGTGCGGTTGGCGAGCAGGGCCAGCAATGCGCGGCGCGCGGGATCGACCCACAGCGAACAGCCGGTAAACCCCAGGTGTCCAAACGCGTGGGGACTGGCGCTGTCTCCGGCGCTGGAACCGGTGGGGCTTTTGAGATCGACGCCCAGGCCCCGTTCGCCCAGATCTCGATCGATGGCCTCCTGCGCCGTGTCCATGCGCAACAGCGCGTCGCGTTCGAGGGCGCCAAGCCAAGCACATCCCAGTGTGGCGATGTCCTCGGCGCGGGCAAAGAGCCCGGCGTGTCCCGCTACGCCGCCCATGGCGCGGGCGTTGTCGTCGTGCACCGCTCCAGTAAGCGGCCGGTGATGCCAGGGACAAATCCCGGTGGTGGCATACGGCGCATCGGAGAAGGACGGGGCCTCCAGCGGGCGAAAATGCACCTGGGACAACTGCAACGGAGCGAGCACAAACTGCGCGACGATGTCGGCAAAGGGCCTCCCCAGGACATCGCTGAGCAGGGCGGCCAAGGCGATGAAGCCCAGGTCGGAGTACTCGGTTTGCGCGCCCACCGCACGGCGGCAGGGCGTGTCCAACACCGCCTGGAGGATGTGCTGGTGGCCCTGCGGCGTACCGCGTTGTGGCAGGGGCACGTCGGCGAAGTACGGGTGCCAAGCGGGCAGCCCCGATGTGTGGCGCAGCAGGTGGGCCACCGTGGCGTTGCGGGCACCAAAGCGCTGCCAGCGCGGCGGCAAGGGCATTTGCGCGATGGGGGTGTGCAGGGGCAAGCGGCCGTCATCGGCGGCGCGGAGCGCGGCGGTGGCCGTGAAGAGCTTGGTCAGCGAGGCGATGTCGAAGAACGTGTCGCGGGTGATGGGGCGGTGCCGGTCGGTGTCGGTGGTGCCGCTGTGTAAGGCGGTGATGGCCGGGGTGTCGATGGCATAGGCCACTTGAACGCCGGTGAAGAGATGCTGGGCCACGCCTTCGTCGAGCAGGGATTGCAACCGGGATGGGAGATCGGTGTGGGGCACGGGACTCCTGCGGCCTAGTGGTGTGCATCGGCCCAATGGGCGAAGATTTCGGTGATGAACACGGCGTTGTCGGTCTTGAGGACGCCGACGCCCACGTGGGTGTCGCTGGGATTGACGATGCGGATTTTGTGCGAGGGGCTGCGCATCAAATTGACGTGAGCGCGAAAGACGCTGGAGGAGCGCGCCACGTTTTCGGAGAAGGCGTGGGGGTAGAGGCGCTGGGCCTTGAGGCGGTCGGCGAGGAAGCCGGTTTGCTGCGAGTAGTGGCCGAAGTTGCCGGAGCGCGCCATGTCGCGGCAGTGCGCGGCGGCGATGGCGTCCAGGCGGGCGTCGGCGTGCAGGGGCGGCACTTGGGCGCGTTGGCGGGCGAAGTTGATGAGCGCGCGCAGGTCCTCGGGGGTGTCCTTGGCGGTGTCGCCGGGGAGGGGCAACACCGTGGGGCGCGTGGGAACAGGGGTGTCGACGTAGATGGGCAACAGCACCGCGGTTTCCATGCCGTGGCCTTGGTCGGCGAGCAGCTCAAAGACAAAGCGCCCGGTTTGCCCAAAGAACAGCGAGAGGTGGAATGTGGCGGCGGTGGCGCGCGGCGCGATGCGCTCGATGTGCCCGCTGGGGTGTTCGAGATAGGCGTCGACCTGCGCCGTCGAGGTGGCGGCCCGGGTTTGCAGCACCGTGCGGGAGCCCAATGGCGCCTGGGTGGGCAAGGGGCTGATGTCGATGGCGCGGTGCACCCCCAGCCAAAAAATCGTGCCGGACGCGTCGTTGGGCGCGCCGATACCGCAGTGCGTCCACGCGCGGTGGTGTGCGGAGACAAAGCGCTGGAAGCGGTCGCGGCCATCGGGGGTGTCGGGGATGCGCCAGGGCTGTACGGCGTAGTCGTGGGCGCCGGCGAGGTGCAACGCGTGGCGCAGGTGGTCCATGGCGTCGGCGTCCTTGGAGATGGCGCCGCTGTCCAGGTCGGCGGCGTGTCGGCGGGCGGCGTCCACCAAGGCGGCGTCGAGGCGACAGGGCGAGCGTCCGGCAGCATTGTGCGCGTGGGCAAACCACTGCTGCTCCAACGAAGACAACTGGGGGGCGTCGCGCTGGTCCGCGTAGTGAGTGGCCGGAGCCGGGGGCGTCCAGGACAGCGGGGGAGCCGGTGGGGCCGATGCTTCGGATGGCGTCTCGGCAGGTGCCGGTTGGGAGAGCGGGGTTTGCGGTTTCACCGCGACGCGGGCATCAACGCAGGATGTGAGCCAACACAGGCTGGCACATCCCCACAGCGCAGCTACCTGCCGCAGCATTTTTTGTACTTTTTGCCGGAGCCGCACGGGCAGTCGTCGTTGCGCCCCACCTTGGGCACGCTGCGTTTGACGGTCTCGGGTTTGCGGCGCTCTTTGGGCGCGCCCCCCTCGCCACCGCGTCCCTCCACGGTGCGCTGTGTGCGTCGGGGCAGTGAGATGCGGTGGGCGTCCTCTTCGTTGGCGATGCGCACGTGAAAGGTTTTTTCGATGACGTTGGCCTTGAGGTTGCTCATCATCTCGGAGAACACATCGAAGCCCTCGCGCTTGTACTCTTGCTTGGGATCGCGGTTGCCGTAGCCGCGCAGGTTGATGGCCGAACGAAGCTGCTCCATGGCGCTGAGGTGATCGAGCCACTGCTTGTCGATCTCGCGCAGATAGAAATGGCGGAAGGCCGTGATGAGGACGTCTTTGCCGATTTTGGCCTCGCGCTCGGCGATTTGCTTCTCGACTTCATCGAAGACGAACTCGGCGATTTGCTCGGCGCTCGACACCGTCCCGAGGGAGGGTAGCGACACGCCAAAGCGCGCCTGCACGAGGTTTTTCAGCGCCTCGATGTCCCAGCTATCTTGGCCGCGGTGGCCGCACTGCTCGTCGACGAGATCGGAGATCACCAGGTCGCAGTCGTCGAGCAATCGCTCGCGCTGGGTCGCCTGGGAATGGGGCACGGTGTCCATCAGGCGCGCGTGGATCTCTTGCGGGGTTTCGAGGCCCTTGAAGTCGGGGCGCATGCCGTAAAAGGTGTACACTTGCTGGGCGATGCGATCGGGAAACAGGGCCTCAATGTGCTCGTAGCCGGGCTCGGGCAGCGCGCCGTCCGGTCCGGGCGGGGGCGGCGGCATCAGTTGGCTGTTGGCGAGGATGATGCGCTTGAACATCGGCGAGAGCAGCGTTTTAAAAGCCTCGACCTGTTCGGGCGGCGGCTCGATGGGCGTGATGTTGCGCGCGGCGGTGTCACCGGCCTGGCGCAGGTCGGCGAGGCCCACCTCGGTCATGTAAGCGCCTTCGAGCAATTGCCGGCGCAACGCGTAAATGGTTTTGCGCTGCTGGTTCATCACGTCGTCGTATTCGAGCAGGTGCTTGCGGGAGTTGAAGTTGCTCATCTCCACTTTCTTTTGCGCGCCTTCGATGGAGCGCGTCACCATTTTGTGCTCGATGGGAACGCCCTCCTCCATGCCCAGGCGGGTCATGATGTTGGCCAGGCGTTCGGCGCCGAAGATGCGCAGGAGGTCGTCTTCGAGGGAGAGGAAAAATCGCGAGGACCCCGGGTCGCCCTGGCGTCCGGCGCGGCCGCGAAGCTGGTTGTCGATGCGCCGGGATTCGTGTCGCTCGGTGCCCAGGATGTGCATGCCGCCGGCGTCGAGCACCTGCTGGCGTTCGAGCTCGCACTGGCGTTTGTATTCGGCGGCGAGCTTGCGGTATCCCGCTGGATCGTCGTCGGGGTTGATGCGTCCGCGCGCCATCATCTCGGCGTTGCCCCCCAAGATGATGTCGGTGCCACGGCCCGCCATATTGGTGGCCACCGTCACCGCGCCTGCGCGCCCGGCCTGGGCGACGACGTAGGCCTCGCTCTCGTGGTGCTTGGCGTTGAGCACGTGGTGCACGATGCCCTTGCGCGAGAGGATGCGGTGAATGGCCTCGGATTTTTCGACGCTGACCGTGCCCACGAGGACGGGCTGTCCGCGCTTCTGGGCGTCGAGGATCTCGTCGACGATGGCGGTGAACTTTTCGCGTTCGGTTTTGTAGATGACGTCTTGGCGATCGGCGCGCACGCAGGGCCAGTTGGTGGGGATGACCGTCACGTCGAGGCGATAGGTTTTGAGAAACTCTTCGGCCTCGGTTTCGGCGGTACCGGTCATGCCGGAGAGCTTGTTGTACAGGCGAAACAGGTTTTGAAACGAGATGGTGGCCAGGGTGCGATTTTCTTCGAGGATGGGCACGTTTTCTTTGGCCTCCACCGCCTGGTGCAAGCCGTCGGACCAGCGCCGTCCCGGCATGGTGCGGCCGGTGAACTCGTCGATGATGACGATGGTTTGGTCTTCGGTGACCATGTAGTTCACTTCGCGCTTGTAGAGGTTGTGCGCCTTGAGGGCTTGGTTCACGTGGTGGAGGTAATCGATGTTGGCCGGGTCGAAGAGGTTGCCCACTTGGAGGGTGTTCTCGACGCGGTCGACCCCTTCTTCGGTGAGGGTAACCGAGTGGCCTTTTTCGTCGACGATGAAGTCGGTGTCCTTGCGCAGCCGGGGGATGATGCCGTTGACGCGGACGTAGAGCTCCGAGGAGGCCTCGGGTTCGCCCGAGATGATGAGGGGCGTGCGGGCCTCGTCGATGAGGATGGAGTCGACCTCGTCGATGATGGCGAAGTTCAACTCGCGCTGCACGTAGTCGTACACGCTGAACTTCATGTTGTCGCGCAGGTAGTCGAAGCCGAACTCGTTGTTTTGCCCGTAGGTGATGTCGGCCTGGTAGGCGGCTTGTTTCTCGGCGCGGTCTTGGCCGTGCAGCGTGGAGCCCACGGAGATGTCCAAGAAGTTGTACACCTGCCCCATCCACTCGGCGTCGCGCTTGGCCAGGTAGTCGTTGACGGTGACCACGTGGACGCCCTTGCCGGTCAGCGCGTTCAAATAGGCCGGCGCCACGGCCACCAGGGTTTTGCCCTCGCCGGTCTTCATCTCGGCGATGCCGCCCCGGTGCAGGGTCACCCCGCCGATGAACTGGACGTCGAAGGGGCGGATGCCCATGGCGCGCAGCGACGCCTCGCGCACCGTGGCAAAGGCTTCGGGCAGGAGGTCGTCGAGCGATTCGCCGTTGTCGATGCGCTCTTTGAAGCGAGCCGTTTGGCCCCGCAAGCGCGCGTCGGTCATGGCCTTGATGCGGCCTTCGTGCATGGCGATGGCCTCCAAAATGGGGCGCATCTTTTTCATTTTTCGCTCGTGATTGGAGCCGAGCAGTTTTTTGATAATGTTCTTCATCTTGCGTTGGACCTCAAAAGCGGAGGCATCGCGTAGCGCATGGTGCGTGGCGCGTTATTTATCGACTGTCCAGGGCCAGGGGCAATCCGGATCGGAAGGGGGTTTGTTGGGATCGGGGTCGCTGTGCGCTTCGGTGGGCAGGCAGTACGTATCCGTAAAAATAGCGTCGATGTACGGGATGTTGCGGCATTCCCAGTGGTCGTCCTGGCGGCAGTGGGCGTCCTCGCGGCAGCGCTCCAAGCAGATGAGGTAGGCGCCGTCGACGCCGACGCAGTCGATGCCCGGGGCGCATTTGTCTTTGCCCGCTTCGTTGCAGCAAGCGGTGCAGTAGCCGCCGGGCGCGTTGATCATGCCCAAGACATCTTGGAGGCAGGCTTTGTTTTCGGCGGGATAATCGCGGCAGTCGCTGTTTTGGGTACAGCCGCTGCCAAAGCCCTGCCATGCGGCCAAGAGCAGCGGATTGGCCAGGGTTGCGGTGTCGGTGTCTGTGTCGGTGTCAGTGTCAGTGTCGTTGGCGTCGGCGCTGTCGCTGTCGGTCGCCGCGGCATCTGGTTTTGGCGCCGGCGTGGTGTCCGAGGTCGCCGTGCCATTGCCGTCTTCGCTGTCATCGGCACAATTGCAGTCGTTGTCGTAGACGTGGACAACTTCGTCCCAGCAGCCCGCGAACATCGCGGCGACAAACACGCCCAAACAGAGGTTGGCTAGATATTTATATTTCATTGTATGCGTACCCTTTCATTCGCCCGGAACCTTAAACGCAATTTTGCCACAGCGTCAACTTGCCCCTTCAATGCAACTGGAAAAACAACTATAAAACGGCGATGGACACCGCTTCCCGCTCCCCGCGCATTTCGCTGGGCATCTTGGGCCGCACGCCCGCCCCCCAACAGTGCAAGCGACGACTGGCCAAAACCCTCGGCGAAGACGAAGCCCTGCGCATTTACCAGCTCTTGTTTCGCCACACGTTGCGCTGCGCCCACTACGCGCACCAATCGCGCCCCTCCCTGCGCCCCACCCTGTGGTATCTCGGCGACAGACCCACCGATTACCTCAATGATTTCCTGCACTTCGAAGCCATTCCCCAACCGGGCACCGACTTTGCCGCCAACATGCAGGCGGTGATCGACCGCGCGGCAGACCCGGCGTTTTGCGGCGCCCTGCTCATCGGCACCGACCACCCCGAACTGCAACCCGAACACCTCGTAGCCGCGGCCGACGCCTTGCAACACAGCGACGTCTGGCTCGCCCCCACCGAGGACGGCGGCTTTTGGGGCCTGGCGACCCGCGTGCCCCTCCCCGGCATCTTTGCCCACATGCCCTTTTCCGTGCCCACGGTCTTTGACGAGCTGCGCCAGCGCATCGCCGCGCGCGCCCACTCGCTCCAGGTGGGCCCCCTGCTCTTCGATGTCGACACCGCCGACGATTGGCAGCGCGTCTCCGAAAAAAGTTTGTTTCGGTAGATCCACCGCATCCCACGTGCGTCTGCAGGGATGTACCCGTTGACAAACGGACCAGCAAGGGAGGCGGATATGCGTTCATTATTATTGGGAGTGGGTTTGGCAATTTGCGCGGCGCTGACATGCGGGGTAACCCCGGCACAGGCCCGCACCGTGGCCTTGGGCGACTACGGCCTTCAAATCGAAAGCGATGGGGTGCCGTTGCAAACGTTTTACCACCGCGGGTCGGTCTGGGCCGAGGGCGTCCGCGGACAGCGCTACGCCATCCGCGTGTTCAACCGCTCCAGCGAGCGCGTCGAAGCGGTGGTCACCGTGGACGGCCGCAACGTCGTCAGCGGGCAAAACGGGGATTACCGCACGCAGCGCGGCTATGTCATCAACCCCTGGGACTCGGTGCTCATCGAGGGCTTTCGGCGCTCGTACAGCGATGTGGCGGAGTTCACCTTCTCCGACGTGGGCGCGGCCTACGCCTCGCGCATGGGCACACCGCAAAACATCGGTGTCATCGGCGTGGCCATCTTCCGCGAAAAAGCGGCACCGGCACCCATCGTCGTCCCGCCCCGCCCGCCCCGGCCGTATCCGTCATCGGCGCCGAAGCGCTCCATGGAGAGCCATTCCGCCGCACCGGAGGGGGCGCGCGTAGAAGATATGGCGGGCAGCAGTCCCGAGGTGACCTCGCGCCGCAGCGACAACGCGCATCGCACCACACAGAGCATCGGCACGGCCTATGGCGACTCCCGGCGCTCCGAGGCGGTCAAGACGACCTTCACGCGGCAGAGCCAACGCCCCGACGCGCGCCTGGTGATGTATTACGACGACCACCAAGGCCTGGTAAAACGCGGGGTGATCTCCGTGCCGCCACCGCGCCCCACCCCGGATCCTTTTCCGCTCTCCAACGACCCCCAGTTTGCCCCGCCACCTCCCGGCTACGACCCCTACTACCGCGACTGAGCGATTTCCCCCGCGACGCCCCCGCGGTTTCCCCCGCGAGTTCCCCGGCCACAACGCCTGCTGTTTTTGCGATGCCTGCCCCGCCGCGACGGCGAGCGCTACTTGCGCATGCCGCGATTCCAGACGCGCACTTGGTTGCGGCCGCCTTCCTTGGCCGCGTACAGGGCGAGGTCAGCGCGCTCAATGAGGTCTTCTTTGGATTGCGAGTGCGCGGGAAAGGTGGCCACGCCCATGGAGATGGTGCAGCGCAGCTCCCCTTTGTCGGTGCGAAAGACTTGCCCCTCCAAGTCTTGGCGGAGGCGCTCGGCCAGTTGTACGGCTCCCTCGGTGCCCGTGCCCCCGCAGACGATGATGAACTCCTCGCCGCCGTAGCGCGCCGGCATGTCGGTGTCGCGCACGACGATGCGCCGCAGGGTGTCGCCGAGGGCCTTGAGCACCATGTCCCCCACGGGATGCCCGTAGGTGTCGTTGACGCCTTTGAACTTGTCGACGTCGCACAGGATGATGGAGGTCTCGCTGTTGAAGCGCAGGGACTGGGCGATTTGCCGGCTGAGCTCGTCCTGAAAGGACCGGTGATTGGGCAGCCCCGTGAGGCCGTCGGTGGTGGCGAGCTCTTCGAGTTGGCGCACCATGGTGGCGTTTTGCAGCGTGGTGCCCAGTTGGTTGATCATCACCTGCAAGGTGGTGCGGACTTCATCGGTGTACACCCCGGGCTTTTGCGAGGCGATCGTGAGGGTGCCCAGCACGGCGTCGCCAAAGACGAGGGGCAACACGAGCAGGGATTTCATCTTCTCGAAGGCGGGTTGCAGCTTGCGGTTGTAGACGATTTGCTGACCGGCCTCGAAGGCGCCGCGGTAGGGCAGAAAGTGCCGCGTCTTGACCGCGGAGGCGACGAGCCCCGAGACGTTGCTCACCTTTTCGCCGGTGAGGGCGTCGGCATTTTCGCCCCGGGCCAGGCGGATGACTTGGTTGCGCTTGTCCCCCATCGTGGCCACCGCAGCGAGATCAAAGGGGGCGATCTCCGAGGCGGCGTCTAGGGCGGCCTCCATGCAATCTTTTTCGGTGAGGGCCTGGCTCAGGGTTTCGGAGGCGCGCAGGAGCTTGCTCTGCTCGGACTTGGCCTTTTGCAGTTGCACAAACACGCGCTCGTTGGAGACGTTTTGCAAAATGCTCTCCACCGACTGCGCGAAGATTTGGCGCTCATCATCGCTGAACGGGGTGCCGTCCTTGCGGTCGCCACACAGGATGCCGCGGGCCGCCGCGCCTTCGAGAATGGGGACGCCCAAGAAATCGGTGACGCACCCGCCGCTCTGGTAGTAGGTGATGCCGGGATAGCCCGGTCGCAGCTCTTTGAGGGCGAGCGGTTGGCGGCTTTGCCAGATGCCGCCGAGGATGCCCTCCTTGACGCTGTACAGGCGCCGGTCGATGTCCTCGCTGTCGGAGACGCACTCGATGAGCTTGAGGCCGGTGCGCTTGTCGTCGAGCCAAAACAACATGCAGCTATGCAGTTTCAGGGTGCGCTTGAGCAGGTTGATGTGGTGGTACATCGCGCGGCGCACTTCGGTGACGGTGCAGCGCTGCAGCCGCTCGGCCTCGTCTTCTCGCGAGACGGTGCCGGCGTTGACCGCGGCGGTCAGGCGAAAGGCGCGGGCGTCGTCTTCAATTTGCTCGCGGGCCTGAGCGATTTTGTCGGCGGCGTGCAGGCGGATGCGCGTCACTTCGGAGCGGGTGAAAATAAAGTTGATGAGCGAAAACAGGGCGATGAACACCGCGTGCACCAGGGCGTGGGTGATGTCGGTGGCGGCGCCGTGGTTCACCACCAGGGCAAATTCGATGCCGATGGTGGCGGCCACCAGCGTGAAGCTCACCCACTGGCGGGTGTAGACCACCAAGAACGCCACCAGCACGAACACCGCCGGATAAAAATGCGAGCTCAGGCCGCCGGTCATCTGCACCCCGGCGTGGACCGCCAACACCAACAACAGGCCCAGCTCGAGCTCGTCGCGACCTTCGCGGACCGCGCTGCGCTCCTGGCGGGCAAAGCGCTCCTTGGCCTTGACGCCGAAGAAGAGCGACCAGAGCGCAAAGATCGCGCCGATGCCGATGCGGTGCGCGAGGCCCTGTGGCACCGGGGCGAAAAAACCGCAGATGACCAAGGCGGCAAAGGCACCGGTGAAGATGAACGTGCGCGTGCCGCGCCAACTTCTGCGGAGGCTGTAAATGGTGGCTTCCAGTGTCGTCAAAATACTCCCAGGCCGGAGGAGACAGCGCTCCGGCGCACCAAGACGAACCTACCTGCAAGGGGCCCGCAGGGTCAAAAAAGCGGCGGATTTTGTGGGGGGCGTTAGCCGAAGAAATCGAAACTTACGGCCATCATTTTTTCGAGGCGCTTGACGGCCTTGTGCTGGGCGAAAATAAAGACGCGATCCCCGGGCTGCAGCACCTCGTTGCCGTCTGGAATGATGGGGCGGTTGTCGCGAATGATGGCGCCGACGAGAGCGCCGTCGGGGAAGCGCAGGGTGTGCAGGGGGTGGCCCACGACCTCGGAGGTGGGCACCGCTTCGAATTCGATGATCAACATGTCGCCGCCCATGCTGAAGGTCAGCACCCGGCGTACGCTGCCCGTGCGGATGTGCTGCAAAATGGTGCTGATGGCCAGGGCCTTGGGGGACACCACCGCGTCGATGCCCGACTTGAAGATAATGGGGATGTAAGCGGTTTGGTTGGACAGGGCGATGACCCGTCGCGCGCCGAGGCGGTGGGCATTTAGGGCGACCAGGACGTTGATTTCCTCTTCGGGCAGGGCCGCCACAAAGGCGTCGCACTCGCGGATGTTTTCTTCGCGCAGGAGATTTTCATTGGTGGGGCTGCCGTGCAACACCAGGGTGCGGTCGAAGCCCTCGGCCAGCTTGTCGGCCTGCTCCGCGTCGGCCTCGATGAGCTTGACCGACATCTTGGTGGTGGTCTCGAGGGTGCGGGCGAGTATCTCGCCGATGCCGGTGCCCCCCGCGATGAAGACGCGATCGGTGTGGCGGCTCGGCAGCGCCAGCATTTGTGCCAAGGCGGCGGTGTCGTTGGGGTCCATGACGACGTACAGGAGATCGCCGCTGCGGATGTCGTCGTTGCCCCGGGGGATGCGCACTTGGTTGTCGCGGATGCGCGCGGCCACCAGCAAGGGCGGATGGGGCAACGCGGCGCGGAGCTCGGAGAAGGTTTTGCCGACAATGGCCGCTTGGGCCGGGACGCGCACGCCGAGCAAGGAGAGCTCGGAGCCGAAGTCCACGACGTCGATGGCGAACGGAGAGGCGACAATGCGCTGCAGGCGTTCGGCGGCGAGGCGCTCGGGGTTGATGGGAAATTCGATGCGAAAGCCCAGGGGCTCCAGGGCCGCCATGGAGGAGAACAAGGACTCGCTGCGGATGCGGGCCACGCGGCGGGCCAGCGGACTGCACAGGCGCGACACGGCGCAGGAGACGATGTTGACTTCGTCGGAGTCCGTCACCGCCACGATGAGGTCGGCGTCTTGGATTTGCGCGCTGCGAAATGTTTCGGGATCGGAGCCCGAACCGCAGACCGTTTGAATGTCGTAGGCATCGTTTAAAACGTCGAGCTTTTGCTGGTCTTGGTCGATGGCCACCACCACCACGTTTTCGGCTGTGAGCGCGCCAACAATGGCGGAGCCCACTTCTCCTGCGCCGATGACCACTGCTTGCATGTCGTTTGTCGCCTATGGAATGTTGAGCAGCTCTTTGACTTTGGAGATGACCTGCGGTGCTTGAATGGGCTTGGTGATGTACGCGTTGGCGCCGAGCTGCAGCGCGCGCTGTCGATCTTCGGCGGCGCCCTCGGTGGTGATGATCATGATGGGGACGTCGCGGTGCACGGCATCGGTGCGGATGCGCTTTACCAGCTTCAGGCCATCCATTATGGGCATGTTGATGTCGGTGATCACCAGATCGAATTTGCCCGCCGAGAGCTTTTTGAGGCCGTCCACGCCGTCGTCGGCTTCTACGACGTCGAGATGGCGAATGCGCCCCAGGGCGAACACGATGAGCTGCCGCATCATCGGGGAGTCTTCTACGACCAAACAGGTGTACTGAGCCATCGGATGCATCCTCCTGTTCTACAAACTGGCAAAGCTGTTCAGGCTGTCGGGCACGTTGCCGCAGCGGGCCAGCAGTCCGGCACCGACGATGGCGGCGGCGGAGTGTTGCGCGAGCAGCTTGAACAACTCAAAGTCGATATCGACGAAATCGGTTTTTTGTTCGAGAAGTTTGTAAATCACAATCACGCCAATGGCATCGCGCCCAAAGATCATGGGAATGCACGCGATGGGCAGGCCGTGTCGCTGGGCGTCTGCGGGCGCGGCGATGTAGTTGACCTGGGTGGCGGCGGCCTCGCCGATGGGGCCGTCGTTCCAGTCGATGGTGACGCCGCGGATGCGATCGCAGTGAAAGACGTGCACCGGCTGCAAGACGGGATGTGGCGCGTGCTCACGGCGCAAGAAGATGGCGAACTCCGCCGCGCCGATGAACTGCACCAACATTTGCTCGATGACGCTGAGCACCTCCGCCGCGTCGAGGGTGGCGTGTAGCTGAAACGACGCGACGTAGAGGTTGGCCATCTGGTCGAGTTCGCGCTCCATTTCGGCGAAGCGCGCGGTGTAGTTGTTGTGCTCGCCCACCATGTCGGTGGTGCTCTGGCGCAGCGATTGTCGCTCTTCTTCGAGCTCTCTGACGCGGGTCAGCAGATCGCGGATGGCGTCGTCGGAGGCGAGCTGCAGGCGCAGGTCGTTGTTTTCCTCTTCGAGGGCGGCGATGCGCTCGCGAAAGACTTGCAGCTCTTGCAGCAGTTGGTCGGTGAGCTCAGCGCCCTTGCGAAAGAATGTTTCCAAAAACTCTTCGCGCTTGGCTGCCAAGTTTAAAAAATCGTCGGGATCGGTTTTCGGGTCGTCTTTTGCCGTCATGGGTTTCATCCGTTTCACCAGTAGAACAATGGCGTTTTCTTATCATGCCCGCACCAAAGGCACAAACGCGCTGGCAGCAAAAAGGGCATTCACTCGGGCCTTTTGATTTGGAGGGATTTGATTTTTTTGTGCAGGTTGGTGCGTTCGACTCCCAGCAACTGCGCGGCGCGGGAGATGTTTCCGTCGCACTGGCTCAGGGTCTCGAGGATGTATTTGCGCTCGGCCATCTCGCGGAACTCCCGCAGCGTCGGGCGCCCTTCGGCCATTTCGGACGAGGGCAAGGGCATGGCGGCGTCGCGGGTGATGGACTCGGGCAGGTCGCTCATCTGGATGTTGCCCGCGCTCATGATGACCAGGCGCTCGGCCATGTTGCGCAGCTCGCGCACGTTGCCCGGCCAGGTGTAGTTTTGCAACACCTGCAGCACGTCGTCGCCAAGCGATTTTTGGGGGTAACCGTTTTCGCGGCAGAAGCTGTCGATGAAGAAGTGCAGCAGCAGCGGGACGTCGGAGAGGCGTTCGCGCAGCGCCGGGGAGTGCAGGGGCACCACGTTGAGGCGAAAGTAGAGGTCTTCGCGAAAGGCGCCCTGGGCCACGGCGGCGTCCAGGTCTTTGTTGGTGGCGGCCAGCACCCGCACGTCGACTTCGATGTTTTGCTGCCCACCCACGCGGGTCAGCTCGCCGGACTGCAGGACGCGCAGCACCTTGGCCTGGGCCGACAAGGTCATGTCGCCGATCTCATCCAAGAAGATGGTGCCGCTGTCCGCCAGTTCAAATTGGCCGCTCTTGCGCGCGATGGCCCCGGTGAACGCGCCCTTCTCGTGGCCGAAGAGTTCGCTCTCGATGAGCTCGGAGGGAATGGCGGCGCAGTTGACTTTGACAAACGGCGCCTCCGCTCGCGGGGACATGCGGTGCAGCGCGCGGGCGATGAGCTCTTTTCCCGTGCCGGACTCGCCGGTGATCAGCACCCGGGTCTTGGTGGGGGCCACCTTGGCAATTTGCGCGAACAGCGACTGCATCACCGGGGACTCGCCCAGCAGCTCGTGGCGCGCATCCACCATGGCGTGCAGCTCTTGGACGCGCTGTGTCAGGCGGCGCTGCTTCAGGCAGTTGGCCACGCGCACCAAGATGGCGTTGCGGTCCAGGGGCTTTTCGAAGAAGTCGGTCGCCCCCAGGCGCACGGTTTCGATGGCCTCGGAGGTGGAGGCGTGCCCGGAGATGACGATGACCGGGACCTCGCGGATGTCTTCGGGGCCGGAGCGGATGCGCGACAGGGTTTCGGCGCCGCTGGTGCCGGGGAGCTTCAAGTCTAAGATGATGACGTCGACAGTTTCGTTTTCGATGTAGGCCAGGGCTTCATCGCCGGTGGCGCAGGGGATCGCTTCGTAGCCCTCGCCCTCCAGCACCAAGGAGAGGGTGCGGCGGATGTTTTTTTCGTCGTCGACAATGAGGATTTTGGGGCGCTTCATTGCCATGCAATCAGGGGCCGATCATCGGCTCGTCGTTGGCCGTGCAGGTGTACAGCGCGTCCCACGGTGACTCGGTGACTTTGCCGGTGCCAGCGACATTGTCCGACCACGCGCAGGCGGGCTTGCAGCAGTCCTGCATCGTGGTGGTGTGGTAGCCATCGAGGAAGCCCTTGGCGCGCGCCGCGTCCGGCGTAATCGCCGTGGGGTCGACGTCGGGGATCGACGGGTCGTGTGCCAGGCGGCACCCGGTCACCCGCGTCAGGTGCTGGGGACAGTTGATGCGCTTGACGAGGATTTTCCAATTTTGATGGTACATCGAATTCACCCGGTTGCCCTCGATGCACGACTTGCGCGTAATGGCCTGCAAGGCCGCGTTGTCCGCGGTAATTTCGTTGCACATGCTCTCGATGCGCCCCTGGCAAGCGGCCGACCCCAGCGATTCGGGGTTCGGCATGGTCCAGTCCGGCGCGGTGTTGGGCGACTTGCACTCGTCGAGGCGAACCGTCTTGATGCCGCCGTCGTTGGCCTGACCGTAAACGGGATAGCCGCTGTACAAGTAGCTGCCGTAGGTGCCCGCCAGGCCGTTGTCAGCGCAGGCGTTGTGCGCACCGAACCCACCGGCGCCCATGTAGAGGTCGAAGCTCTGGCTCGTGGCGGCGATGTTAAAGACCTGAATGATGAGCGGTTTGGGCGGCGGCGATGAGGTCCACTCGGAGTCCGGCTCGGTGAAGACCGCCTGGTAGCATTCGCAGCACGGCTGAGACCCCCGCATGCCCGCGTCGATGCCCGAGGTGTTTGTGTCGTGTCCCCCCACCGCGTAAACAAACGGCGGGTCCTCCGGGTTCGGCCACTGGTAGCTCGCCGCGTCGTCCTTGACGGCCTTTTCCATGGCGGGGCTGAACATCATGTACCGCGAACACGCAAAGCCGACGGGACCGTCCTTCCCCGGTGCGTTTTCGCAGGCGTTGCGCGGCCGACACACGCCACCGCACAGCGTGTTCGGATTGCCCGAGATGCACGCCATGTCCTGCTCATAGGTGAAGCGCGTCTGGCAGGTGTCGGGCGGGTCGATGAGGTAGTCGGCGTCGGGGTTGAGCTCGCCGCTCGTGTCCACGCCGTTGCCCGTATCGACGCCGTTGGTCGAATCGCTGCCGACCGGAGCGCTGTCGGTGCGCCCACTGCCATCGGTGTTGTCCGGCCGGGTCGTGTCGTGCGGATCCGCGGTGTCGTGCGGGGTGGTGTCGCCGTCGGTGCGCCCGCTGTTGTCGGTGCCGTTGGGTCGGTCGGCGTCAAACTGGCCGTTTGTATTGCGGTCGCTCTCGCAAGCCACCAGTCCCCCGAGGGCCAAAATAACAATCAGTCTCTTCATGGCATATCTCCTCAACAATGTTTTGCGTTCGTCGCTCACTTTAACGCTTTTACAATATTTATCAGAGGATCGCCGATGCCAAAGGGTTTTTTGTTGTAGTGCTGCTTGGCGTGCTCGACCAGCAGCGCGTGGTACTCCTGGTAAACGACCACATCCGGGGAAATGGCCGACTCGACCTGTTGCTTCATGCTCATGTAAGAGCTGCGTTCATCGCATAACCCCAGCGCCAAAAAGATGCGCTTGGTGTACGCGTCGATCACAAACTCCGGCCTTGAAAACGCATAGAGCAAAATAGAATCTGCGGTTTCGTTGCCAACGCCCTTGCACGTCAACAAGGCCTCGCGGGTGATGTCTCCGGGTTCGTGGGCCATTAGAAACGCCACCAGGTTTTGGAGATACGCCGCCTTTTGGTTGTAGTACCCCGCAGGCCGAATCAACTCGCGGAGCTCTTCGACAGGCGTCGCGGCGAGCGCCGACAACGAGAGCCGTCCGGCGCGCTGCAGATTGCCCAGGGCTTTCTCCACATTGGTCCAGGCGGTGTTTTGGGTGAGGATGGCGCCCACGCAGATTTCAACGCGCTGGTCGTCGGTGCGCGGGTAGGTGTAGTCCCCCGGATGGTATCCCTTTGTCGCGCCGGTCTTGGTGGGATTGACCCCGTCGCAGGCCACCAGGGGCCACCACCCTTGCGGTCCGTAGCGATCCATCAACCAGCGGTACACAAACGCCAATACCCGTTGCTGCCTGTTGCCCATGTGCCTCCCGGTGCGCTCTCAAATTCTGCTTTAAAGTGCCTTCGTCGTTGTTGTTTTCGAATTCGAGATTATGATTTTTGGCACCATGACAAACCAAGAAAAATACGACAACATTTTTGAAGCCAACCGACAATGGATCGCGCGAAACCAGCGCGACAATCCGGGGCTGTTTCAACTCTTGGCCGAAAAGCAGCACCCCGACTTTCTCTATATCGGCTGCTCCGACAGCCGCGTACACCCCAACCAAATCATGGGCCTAAAGCCGGGCGAGGTGTTCATCCACCGCAACATCGCCAACATGATCAACCCCACCGATTTGAGCGCGCTTTCGGTGATCAATTACGCGGTAGAGCGCCTGGGCGTGAAGTTTATCGTTATTTGCGGGCACTACGATTGCGGCGGCATCGCGGCGGCGATGGACAACGCCGATCACGGCATGCTCAACCCTTGGCTGCGCAGCATCCGCGACGTCTACCAGACACACAAAGCAGAGTTGGACAGCATCCGCGACACCGATGAGCGCCACCGTCGCTTTGTGGAGCTCAATGTGTATGAGCAGTGCCGCAACGTGACGAAAATGGTCGACGTGCAAAAATCGTTTTTAAAGAAGGGCTATCCGCGCGTGGCGGGCTGGATTTTTAATATGCGCGATGCGCGTCTCTACGACCTGAATTTTGACTTTGATGAAGAGCTGAAAAAAATCCGCGAAGTTTACAACGTCGCCACCGACGACACCCCATAAGCCAACGCGCTCGCTTGATGAAAACTCAATCTTGGGTGCAGACCACGTCGTCGATGACGATATGGCCCATGCCCTCGGCGGTCTTGCTGATATCAAGGGCCAAAATGTGCTTTTGGGCATCAGCGGGGATGGCAAAGGAAATGCGCTGCCAGGTGTCGCTGTTCACATCCACGGCCTCTGAGAGCGCCGTATCCCCCGCGGGGGAACACCCCTGGTGGCGAATGGTTCCCTGGCCTTTCACCCAGTACACGCAGGTGTAATTCCCCGGAGGAACGGAAAACGATTCGGTGCTCAGGCGCTTGGCCTCAGCCTCGGGCTGGGTGATTTGCACGGCGTAGTTGTTGCGTTGTGGCGCGCCGGGATAAATTGCATCGTCCCGTTCATGGCGCCGGATGGCCGCGGGATCCAAATCGGAGCGGCACGCCTCCCCCCAGTCGATGCCCATGTGCAGACCGTACCATGCGTCGGGAATGAAGTGTTCTCCGCGATAGGGAATGTAGTAGGTGTCCCAAGAATCCATCCCACCATTCGGAACGATGTTGCAGGCGTCCCACGCGTACTGGCATGCGTGCGCGGCGACATCGCAGGCCGGTTTGCCATTGTCGCAATCCAATGTGGTACGGCATCGCCCCGAACGCAGGTGGCATCGACCATCGCTGCGCGAACACTCTTCCCATTCCTCGCACAAAACACCGCGGCACAGGTCGGTGTATTCGCCAGTATCCGAACCGGTGTCATCGCCCGTGTCCGTATCTGTGCCCGTGTCCGTATCTGTGCCCGTGTCCGTATCTGTGCCCGTGTCCGAACCGGTGTCGTCACCCATGCCAGTGCCCGTGTCCAAACCGGTGTCGTCGCCCGTGCCAGTGCCCGTGTCCGAACCGGTGTCGTCACCCATGCCAGTGCCCGTGTCCGAACCGGTGTCGTCGCCCGTGCCAGTGCCCGTGTCCGAACCGGTGTCGTCGCCCGCGTCACTGGACGAATCCGTGTCGTTCACATCGTCGTTGTTCCCGCTGCCGCCACATGCGCACAACACCAGGGAGAAAAGCCCCAACAAAAACAACCGCCATTTTGTTTTCATAATTTGCCTCTCGCAAAAAACGCCCTCGCCGGACCTGCCAATGCCTTTTCATGGTGCCACAGGATGCCTCACCCGTACACGAAGACATCGTTGGAATTGACTAGGGCAATGGGTCGGGTTCGGCTTTTTTTGCTTCTTCTCGCTGCGCGGTGCCCAGAAACCACCGCCCCAACACCATCGAGAGCAACACCACGCCGCCGATGATGCCCGCCACCCACAGCGGGTGCTCGGCGATGTACTGAATGTGATCTTGCTGGGTCTTGCTCAGAATGCCCGCCAAGGCCGCCAAGCCAAAAGAGCCCACGCAGGCCCCGGTCATAATCGAGGCGACGATCTCGCGGCGCCGCATTCCCAAAATGCGCCCGATGAACACCCCCAGCACCGAGCCCGTTCCCTGAAACGGCAAGGCGACGAAAATGGCGAGGCCCAGCCATGAAATGGTGTGAATCCACTTGTGTCGGTGCAAGACGTCGTGACCGGAGAGCTGCACCTGCCGCAGGTGACCGCCGAGCTTGGGAATTTTAAACAGCAGGTGCATATTGAAGAGCAAAATCAGCGCCGTGGCGAAATCGCCCAGCACCACCAGGGCGGCGATCGCATAAGACGACAGCGGCGCGTTGGGCGAGACGCCGGCAAAGACGACGAACTTGCCCAGCCCCACAAACGAGCCGATGACCAGCGACAGCATGTGTCGAAACGTGTGCCAACCCGCCGCGACAAAGGTCACCACAAACAAAATGCCAAACAACGCCAGGGGACCAAAGGTGAACAAGAGCCGCAGCGGAACGGGTACCGGCCTAAATTCGGCCTCCGCTTCGCGAATGGACGGCACTTTTTTGATGGCGTGCATGGTGTTTGGTACGAAATCCCCTGTTTTTCTTTGCTTATCGCGCCCTTAGGGCAATGTCGAATACTTCCTGATATTTTTTGGCGTAAACGAACTGCAGGCCTTCGATGGTGTGGGGCGGGATTTCGCGCACATCGCGTTGGTTTTCGAACGGCAAAATGACTTGGCGCACCCCGGCGGATTGCGCGGCGAGCACCTTGTCGCGGATGCCACCCACGGGCAGCACCTCGCCGGAGAGGGTCATCTCGCCGGTCATGGCCACCCGGGACCTAGGACGCAAGCCCTTGTCGTTGTACAGCAGCGAGATCAGCGCCGTGGTAACGGTGATGCCCGCCGAGGGGCCGTCCTTGGGCACCGCGCCCGCCGGAAAATGCACGTGGATGTCTTCGCTTTTGAAAACATCGAGGTTGATGCCGTAGTGCTTGTGGTGATGCCGGATAAAGGACAGGGCGATCTCCACGGACTCTTTCATGACGTCGCCCAGTTGTCCGGTGACCCGAAAGCGCCCGCTGCCCGGCATGCGGGTGGTCTCGATGCGCAGGATGTCGCCGCCCACCGGGGTCCAGGCCAGGCCCACCGCCGTGCCGATGGTGGGGTTTTTGAGCGGCTCTTTGAACAGCCGTCGCGGCCCCAAAAACTCCTCGAGCTTGGGACCCGTAACCGTGAGGCGGCGTTTTTCGCCCGACGCCACTCGCGCAGCGGTCTTGCGGCAGATGCGCCCGATGGCCCGCTCCAGGTTGCGCACCCCGGCTTCGGCGGTCCAGCCCTCGACGATGCGCGGCAGGATGCGGGCGGGAATTTGCAGTTGGCTGGGCTTGAGCCCGTGGGCTTCGCGCTGCCTCGGCACCAGGTATTGCTCCGCGATGGCCACCTTTTCATCGAGGATGTACCCCGGGATCTGGATGACCTCCATGCGGTCGAGCAGGGGCCCGGGGATGTTGGACTTCACGTTGGCGGTGCAGATGAACATCGCGTGGGACAGGTCGAAGGGGATGTCGAGGTAGTGGTCGAGGAAGGTGTTGTTTTGCGCCGGGTCGAGCACCTCGAGCATGGCGCTGGAGGGATCGCCGCGCCAGTCGTTGCCCAGCTTGTCGATCTCGTCGAGCATGAACACCGGGTTGCGCACCTCCACCGACTTGAGCGCCTGCAGGATTTTGCCCGGCATGGCCCCGATGTACGTGCGGCGGTGCCCCTTGATTTCGGCCTCGTCGCGAACGCCGCCCAAGCTGAAACGAAAAAAGC
Source organism: Myxococcales bacterium (assembly GCA_012522445.1). Lineage (GTDB taxonomy): Bacteria > Myxococcota_A > Polyangia > JAAYKL01 > JAAYKL01 > JAAYKL01. The sequence goes on along the minus strand of JAAYKL010000044.1, from coordinate 3,093 downwards.
GGCGGTTGAGGCAGCGCGCGATGGACTGCCCCAGGCTGGTCTTGCCCACCCCGGGGGGCCCGGCGAAGCACAGGATGGCGCCCTTTTGGTCGGGCTTGAGCTTGCGCACGGCGAGGAACTCGATGATGCGGTCTTTTACCTCCTGCAGGCCGTGGTGGTCCTCGTCGAGGATTTGCCGCGCCCGTTGCAAGTCGTCGGCGTCTTCGGTCTCCTGGCTCCAGGGCAGCGACACAATCCAGTCCAGGTAGGTGTGGATGACGTTGTATTCGGGGGACTCGGGATTCAAAATCTCCAGGCGCTTCAGCTCCTTGCGCGCGCGGTCGGCCACGGCCTCGGGCAGGCCATTGCGGCTGATTTTTTCTTCGAGCTCCTGGGTCAGCAGTTCCTTTTGGTCGACCTCTTCGCCGAGCTCTTTGCGGATGGCCTTGAGCTGCTCGCGCAGGTAGTACTCCCGCTGGGTCTTCTCGACCTTCTCGCGAATCTCTTCGCGGATGCGCCCGGCGAGCCGCGCCAGCTCCAGCTCGCGCACCAACACCTGCACGATGATGTCGAGGCGTTTTTCAATTTGCAGCACCTGGAGCAAGCGGATGCGCTCCTCTCGCGGCATGTCCACGTGCGCCGCCACAAAGTCGGTGAGCTGGGCGGGGCCTTCGAGGTTGGCCGCGGCGATGTTGAAGCCCTCGGGCAAGCCGGGAATCTCCTTGAACAAGTCTTGTAGCGACATGCGCGCCGCGCGCCACAGGGCGTGGTTTTGGGTGGTGTCGTCGAAGGTTTCGATGGGGTAGTCCACCCGGGCGATGAGGAAGGGCTCGGTGCGCAGGTAACGATCAACTTTGATGCGGGCGATGCTCTCGATGAAGATGGAGCGGTTGCCGTCGGGCAGGTTGAGCACCTTGTGGATGCGCGCCAGGACGCCAAAGGGGACGATCTCGTCGGGTTCGGCGGGCGTGGCGGCGTCTTCCTCCACCGCGGTGATGCGCGGGCAGAGCGCGATGAATGGACCGTGGGTCATCGAGAAGGCCACGGCGTTTTGCGCGTAGCGCGAGGCGAGCACCATGGAGGACGGCATGCCCGGAAACATCACGTGTTCGTCCAGGGGGATGACCACCAGGTTCTTGGGCCGGTCGCCCTTGGACTTCATGATTTGGCTGACATCGGCAACGCTGTCCGCCTCGGCGACGGGCATGGTCACCGGGTTGCCATCGTCGTCTAGCAGAATGGTCTTTCGCTTTTCTTCCATGCGCACTCCTTCCCTGCTGCGAATGGCATTGTAAGCACAAAACCGATGCCGTGAAGCCAGAGAGACAAAAAGGGACAATGAAAAGCGGCAATTATTTTTTGCACACAAACAGCGCCTGGAACCAAGATTTGATTTTCGCCCAGTAGGCCTTGCCCAACAGGGCGATGGACGCCACAAAGCTCACCTCGCCCACCACCACCAGCGATGCGGTGACCACCGCCCGATGCGGCATGGGGGTAAAGGGCACAACTGGCGCGCCAATCCAACAGAGCACCGCCACTGACAACAACACAAATCCCAGGGTCTTTTTCACCGCGCCTCCTGCCTACCCACTGTAATGCTTTCATGAATACAATCGCGCCGCCCTGTCAATCGCGTCATCGGCCAATCGCGCCGCCGGTCAAGAATCAACACCGCTCGGGTTTAAAAAGAAAAGCGTTGCATATTTTTTTTATCTCGATATTCTGTACTGTTTTGCGAATCGAGGTACAGCGTGAAAAAAACAAAGCGAATCAAACAAGGCATTTTGAAAACTGCACACCAAAAAACGGCGCAAATTTTGCGTTCTCATGCTCCCCAGCGCCGTGCCATGCCCGTTGCTGCGACGTCGCTAGAGCGCCGCAACTTGCTGCAAAACCTGTTCTGCGTCCCCGCGTTGGCCGCGCTGCCATCCTTGAGCGTGGAGAGCGTGGCGAGCTCGGCGCGCGACAATCCAGAAGAGAACGTCGACTTTTATATGTCGATATTCCGCAACGTTCCGTACATTGCCGCCAATGCGATTTACGACGGCACGCCGCCGCGGATCGTCGCCATTAAACTGGACGAAACCCGCATTCCATTTCCCTCCGCCACCGAGGGTGATTACCAATATCAGTTTACCAAGCGCTGTCTGGGCGTGAGCATCCAGATTGAATTTACCCGTGCCATGGCGCGGGGCGACCACATTAACTGGACGCAATATATCAGCCCGCACCTCACCATCTCTCCACCGCCAACAAGCGGCTATTGCGCTCACTCCTCCTATCTCTTTGAGCACTTGGCGTGGATCGTGACACAGCGCATGCCCATCGGCAGCGTGACGCTCGCTCCCAACACGCGCTACACCATCAGCGTGAGCGGTGCCACAACGGACATCTACGGCTATCCCTTCGACGGCAATTACGACGGCACCGGGGGCACCGACTTCCATTTTTCCTTTGTCACGGGCGACGCCAGAAAAGACGCCATTCCCTGCCAACCCGGCGTCTGCGATTGCCTTAATTTGAGCGTTACCAAAAAACATCGCTCTTGAGTGCACCTGTACCCGCAGTCGCAATCCCAAAAGAAGCCAACAAGCTGTTTTTATTGACGCTTTAACTTCATAAGCGCCCCTTTCGCACGCCCTAATCGGTGGTGTTCAGAGTCATTATCCGACATTATCCGGGCCCTAATCGGTGGTGTTCAGTTCATTACCCGGGGCGTTCAGTTCATTCTCCGGGAGTTCCGAAAAATGTTGTGATGGCGATGTTTCGGGTTGAGCATGCGCGGGGCGAGAGTATGATATGGGAACGAACGAACGCATTACACATCTTGGACAGCAGTCACCGTCATCGGAGACGCTGCAGCCGGCCACTGGGCCAGTTTGAGGAGAATATCAAATGGTAGGCAGAATACCTGTATTGGGCATTATTCTATTAATAATAGGGCTTTTTTCAGCAGCCTTAACTGTGAAGATGGTGTTTTTTGACATGCCAACCGCAAAAAACTTAATGCAAGAAGCCATATACGTTGGAAGTGACAAACCTCTTCCCGAAAATGAAGGAAAAATCGTTATTGTAAACGGGGCGCTTAAGCTTGTAAAGCCTGCTTATGAT
>JAAYKL010000043.1 GCA_012522445.1 Myxococcales bacterium | reverse complement strand
TCCTAAAAGTAGGCGCCGTTTGCGGCCCCTGGGTTGCATTTCGGCGCGAACGAAGCGCCAAAATGGATTGATGCTACGGACAATCCACCTCTCCCTCGGGTAGGGGGATGATGTCGGCCTTGCCTGCGTAAATTTCGAAGCCCGCGCACTTGCCGTTGCCGTCCAAGTCTTGCAGGGCCTGGGCCGCAAACCAAAAGTCGTTGGCGCTGTCGAGGCCCACGTCGTCGAAGGGCTCCGGCGGGTCTTCCCCTGGGGCGCCGGCTGCGACAAAGTAGCTGAAGTACAGGCCGTTGTCGGGATTCAAGCCCGCCATGCGCCAGGCGTCGTTGCCCGGCCAGTTGCGGCCCTCGCGCCCCGGGGAGCCGTCGGGCAGCCACTCGCGGGCGTCGAAATATTGGTGAAACGTGGCGCGATAGGCCTCTTGCTTGATGCGGATGTCGGCCAGCACGCTGGTGGCCTCGGCGTCGTAGGCCTTCTCGGAATAGCGCCGATAAGAGACCAAGGCCACCGTGGCCAAAATGGCGATGACCCCCACGACGACCATGAGTTCGATTAAGGTAAATCCTTTACTGGCGCGTTTTTGTTTCACAATGCTTCTCCTGTGCGAAAAATATGCCAACGCCACATTTTGCCGCTTGTGTGGCAAAAGTGAGGCGAGCGTGTGGCGTAAATGGTGCCTTGTCACGGTATTATTCTGCGAATACTTCAAGATGCGAGATGAATTGCCGCCTTTTGTCAGGGGTGATCTACAAATTTTGTCGTCTTGCATCACTCGCCGATGCTTCCTGACCCCTCGGGCTCCCCCGGCGACAGGCTCTCGCGCTTGAGGCGGTAGCGCAGCGATCGCACGGGGATCCCCAGCAGCGCGGCGGCGGCCGCCTGCACCCCGTCGGTGCGCGCCAGGGCCGTGTCGATGTAGTAGCGCTCGAACTCCTGCATCGCCGCGTCCAGATCGAAGCCCTCTTGCAGCTCGGGGAGCGCGTAGGTGGGCGCCGGCCGCGCCAGCCCCAGCCCCGTGACGCTGCTGGGCAAGTCCGCCGGCATAATGTGCGGCCCCGACGCCAGGGCCACGGCGCGCTCGAGGATGTTTTTGAGTTCGCGCACATTGCCCATAAAGGAATAGTCGATGAGGTACTTGAGGGCCTCCGGCGAAACCGTCTTCACCGGGCTCTGGTTCTCGCGCGCGATGGGGCCCAGCAGGCGCGAAACCAAGGGCGGGATGTCCTCCGGGCGCTCGCGCAACGGCGGCATGGCGATGGCGATGACATTGAGCCGGTAAAACAGGTCGGCGCGAAACCGGCCCGCCTGCACCTCCTCTTCGAGGACGCGGTTCGAGGCCGAGATGATGCGGACATCCACCGGGATCTCCTTGGCGGCGCCCACCGGCCGCACCGTGCGCTCCTGCAGGGCGCGCAGCAACTTCACCTGCAACGGCGGGGGCAAGTCGCCGATCTCGTCGAGGAAGAGCGTGCCCTTGTCGGCGGCCTGGAAGAGCCCGGGCTTGTCGAAGGTGGCCCCGGTGAAGGCGCCCTTGCGGTGGCCGAACAGCTCCGACTCCATCAAATTCTCCGGCATGGCCCCGCAGTTGATGGCCACGAAGGGGGCGTCCCGGCGGTCGCTGGTGTTGTGGATGAAGCGCGCCATGACCTCCTTGCCCGTGCCCGACTCCCCCGCCAGCAGCACCGAGGCCGTGCCCATGGCCACCTTCTGGGCCAGGGCCACCACCCGGCGCATGGCCTCCGAGCGAAACACCAGATCGTCCGAGGGCGAGCCCTCCCCGATGCGGCGCTTGAGGGCGATGTTTTCGTGGACCAAGCGGCGGTGGTGCAGGGCCTGGCGCACGATGTGCTTGAACTCCTCGACGTTAAAGGGCTTGGCGATGTAGTCGTGGGCGCCCTTCTTCATGGCCTCCACCGCGGACTCCGTGGTGCCAAAGGCCGTGATGAGGATGACCGGACAGTGGGGGTCGCAGGCCTTCACCGCCGTGAGCACGTCGATGCCGCTGCCCCGGTGCATGGCCAGGTCCGAGATGACCAGGTCGTAGCGCTCGCCGCTCTCCCACAGGTTCACGGCCTTCTCGCCGGAGCTCGCCAGGGTGACCTCGTACTGTTCGCGCCGCAAAAAGATGGCGATCATCTCGCGGACCGAGGGTTCGTCGTCGACAACTAGGATGTGGGGATGTGGATTCATGGCGGGCATTGTAGCCCGAAACCCGCGCAAAATTCACGTTTTTGCACCGGGCATCGACCGGGGCTTAGGCGGGCTTGCGGCACACCGCGATGAGGAAGCCGCCAAAGCGGGCCAAGGGCGACTGCACCGCCCAGCGCTCCGCGGGCTGGAGGATGTGGGACATGCCCGGCAGGTTGTACACCACCGCCGCCGGGGTAAACACGCGCACCCCGCGGAAGCCCAAAAATTCCATGCCCGCGGGCAGGTAGCTGCGCACCTCGCGGGGGGTGTCCCAGCGGGTGTACATTTCGTCCTCGCGGCGGGTGCGGGAGACGCGGCCCGGGCGCGTGGCGGACTTGGCCAGGTGGCGCAGGCTCAGCGCGTTGTAAAACTCCGCCACCATGTGACCGCCGGGGCGCAGCACGCGCTGCATCTCCGCCAGGGCCTGCTTGATGTCCGGCACGTGGGCCAGCACCTTAAACGAGTAAACCAGGTCGAACTGCGCGTCGCCGAAGGGGAGCTTCTCTGCGCCCGCCTCCTGCACGTCGAAGCCGCGCCGCTGCGCTTCGGCCAGCATGCCCGGCGAAATGTCGATGCCCTTGAGCGAGCGCGCGACATCTTGAATGCCCCGCATGATGAGGCCGGTGCCGCAGCCCACTTCGAGCACGTCGGCGCCTTGGGCCAAGGGGCGGATGACATCGAGCTCGAGGGTGTCGAGCATGGCGTGGTAGCCGTGGTGGCGCTCCTTCTCGTACCAGTTCGAGAAGTCGTCGTAATACTCTTTGGCGTTGGTGTCGTTCATGGGGCGTCCTTTGGGTTGCGTGACTGGGGGTCGTGACCGCGAGCGGCCAGCAGTTCGTCGTAAACAGCTTCGACCTGTTGGGCCATGGCACGGTCGTTGAAATGCGTCAAGACCGCGCGGCGTCCGTTTTCGCCATACTGGGCCGCGGCCTCGGATTGGCGCAGCAGATCGGTGATGGCCTGGGTGAGGGCGCGGGGGTTTTGGGGCGGCACCCCCAGCCCCGGTTGAAAGTGCAGCAGCTCGCTGAGCGGCGCGCTCGTAGCCAGCACCACCGGCACCTGCTGGGACATGGCCTCCAGCAGCACCAGGGGCACGTCCATTTTGGCGTAGAGGCTCTCCGCGGGCATGATGACCACATCGGCCATGCCGACAAAGGCGGGCATGTCGTCGACCTGGTTGATGTAGCGCACCCGCTGCCCCAAGGGCGCCAAGCGGCGCTGGATGTCGGCCTGGATGGCGGCGGAGGCCGGGCGCTTGATGCGGCAGGCGAACACCAGGGTAACGCCGGGGCAGGCCTCGAGTAGGTTGGGGGCGGCGGCGGCCACGGTGCGGGCGGCGGTGGAGAACTCGTAGTCGCCGGGGAAGATGACCAGCGGGCCGTCGTTGAAGCCAAAGGCGTGACGGCGCTCGCGGCGCTGCGCAGGGGTGGGCGGGTCGATGGGCGCGATGCCCGGTCGGATGTGGACGATGCGCGCTGGGTCGATGCCCGCGTCGACGAAGCCCTGGCGCGTGTCCTCCGAGAGCACGATGACGCGGTCGGTGAAGAGCAGGCGCGCGCTGTGGGCGAAGGACGCCGGGCGCGAGCACACGGTTTGCACCGAGGGCACCCCCGCCAGCCGGGTTTGGAGGCGTCCGGCCAGGGCCGTCTTGGGGTTGGGCGCGAAGAAGTAATGATAGAGCGCGGCGCCGCCTGGGCGCAGCCCGTGGAGCATGACCCGCAGGTTTTGCCAAATGCCCGCGGCGAAGGTGCCCCCCGAGGGGTAGATGGGGCAGCAGGTCACGCGGTCGCTGGCCAGGGCGGTGTCGCGGGTGGTGAGCAGGCGGTAGTCGTAGCGCGCGGCATACCGGGCTTGGTCCTTCACGATGTTTTTGGCGGAGTCGTTCCAGGGGGGCACCACGGGCTTGGAGATCATCGCCACCAGGGGGCGCGAACCGGGGCGGGGAGCGGCGCTCATGATTGCGCGAAACGCCGGGAGATGCGGTCGATGATGGCGTCGGCCAGCTCGGTCTTGGTGACGCGCCCGGACTCCCACACCGCGCCGTTGTCCTCGAGGATGACCGCCTCGGTGGTGGCGCTTTCGAGGGCGTCGCGGGCCATGTTGCCCACCATGATGTGCACCTGCTTGCGCTTGAGTTTGTCCTGGGCGGAATCCAAGAGGTTGTCGGTCTCCAGGGCGAAACCCACGAGGATGGGGCGGTCGCGGCCCGCCATGCGCGCACCGAGCTCGCCCAAGATGTCGGGGTTGGGCACCAGGGGCAACGAGATGGTGCCGTCGGCGCGCTTGAGTTTTTCCGGGGAGATGGTGGCCGGGCGCCAGTCGGACACCGCGGCGGCCATGATGACCACGTCGGCGGTCTCGGCCTCGGCGTTGACGGCGACCTGCATCTCCCGGGCGCTGCGGATGGGGATGACGCGGCTGCCCCAGGGCGGCTCCGCGGGGCACGGCCCCAAAATCACCGTGACCTCGAGGGCGGCGTGGTACAGGGCCATGCGGGCGAGCTCGCAGCCCATGATGCCGCTGGAGCGGTTGGTGATGCTGCGCACCGGGTCGATGTCTTCGGCGGTGGGGCCAGCGGTGATGACGACTTTTTTGCCCATGAGCTTCGGGCGGCGCACCGCGCACACGGCGTCGAGGATGTCGCCGAGCTCCGCCAGGCGGCCCGGGCCTTGGTCGCCGCAGGCCAGGTGGCCCTCGCCGGGGGGCACCATGTGCCAGCCGTGGTTCTCGACGAGATCGGACACGTTGCGCTCCGTGGCGAAGTTGCGCCACATGCCGGTGTTCATGGCCGGCGCGAAGATGATGGGGCCCTCGTGGGCCAGGGTAACAGCGGCGAGGAGGTCGTTGGCGCGGCCCTGGGCGCAGCGCGCCATGTAGTCGGCGGTGGCCGGGGCCACCACCAGGATGTCGGCGAACTTGGCCAGCTCGATGTGCGAGATAACGCCGCCGGTGCCGCCGGTGCCGCCGGTGTCGCCGAACATGTGTATCCCCACGGGATGCCCGGTGAGGGTCTCGAAGGTGAGGGGCGTCACAAAGCGACAGGCCGCCTCGCTCATGACGACGCGGACCTGGGCCCCCGCGCGCTGCAACATGCGGCACAGCTCGGCGCTCTTGTAAACGGCGATGCCGCCGGTCACGCCCAAAAGGATTTTCGTGTCTCGAAGGGGTTGTGGCTTGGTCATGGCGGGATACTAGCCGACGCAGGGGTGTTTTTTAATACGATTTACACAAAAAGGTGCTTTTTCAGCAATTGCCCCGCCAGGGCGCCGGTGCAGTGCATGGGCACCAGGTGCTGGACGCCGTGGGGTTTGAGGGCCGCCGCGGTGTGGGCGATGCGCTGGTGAGAGGCCGCCGACAGGTGAAAGCCGCCGATGATGGCGAAGATGGGCCCCGGGTGGTGCCGCTGGATGTGGGCGGCGGTGTTGACGAGCCCGGCGTGGCAGCAGCCCGTGATGATCACGTGGCCCTGCGGCGTGGGCACAAAGAGGCTCAGGTCGTCGCTCACCGTGTCGGGGGTTTGGCCCGCCTCGTCGAGATAGAGCTGGGCGCCGGCGTCCTCGAAGTCGGCGGTGCGCGGGATGTCGCTGACCGCAAACACCCCCTGGGCCACCTGGGCGATGTCGCCCACGGCGTGGCGGCGCGCGGCGGGCAGCGCCGAGATGGCGTCGTTGGCCTCGCGCGAAAGCCCGATGTACTTGGGCAGCGCATCCGGGTGCATGGACCAGCGGGGCACGTGCACGTCGCGGTGCGAAAAAAACGGGGCCGTGGTCTGTGCCAGCACCGGGGCGAGGTTTCCGCCGTGATCGTAGTGTCCGTGGCTGAGCACCACGGCGTCGAGGGCGGCGAAGTCGGGCTGGGCCAAGTCGCAGTTGTGCGCAAAGGCCGCGCCCTGCCCCGTGTCCATCAGCACCCGCGCCTCGCCGGTGTCGATAAGCAAGGAGAGGCCGTGCTCCGCCTGCCAGGGGGCGGGCAGCGCGTTGTCGCTGAGCACGTCGATGCGCAGGTGGGCGATGCGGTGTGTTACCGGGGCGATGGGGGTGTTCATGGGGTGTCCTTGGGTGCGGGCGCGGCTTCGGCGTCGGCTGGGGCCTCGGCCTGGCGGCGCTGGTGGGCTTCGTAGTCGCGGATGTTTTGTTCCATCTCGCGCACTTGGGAGCGGCTGTAGTTCTTTGGGTTTTGCAAGGCGCGGCGCAGCAAGTCGACGCCCTCCTCCGGGTGCCCAGCCCGGCCGCGGATTTTCACCAAGTTCATGAGCAAGGGAAAGGAACGCGGGTAGCGGATGAGGCCCTCGTGGGCGATGCGGGTGGCGAGCAAGGAGTTTTTCTCGGTATCAAAGGCAATATAGGAAAGCACAATGATGCGCGCGACCTCTTCCTCGTGGTTGAGCTGGCCCTTGCGCTGCAATCGGGCGTCGATGAGCTGCAGGGCGTCGTCGGAGCGGTCGGCCGTCATATAGGCGAGAAGCAGGTTCTTCCAGTTCAAAACCAGGTCGGGATGCGCCTCGTATTCATTTTGAAAAAAGGTGACCTCGGTGCGCCAGTGGGCGACGCGCAGCGCCGAGCTGACCGAAAACGCCAGCACCAGCACCAGCAGCAGGCGCGGTGTGAACACGCGGGCATGGGCGATGAACCAGGGGGCCAGCCCCAACAGCAGCGCCGCCCAAAACAGGTGGATGAAGCGCACGGGGAACTGCGTAAACATGGCGGGATAGGTGGAGCCCCCCAGGCTGAGCCACAGCAGGCCAAAACCCGCGAGAATGGCCACCAAGGAGCGCGCCAGGTTGGCATTGCGCCGCACCGCCGCCGTGACAACCGCGCCGAGATAGCCCCCGAGCACCAGGGCCGAAATGCCCCACTGCAGCGCGCTCGACGTGTCGAGGGCGCGGTGGGTGGCGCGCACCGGAAAGACGACGAGCTGCCGGACAGCATCGCCCGCCGCCAAGGCCCACTGCCACGGGATGAACAAGAGCAAACCGCTGCTAGGAGTACCGCTGGCGACGAAGTACCGCCCCACCAAGTAGAGCGCCACCGGCACCCAGGTCGCGAGCCAGAGCGGGATGTCGCCCAGGCGCTTGCGGGGCGCCCCGGCGAGGATGACCGCCAACAGGGGAATGGCCGCGCACAGCACGCCGAACTCCTTGGAGAGCGCCGAGAGCAGCGCGAACAGGGCGATGCGGGCGAGTCGCGAACCGCGCACATCGCCCCGGGCCCGCTGGACGGCATCGGCTAGGGCCAGCAGCATGAAGCCAAAGCCCAGGTGATCGGAGATGTTGGCCGCCATGCAGTAGACCTCGGAGGTCACCGGGTGGGCGACGTAGAGCAGCCCAATCCACAAATCGAGGCGCTGTTCGGCGGCGCGCGGGTACACGGTGCGCACGAGGCGGGCCAGGGCCAAGGCAGCGCCCATGGCCGCGGCGATGGAGAAGAGGCGGTAAATCCACGTGGCGGAACCGGCGATGAACCCAGCGGCCCAGAGCACCGCGGTGGTGAGGGGGCGCCAGTAGGCCTTGACCTCGGTCTCGAGGGCCATGGAGTTGTCCCAAAAGGGCACGGTGAGCATCGTTGGCAGGGCCGACAACGAGCGGTGGGCCGCCACGTTATGTTCCGAGAAAAAGAGGCGGTCGTCCCACACGAAGCGGTTGGCGAACAGCAGGGACATGGCCGCCAAAATGAGCACCCAGGCCGCGATGAGATAGGGCGCGGGGCGCGGGCGCGAAGCCGCGAGAGCGTCGGGAGAGGCGCCGGGAGCATCCGGAGCCGTTTCGAGAGAGCCCGGGGAGGCGCCGGGAGCGTCCGGAGCGGGGGCCTGCTCGTTCGCGTCGGTCATGGGGCGGCGGTTCCTTTCGCAAAGTCGCTTTGGCGCACCGGGTCGATGACGTCGTCGGCGCCCAGCACCACCCAGGTGATGCCGCCCTCGACCAGCCAATGGCGCACCGCGCGCATGATGTCGTCGGGGGTGACGGCCTGCACGCGGTCCATCTCCAAGAGCCACGCCCGCGGGTCTTCGCGCAGCACCGCCGCGTTGATGAGCAGCGAAGCCACGCCCCGGGTGGTGGCCACGCCCCGGTAGGTGTTGTTGGTGTACATCGCCTTGTACACGTCGATGGCCTCGGCGATGGGCTGCCGCGGCGCCGGTCCCGCGTCGGGCTCCGGGGCCATGCTCATCACCTGCCCCGCCGCCAGGGTGGCCACCGCGCTGTCGATGAGCTGCTTCACCTGCTGGGGTTGGGTGGTCTTGTACACCGAGAACGAACCGTAGTTCGCCTTGAACGAGCGCACGCCCATGCCCACGGAGTAGGCCGCGCCGTGTTGGTCGCGCACGACGTTGAAGAGCAGGTCGTTGAGCATGTGGGCGGCCAGCAGCAGGGCCGGATAGTCCGGGTGGTCCACGGCCGGGGCCGCGAAGTCGCCGCGCAAGTAGGCCACGCCCCGAGAGGCCGCAAAGGGCACCTTGACCAGGCGCGAGGCGGCGTCGTGTGCAAAGGCCGGCGGGGTGCGGAGCACGGGCACCGCGTGGTCCGGGATGGCGCCGAAATGCCCTTCGAGGGCGGTGCGCAGGGCCGCCACATCGACGTTGCCCACCACCACCAGCAACATGCGGTTGGCCGAAAAGGTGCGCGCGTAGTGTTCGCGCACATCATTAAGAGTCATGTTCGCCAGCGAGGCCTCGGTGCCGTCGAGTCGCGCGGCGTAGGGGTGGTTGGCGAAGAAGTGTTCGTTGAGCACCTGCGCGGTTTTGCGCCACGGGTCTTGCTGGATGCCCTGCTGCGCCAGGCGCGCTTCCGCCAGGATGAACCGGAAGTCGGCCTCGTCGAAACGCGGCTGCAACAGGCCCGCGGCGAACAGGGGCAGCAGGTCGTCGACGTAGCGGTCCAGGGTGCGCAGGGTGCAGGTGGCGTAGTCGAAGTGGGCGCGGCACTCCATGCCGGAGCTGGTGTCGTCGAGGCGCGCGGTGATGTCGTCGTAGCTGTGGGGCACCGAGGCGCGCATCATCGTGTTGAGCATGACCTCTTCGATGCCCGCTTGTTCCAGGGTGGTGAGGGCAGCGCCGCCGCGAAAGACCGCGTTGACCGAGACCAGCCGGTTGTCGGGCAAGGGGCGCACGATGACCGGGATGCCGTTGGCGAGCGAGAAGGTGTGCAGGGACTCGGCGGTGCGCTGGGCGAAGTCGTTGGGGGTGGCGGCCGCAAAGGCGTCATCTAGGGCGTCGAGGCGCAAGGGCGCGGTGTCGCTCGCACCCCAGTCCGCGGCGGTGGCGTCGTCATCTTCCGGGGGAAGCTCCGGGGCGTCGTCCGGGGTGGGCAGCACCGGGGGGCGCGGCACAAAGAGCGCGCAGCCGGGCCACAGCAGGGCGGCGAACAACAGGGCGGACCAAAGCGAGGCCGGGCGGCAACGGGCGCGCCGGGCGCTGCGAGAATGCGTCAGGGGGGCGATGCGTGTCATGGATGCCTTTGCGTCGGGGGTTGTGGGGGCCGTCATGGGTTCCACCAGTGGGCGTTGTCCGCGTGCACGAACTCGTAGGCGAGGGCTTCGGCGCGGGGTTTCCAGCGTTCATCGGCCGCGGCGTCGGCGGTGGACACCCGGATGGTGATGGCCGTCGGGGCGTCGACGAGGTAGCGGCGCAGCAACTTTTGAATGGCCGCGTAGCTCACGCTGTTGCAGTTTTTTTCGTAGTCGAGAAAGTATTGCGCCCCCGCCACCGACCACCAAAAGAAGAGCGTGCCCGTGACAAAGCCCGCGCTGTTCTCCATGGCGTAGTCGTTGTGGTCGATGAGCTTCTGCTTGGCGGCTTGCAGGGCCTCGGCGCCGAAGTATTGGGCCGGGTCTTGGGCGATGCGCTTTAGCTCGGCCAGCACGGCGTCGCGCAGTTGTTCGGCGCGGTCCGGCAGGGCGTCTTGGGCGTCGGGGTGTGTCGTGGCCAGCAGGGCGCTAAACGAGAAGAGCGCGCCATCCGAGGCCGTGGGGTAGTTGAAGTCGACGTACTCCGGATCGAAGAGCCCGGGCACGTTGGTTTGCAGCGCCTGCTTGAAGCGGCCCACCGGCGAGCGCATGAGCTGCAGCAGCACGTCGGCGGCCCAGGTGTCGGCGGGTTGCCGCGAGACATCGGGACCGCGCCACACCACGGCCACCTCGCTCACGCCGGGGTAGTAATCCGCGTCTTCAAAGGCGAGCTTGACGTTTTGGGCGATGCCCGGTTGCGGCGGTTCGCCAATGCGCGGCGGCTTGCGTCCCTGCCAGTCGCCAAAGGCGGCGCGGGCGGCGTCGAACACCGCTTGGGGCTGCACGTCGCCCCCCACCAGGAGCACGGCGTTGGCGGGCACGTACCAGTCGCGCTGCATCTGCCGCATCATGTCGAGGGTGGCGGCGCGCACGTTGTCTTCGGGCCCGTCGATGTTGTGCCGCCAGGGGTAGCGCGGAAAAATGCGCCGGTGCAGGGCGTCGAAGAAGTAGCGGTTGGGGTCGACGTGGTAGCCGCGGATTTCGTTGATCACGACGCTCTTCTCGTTTTCGAAGGTGGCCTCTTCGAAGACCGGGGTGCGCACGGCTGCGGCCCAAAAGGAGACGGCGTCCTGGAGGCGGTTGGCGGGCACGGTGGTGTAGTAGTTGATGCCCTCGAAGCCGGTGCCGCCGTTCCAGTTGGAGACGCCCATGTTGTTGAGCGCCGCGGTGAAGGCCGCCGGGCTCGGGTGGGTCTCGTTGGAGAGGAAGAGCAGGTGCTCATATAGATGAAAGAGCCCCGCCGTGGTGCGCGACTGAGCGACGGCGCCGCCGCGGAATCCCACGCACACCGTGGCCAGGGGCACCGCGTGATTTTCGACGACGAAGACCTCCAGGCCATTGGGCAGCTTTTGGTACGAGATGGGCGATGGGGTGGCGCGGCCCGCACCCGGCGCGAGCAGCCAGGCGAAGAGCCACAGGGCGAACAGCGAAGCGATGCGAAATCGATGGTTCATGCGTTTCTCCTAAACAGCGAAGCGATGCGAAACCGATGGTTCATGCGTTTCACCCAAACAGCGAAGCGATGCGAAACCGATGGTTCATGCGTTTTTACAAACGGAGTTCTCCTAGCGGCGTTTGCGTCCGCCGTATCCATGGTGCGCCCGCAGTGTCCAACAGGTAGGGCAAAACTGTCAATGCAAGCAACACCGCCCCACCGCTACAACCCAATCTGTTTTCATTGAAATATCTGCTGTAGGGTGCCCCTTGCGGGTACCCTTATCTCGCGGGTTCCCTTATCTCGCGGGTACCCTTGTCTCGCGGGTTCCCTTATCTCGCGGATACCCTTGCCCTTCGAACGGGCTGGGTTTTGAGGCTAGAAAATTTCCTCAAGGGTGGTGGCGGTTAAAATGCGAGAGAGGGCGTGGGTGATTTGGTCGCGGGCGAACTGCGCAAGGCGTTCTTTGTCGGCATCTTCAATCGCACCGAATTTCATTTCGACGAGCTTCAACAGGCTCGACAATGCACCGAGACGCAGGCCCTCCTCACGGCCTTCCTCACGGCCCTCCTCACGGCCCTCCTCACGGCCCTCCTCACGGCCCTTGGCGATCCCCCGGGCTTCGCCCTCTTCGCGGCCCTCCTCACGGCCCTTGGCGATTCCTCGGGCTTCACCCTTCTGCAGGCCCTCCTGCAGACCCTTTTCGTGTCTTTCGTCCAGGATGTACCCCAAGGTTTCGGCCAACATGGTCTGCTCTCCCTCCAAGTTCTCAAACCGGGGAATCCGCGCAGCGTCGACTCCCCGTGACGTTAGCGTCGTGCGAAACACACCGTCAAACCAAGCCCCGATAGCCGGTAGCAGCGTCTCCGCAGTGGGCGCCTGCCGCACCAAGGCGTGCAGCTCGATCGCTCGTTCCAATATAACACCCTCGGTGCGCGCATGCTCAACCCGAAACAACGCCGCCACAAAATTTTCCGGCGACATTTCCGCGAGGTCCTCTTCTTGCAGGTCCTTCATTTGCAGCAAGAAGAACTCCATCCGCGGCGAAAACCGCGAGAGCGCCGGGTCCATCTCGTAAATGAGGTCGGACACCTCGCAGCTATAATTCCAAGGCTGCTGCCCGCTGTAGAGCACGAAGGGCAAAATCGGCGGAAAGAGTTTGCCGCTGTCGGTGTCGATCATCTGCTTGGTTTCGCGCAGGTGCTCCATCAGCAATCCCACGTACGTCATCATGCGCTGGGGCATGTAGCGGTTCGGCGTGGACTGAAACTCCATCATCAAGCACACGAGCATCTCGCTGTGGGCGACATTCACACGCCACACGATGTCGTGAAACCGCTTGTCCAAGCGATTGCTGATCTTTTCGGTGGGCAGCAGCCGAAGCGTGCTGAAGTCGATTTTTTCCACCCACTCGTGGCTGACAAAACCCCGGATGAGTTTTTCGATCGCCTCGGGCTGGCTAAATATCTTTTTGAATCCCGCATCGTGGTTGGGCAAGTGGCCTCCTTTTGGCGGAAGGGTAGCTGCGCGTTGCGTCGTGCATTTCGCCGCGCGTGTTTCCGCAACTGATACATCGGCCGCTTTTCGAAAAAGTTTCCTGTTGAGCGCAAAAAAGTTCATTTTTTCTGCCGAGCACCCGCAAAGGCGGTGATTGCTTTTGCCCGGATTGTTTCTACAATGCGCACGGCGGGGCACGCGAACACCCCGCACACAAAACACGCAACCAAGACACCCAACGGTCATGACGGATTACGAGCATCGAAGAAAAGAAACCCACTGGCGCAAGGTGCTTGTGGCCCTGGGCATCTCCCTGCTCCTCCACCAAACCCTGCTGGTGATCCTGCACCTCTCCGGCCTCTTCGAAAACGCCCTCGAAGACACCGTCACCGAAATCACCCTCCTCGAAACCCCCGAAGAGAAACCGCCCGATCCTCCCGCGCCCGAGCCCGAAATCGCTCCCCCCGCGCCGCCGCCCCCGGTGCCCCAAAAGGCCCCGCCCCCCACCAAGGCCCCCACGCCCAAACCGCAACCGCCCACCCCGCAGGCCCCTGTCGCGACCGCCGCCGAGCCCGAACCCGAACCCCAGGGACCGCCCGACC
>JAAYKL010000042.1 GCA_012522445.1 Myxococcales bacterium | reverse complement strand
GGCTTCTTTGTGCAACCCTCGCTGGGGTACGGCGCCATCGATTACCAATCCTTCAATACGCAGGCTGCCTACGACAATTGGATGCGCGCCATGGCGGACGTGGGCGGAGAGATGCTGTTCTACCAGTGGACCGTGCATTACCAGCACGAACAAACCTGGTTCTCGGATGTCTGGGGGGGAGATGCCAGCGCGGATTTTGCGTTTTACGACGCGGCGCCCAACACGATGAAGGGCATCTCGGTGCGCAGTTGGGCCAATCCCACCACCTGGCCGGGGACCCCTTCGCAGGGCGGCAAGGAGACCGTCGATTACCTGCTGGACGCGGGCGCCAACACCGGCGTGAAGGTTTGGCTGGGGCTGTATCTCAACGAGAGCCCGCAGTCGTACAGTTGGTGGGATGCGGTAAATGACAACACGCTGAGCGCCGCAGACATGGAAATCATCGATTACCACCGGGAGCGTTCGGTCTCGGTGCTGAATGAACTGTGCGACCAATACGGCACCCATCCGGCGCTGGGCGGGTTTTATTACTCCGTGGAGGTGGCCAATCTCGGCTTTATGGACCCGTCTTCGTGGCCGGTCTTGGCACAGCTACTCGACGACGTGGCGCAGGCCGCCCACAACTGTCACGGGAAACAACTCGCGATCTCGCCGTTCTTCAATGTGGCATTGACGACCCCGCAGGAGTACGCCGACATGTGGGATTACGCGCTGGCGCACTCGGGGCTCGACATCGTTTTGCTACAGGACGGCGCGGGGGTGGAGCCCCATCAGTTGACGGAAAGCGTCGACAACATCTCGCCTTGGTATGAAGCGCTCGAAAAGGTGGTGCGCAAACACCAGCGGCACTTTTGGGGCAATGTCGAGCTGTTCACCAACGACGGCACGCGCGAATCGGTGAGCCTGCGCCCCTCGTCCATTGGCAGCATACAGCGCCAGCTCAACGCCGTGGCGCCCTACGTGGACAAATTTGTGTGCTTCGACTTTCACTCCATGGATCCCAACAGCACGGCCAGCGACGCCGCGCAACGCCAACAGCTCTACAACGACTACCGGACCTACCTGCAAAACCGCTGAGCCTTTCGCAACAACCGCATGGTCAACCGGACGGGGCAATGGGGATGCCCCGTGGGGATGCGGGTCCATTTTTTGCGCGACATTTCATCGCTGTTTGAAAAATCCGACAAGGCTGTGTTACAAAACGCAAAACATGATTTAGATCATGACGAAAACATGACAAAAATCATGTATTCAAGCTTGCATTGAAATACGAAATGCCGCGTAACACTTCGGTTGGCGGCATGGAAATCGCCCGGGCATCGAATGGAACCAAACGCATGAACCTACCACTACCCAGCACCGCACAGCCGCCCTTTTGGCGCCCGGTGCATTCATTGATAATCGTCGTGGGCAACTACGGATCGGGCAAGACCGAGGTGGCGGTAAACCTGGCGCTGCAGTTGGCCGGACAAGGACTCCGGGTGCGCTTGGCGGATTTGGACGTGGTCAATCTCTACTTTCGCAGTCGCGAAGCCCAAGCGTGCCTCGAAGCACACCAGGTGGAGGTGGTGGTGCCCCAGGGGCCCATGCGCTACGCCGATGCCCCCGTTATTCTGCCCCAGGTGCGCGGCATGATCGCCGATCCCCAGGTGGATTGCGCCATCTTCGACGTGGGGGGCAATGACGTGGGGGCCACGGTGCTCTCCTCACTCCACGATGTCCTGGCCGGGACGCCTGCCCATGTGCTGCAGGTCATCAACGCCCGCCGCCCGTTTACCAGCACGGTGGACGAATGCCTGCAGATGATGGACAGCATCGAAAAGTCGGGCCGCGTCCGCGTGACCGAGTTGGTCTCCAACACCCACCTGCTCGACGACACCGATGTTTCACATGTGGCCGAAGGGGTGCGCCTGACCGCCGCGGTGGCACAAGCGCGCGCCTTGCCGTTGGCCTTTGTCACCGTGCCGGCCGCCCTGTCCACGTGCGCCGATGTGTTGGCCCTGCCGCACCCGGTGATGCCCCTGACCCGCCGCCTGCCCACACCCTGGGCACCGGCCACCCCCGGAGGACAATAATGTCGCGCATTCGCATTATGACCGAGCGTTGCAAGGGCTGCGAGACCTGCAACGTCGCCTGTCCCGTGGGCATTCTGAAGATGTCCGAGTCTTTAAACGCCCAGGGCTATCACTACTCAATGGTCGACGATCCCTCCCGCTGTTTGGGCTGTCGCTTGTGCGCCATCTCGTGCCCGGACCTCGCCATCGAGGTGTTTGCCGAGGGCGCCCACTATCGCTTTTTTGCGTACGAATCCGAATCGAGGTGACCGTGGGACGCGTATTGATGAAGGGAAATGAAGCCATCGCCGAAGCCGCCATCCGCGCGGGGTGCCTGCACTTCTTCGGTTATCCCATTACGCCCCAGAGCGAGATCCCCGAGTACTTGTCGCGGCGATTGCCCGAGCTCGGGGGGTGCTATGTGCAGTCCGAGAGCGAGGTGGCCACGAGCCACATGATTTACGGGGCCGCCGGGGTGGGCACCAAGGTGATGACGTCGTCTTCGTCGCCGGGCATCAGCCTCATGGCCGAGGGCATCTCCTACTTGGCCGGGGCAGAGCTGCCGGTGGTGATCGTCAACATCATGCGCGCCGGTCCCGGGCTGGGCGGCATTTTGCCCGCGCAGAGCGATTACGCCCAGACGACGCGGGGCATGGCCCACGGGGACTTTCGCCTCATCGCGTTGGCGCCGGCGTCGGTGCAAGAGGCGGTGGACCTCACCATCCTGGCCTTTGACCTGGCCGAGAAGTACCGCACCCCGGTGATCTTGGCGGGTGACGGTGTCATCGGCCAGATGATGGAGCCGGTGGTGCTGCCCGAGGCGACGGTGGGGCCGCCCCTCAAGGCTGACGACTGGGCGCTGACCGGGTGTGTTGGCCGCAAGCCCCGCAAAGTCTCATCGATGTTTTTGGACCCCGACGAGCTCAACGCCCACAATTTCAAACTGAAGGCGCGCTTCGCCGAAATCGCGCGCAACGAGACCCGCTTCGAGGCCTATGCCTGCGACGAACCCCTCGACCTGCTCGTCACCTCCTTTGGCATCTCGGCCCGCATCTGCCGGTCGGCGGTGGACGCGGCGCGCAGCGAGGGGCTCAAGGTCGGCCTGTTTCGCCCCATCACCATCAGCCCGTTTCCCATGGACGCCCTGCGCGAGATCATCGGCCGCAGCCAGCGCGTGCTCGACGTGGAGATGAACACCGGGCAGATGCTTCACGACGTGGAGATGGCGGCCCAGGGGCGCTGTCCCATCGACTTCTTCGGCCGGTGCGGCGGGCTCATCCCCTCGGCGGAGGGCATCCTCGAACAAATTCGCGCGTCGTTGGCGCAGTTGCCAAAAGGAGGGGTCCCGTGAACAAAGTTTTTTCCTATGCCGACGCCCTCATCCGCAAGCCCTTTCACTACTGTCCCGGTTGCACCCACGGCACCATCCACCGCCTCATCGCCGAGGTCATCGACGAATTGGGCATCCGCGAGCGCGTCGTGGGCATTTCGCCGGTGGGCTGCGCGGTCTTCATCCTCGACTACTTGCGCTGCGACATGTTCCAGGCCTCCCACGGGCGGGCCCCGGCAGTGGCCACGGGCGCCAAGCGCTGCCGCCCCGACCTGGTGGTCTTCACCTACCAAGGCGACGGCGACCTCGCGGCCATCGGCACCTCCGAGATCGTCCACGCCGCCAACCGGGGCGAGCGCATCACCGTGTTCTTTGTCAACAACGCCGTGTACGGCATGACCGGCGGGCAAATGGCGCCCACCTCCGTGCCCGGACAGCGCACCACCACCACCCCCCATGGCCGCAACACCGAGACCGACGGCTATCCGGTAAACATGTCGGAGATGCTGGCGGCGCTGCACACGCCGGCGTACATCGCGCGGGTGTCCATGCACGCCCCCAAGGAGATCATCGCGGCGCGACACGTGGTGAAAAAGGCCTTCGAGCACCAACTGGCCGGCCGCTGTTTTTCCTTTGTGGAGTTTCTGTCCACCTGTCCCACCAACTGGGGCATGACACCGGTGGAGTCGCTGCGGTGGCTCGAAAAGGAGATGCTGCCGTACTTTCCCTTGGGCGAAATCAAGGTGCCGCCCGCGGATG
The DNA here is from genome assembly GCA_012522445.1 of Myxococcales bacterium. GTDB lineage: Bacteria > Myxococcota_A > Polyangia > JAAYKL01 > JAAYKL01 > JAAYKL01. The sequence goes on along the minus strand of JAAYKL010000042.1, from coordinate 32,040 downwards.
ACACTGGCGGGAGGATGCCATGATGAAGCCGACCACGGAGATTTTGCTCGCGGGTTTTGGCGGGCACGGCATGTTGCTGTCGGGGCGTTTGCTGGCCCAGGCGGCCATGGAGATGGGGTCCCAGGTGAGCTGGCTGCCGGCCTATGGCCCGGAGATGCGCGGCGGAACCGCCAACGTCGCGGTGTGCATCGCGCGCGACCAAGTGGGCTCGCCCTATGTGGAGTGTCCCCATATTTTGGTGGCCATGAACGCGCCTTCCTTCGACAAGTTCGCCCCCAAGGTGAAGCCGGATGGGCTCATCGTGTACAACGAGGGGCTGGTGCCGAACCCCAAGCAGCGCGCAGACTGCACCGCGCTGTGCGTCAATGCGCAGGAAGTGGCCATCGCGGCGGGCAACATCCGCGCGGCCAATCTGGTGATGCTGGGCGTGCTGGTGGGGGCCACGGAGCTGGTGAGCGACGACGCGGTCATCGCGGCCATCGAGAGCGAGTTCGCCGCCAAGGCGCGCTTCATTCCGGTCAACGTCGCGGCCTATCGCGCCGGGGTGGCCCACGGGAAGGATGGACGCTGTGCCCAGAGCGCCTGAACTCAACGACATCGTCGCCAAGTATCCGCCGGGAAAGCCCCGGGCGCTCCTCCACCTGTTGCAGGACATCCAGACAGCGCAGGGCTACTTGAGCCGCGAAGCCATCGGGGCGGCGGCACAACACCTGGGCGTGACCGAAACCCGCGCCTTTCAAATCGCCACCTTTTACAAGGCCTTTCACCTGACCCCGCGCGGTCGGCAAACCCTGCGCATCTGCACGGGGACGAGCTGTCACATCCGCGGGGCCATGGTGTTGGCCGATGAAGTGCGAAAAACGCTGGGGGCCGGCCCCGGCGCAACCACGGCGGACGGCGCGTTCTCCATCGAGCTGGTCAACTGCGTGGGGGCCTGCGCCTTGGCGCCGGTGCTGTTGGTCGACGGCGAAATGCTCGGGAACGTACATCCGGGCACCGTGGCGCGGCGCCTCAAACGAGCAGGAGAAGCCCCATGAAGCTAACGTCGGTCGATATGTTGGCGCAGCGGCGCGAGACATTGGTGCAGCGAACAGCGGCGTTGGCGCGTGAAGTGCGCGTGTGTGCCGGGACGGCCTGTGTCGCGGCGGGCGCGGGGAAACTCTCAGATGCCATTCAGCGCGAGGCCGCAGCCCAAGGACTGGTCCTGGCGGTGGACGGCGATGCCGCCGACGTCGAGGCAACGGTGCGCCTGGTGAACACGGGATGCCAGGGCTTGTGCCAGGCGGGTCCGCTGGTGCGGGTGCTGCCGCAGGACGCGTTCTATTGCGGCGTGCGCCCCAAACAGGCCGCGCGGCTGGTGTCCGAGGCGTTGCAAAACAACGCCGTTATCGCCGATTGGTGCGCGGTCTCTCCCCAGGGGCAGCGCTACGCCACGCGCGCCGAGGTGCCGTTTTACCGCCACCAACAGCCCATCGCCCTCGAGGGTTGCGGCGCTGTTGCCCCCGAGAGTTTGGACGACTACATCGCCCATGGCGGCTTTGCGGCCTTGGTCCGCGCGCTCGAAATGTCTCCCGAAGACATCGTGCAAACCGTGGAGGATGCGGGCTTGCGGGGGCGGGGCGGCGGCGGGTTTTCCACCGGGCGCAAATGGCGCATCGCGGCTTCGGCTTCGGCCTCCGAGCGCTACGTGATCTGCAATGGCGACGAGGGCGACCCCGGCGCGTTCATGGACTGCGCCATCATGGAGGGCGACCCCTTTCGCATCATCGAGGGCATGACCATCGCGGCCCGGGCCATCGGGGCCCAGCAGGGGTTCATCTACGTGCGCCACGAGTATCCCAAGGCGGTGGCGCGCCTCGACAAGGCCATTGTCGCGTGTCGCGAAGCCGGTTTGTTGGGCGCCGGTATTTTGGGGGCGGGCTTCGACTTCGACGTGGAGATCGCGCGCGGTGGCGGGGCCTTTGTCTGCGGCGAGTCCACGGCCTTGATGCGCAGCATTGAGGGACTGGTGGGCGAACCCCGCGCCAATTATGTCCGCTCGGTGCAAGAGGGGCTTTACGGCCAGCCCACGGTGCTCAACAACGTCGAAACCTTCGCCTGCGTGCCCGCCATTATCGCGCGCGGCGCGGCGTGGTTTGCGGCCACGGGAACACCGGGCTCGCCGGGCACCAAGGCCTTCTGTCTGGTGGGCAAGGTGGCCCACACCGGTCTCATCGAGGTGCCCATGGGCACGACCCTGCGCCAGGTAATTTTCGACATCGGCGGCGGTGTGCTGGACGGGCGACCGTTCAAAGCCGTGCAGACCGGTGGTCCCTCTGGGGGCTGCTTGGGCGAGGCGCAACTGGACTTGCCGGTAGACTTCGACGCGCTGACCGCCGCGGGCTCCATGATGGGCTCCGGCGGCATGATCGTAATGGACGACCGCACCTGCATGGTGGACGTGGCCCACTACTACCTCTCGTTTTTGCAAAGCGAGTCGTGTGGCCGGTGCGTGCCCTGTCGCGAAGGGGTGGCGCAGTTCTGTCACCTCCTCGACACCATGCGCCGCGGCACCGCCAAACCCGGCGACCTAGATCGCGCCATCCGCCTGGCCCAGGACATCGCCCAGGCATCCCTTTGCGGTCTGGGCAAGTCGGCGCCCAATCCCTTCTTGTCGGCGGTGACGCATTTCCGCGCGGAGTTCGAAGCCCACATCAACGACCGCACCTGCTCTGCCGGGGTGTGCCGCGATCTGACCGTGTTCGCCATCGACGCACAAAACTGCACCGGTTGTGGCCTGTGCGCGCCCGCCTGTCCGGCCGACGCCATTGCGGGTGCCCCCAAACAAGTGCACGTCATCGACGCCCAAAAATGCACCGGCTGCGGTGCCTGCCGAACCGTGTGCCGCGACGACGCGGTGCGCGCCCTGCCGAGGAACCTCCCATGCAATTAGTCATCGACGGAATCCCCTGTACCGCCGAGAGCGGCGAGACCATCCTGCAAGTGGCGCGGCGCAACCGCATCGACATCCCCACCTTGTGTCACCACGATGCCCTGGAGGGCGTGGGGGCGTGTCGCCTGTGCGTGGTGGCGGTGCGGGCCCATGCCGAGGCCGTCGACGCGCAGGTGGTGGCGTCTTGTATGTACGCGGTCAAAGACGGCCTGCAGGTCGACACCGCGACCCCCGAAGTGCGGCGCCTGCGCCAAACCGTGCTCGACTTGTTGGCGGCGCGCTGCCCCGATGCACCGGAGATCCAGGCGCTCCGCGAACGCATGGGCGGCGACGCCATCGACTATGCCCCGGCGGTCGACGGGTCGAAGTGCATCATGTGTTACCGCTGCGTGCGCGCTTGCGAGGCCATTGGCTGCAACGCCATCGCCGCTGTGAACCGCGGCCCCCAAAAGGAAATCGCCCCGCCATTTTTCGACGCCACCCAGCGCTGCATCGGTTGCGGCACTTGCGCGGCGATTTGTCCCACGGGGCACATCGCGGTCACCGAGACGCCGCAATATCGCGAGATTTGGTCACAGCGCTTCGCCATGGCGCAGTGCGCGGGTTGTGGCGCGCCCTTCATGACGGAGGCCACGCGCGAACACCTGGCGGGGCTGGGAAAATTGAAACCCGATTACTTCACCCACTGCGCGGCATGTCGCCAACGGGATGCCGCCGCCCGCTTTGTCCGCGTGGGCACTTGAAGGAGCCAGCCGTGCGTTCACCTACCCCCATGCTCATCATCGATTGGCGCAAGTGCATCGGGTGCCGCACCTGCGAGCTGGCCTGTGCCATGGCCAAGGGATCCCCCGAGAAATTGGGCCGCCCGCGCATCGCCATTCACCGCCCCGACGACGCGCCCATTCCCATGACCTGCCTGCAGTGTCTCGAGGCCGCGTGCGTCAAGATTTGCCCCGTTGGCGCCCTGTCGCGCCACCCGGAGACCGGCGCGGTGGTGTTGGATGAAAACCGCTGCATTCACTGTCAGTCTTGCGTGGCCGCCTGCCCCTTCGGGCACATTTCTTGGGCAGAGGAATCCCGCACTCCCTTGAAGTGTGATCTGTGCGACGGCCAACCCGCCTGTGCCAAGTTCTGTCCTACCGGAGCCCTAACCTATAAGTGAGCCTCTTTGCGTTTGACCGCGTTTTGGGGTGCGTTTGGGAGCGCTTACTTGCGCCGCAGGCGGTTCAAAATGCGCGGGGCAAACCAGCCCGCCGCAAAGATGAGCAGGACGATGAGCGCTTGTCGCGGACCGGTGCGCGCCGAGAGCCACAGGGAGACAAAGCCGAGGATGACGTAGAGGATTTGGCGCAGCAGCGCTGAGGGGGCCTGCGTGGGGATGCCGGTGGGGTGCGCGTAAGGCCGCGGGGCGTCGCCGTGTCCGTGGCCGGTGTTGGCCCGGGCGAGATCGTAGGCGCTGCGCAGGGCGGGATCGGAGAGCACGCGAAAGGCCTCGTTGAGCTGCGCGAGCTTTTCGGTGGCCAAGTCTTCGAGGTCGTGGCCGCGGTGGCGATCCGGGTGGTAGCGCGCGGCGAGCTGTCGGTAGGCGGCCTTGATGGCGCGTTCGCCGGCGTTGGGGGCGACCCCCAAGATGGCGTAGTAATCGATGGCGGGGTTGAAATCGGCCATGAGGGCGCCGCGCCTACTTCATCGCTTTGATGTAGCGGCCGTAATCCGAGCTGGTGGTGAGCAGGAGCCACGCGTCGTCGCCGATGGTTTGGCGGTAGGTCTCCAGGGTTTTTAAGAACTCGTAGAGCTCGGGATCTTTTTGATAGGCCTGGGCGTAGATGTGCGCGGCCTCGGCGTCGGCTTCGCCTTTGATCTCTTCGGCGATGCGGTAGGCCTCGGAGCGGATGACCTTGAGCTCGCGCTCTTTGCGTCCGAGGATCTCGGCAGAGAGGCCCTCGCCTTCGGAGCGCATGCGGGTGGCGACCTTGCGGCGCTCGGAGATCATGCGGTCGAACACCGATGCCTGGACGCTGGCGACGTAGTTGATGCGTTTGATCTGCACGTCTTTGAGCTCGATGCCGAGCTTGGCGGCTTCGGCAGAGGCGCGGGCCTGGATCATCTGGGTGAGTTTGCCGCGGCCGTGGTGGACGATGTACTGGATTTGATCATCTTCATCATCAGCGTCTGCGTCGTCTTCGGCGTTGGCCACTTGTTCTTCTTGGGCGGCGTCATTGGCCTTCGGGGCATCGGCGTCGCTGTCCGTGGCGCCATCGGTGTCGGCATCTCGGGCTTTGGCGTCGGTGTCGTCGGTGTCGAGGGCGTCGATGACACTGGGGATGTGCCCGATGGACTGCACTGCGGCGGCCGCTTCTGCCGAGGGAACGGTGAGCGGGGTGCGCTTCTTGCGGATGCTCTTCTCTTCGGCCGACAGGACGAATTGGCGGTCGGTGGTGCGGATGACTTCGATGAGATCGTTGTTGGCGATGATGTTGCGGGTGGCGCTGTCGATGATGTCGTCGAGGCGGCCCTGGGCGCTGACCTCGTCGCGGAGCTTCTCAATGAAGACCAGGGGATCGGCGATGCGCCAACGGGCAAAGGCGTCGATGGCGATGTAGCGCTTGTCGCGGGTGGTAATTTGGTTGGGGTCGCCGTCCCAGTCGATCCAGCGCTCGTCGTAGCGGACGATTTGTTCGAGGAAGGGCACCTTCCAATTCAGGCCGGAGGCGCGCTCCAGGCGGAGGACCTTGCCGAACTGCACCACGACGATCTGCTCGTTTTCGGCGATGGTGTAAAAGGTGTTGCTCCCCAGGATGAGCACGACGATGGCGACGACAATGGCGGTAATGATTTTGCGGTTCATCGGGTACCTCCGGTGTAGGCAGCGGCTGCGCTGGGAGCGCTGATGGGACCACCGGCGCCGGGCATGATGAGGGGCGTGAAGCCGCGCGCGCTCTCATCGACGATCATGAGCTTGCCCGTGTTGGCCAGGACGTCGTTCATGGTTTCGAGGTAGAGGCGGGTGCGGGTCACCTTGGGGGCCTGGGCGTACTCTTTTTGAATGGCGACAAAACGCGCCACGTCGCCCTTGGCTTTGTTGGTGCGCTCCACGGCGTAACCGCGCGCTTCTTCGATGGTTTGGCGCGCCTGGCCCTCGGCCTTGGGGATCTCTTTGTTGTATTGCGCCAGGGCTTCGTTTTGCATGCGGTCGCGCTCTTGCTCGGCTTGGTTGACCTCGTTGAACGAGGGGCGAACGAGCTCGGGCGGCGCGGAGTCCTTGAGTTCGATGCGCTGGATGGAGATGCCGGTTTCGAAGCGCTGGCACATCTGCGAGAGTTTGGTTTTGGCGTGCATCAGGATCTCTTCGCGGCCCAACGTGAGCACCTCGGTGACGGAGTAGTCGCCGACGATCTCGCGCATGGCGCTTTCGGAGAGGGCGCGCAGCGTGTTTTCGGGCTCGCGGATGACGAAGAGGTATTTGAAGGGATCGGAGATTTGGTAGTGGACGATCCACTCGACCACCGCGACGTTTTGGTCGCCGGTGAGCATGGAGGACTCGCGCAGCGTCAGGTCGGAGCGGGCGTATTCGGACTTGGTGGTGGAGGAGATGGTGCGAAAGCCGAACTCCTGCTTGAGCTGTCGCTTGGCGGGCAACTGGTAGACCTGCTGAAACAGCGGAATGCGGATGTGCAGGCCGGGCTCCAGGGTTTTGTCGTACTTGCCCAAGGTGGTGCGCAGCCCGACGTACTCGGATTCGACTTTAAAGATGGAGAAGTAGAGCAGCACAGCGGCCAGCAGCACGAGGGCGATCATGCCGATGGTGGAGCGGTTGGCCACGATAAACTCGCGCAGCTCGTCGCCGTCCGGCGGCCCCGAGGGGCGTTCAAAAGGGTTTTTGTCGCCGAAGGGGTTTTTCGATGCATTCATGGTGGGGTCCTTCCTTTAATGACAAGGAGATTGGTTGCGTTAGACGCCGGGGAAGATAACACAGGTGTTGAGATCGTAAAGCGTGAATGCTGGCGCATGTCACGAGCGCGATAGGTGTCCGGGCCATCAGCGCGATAATGGATCGCGCAGGAAGTCTTTTGTTTGCTCTACCAGCGGCGCGGTCTTCTCATTGGCTTCGGTTTCAACAACGCCTTTCTCTTTGCTGCTTAACAAGCGCTCGTAATACAGCACGCTGATTTGCCGTTCTAATGCGCGCCTGCTCAATGGCTTGTGATATTTGGCTGACCAAGTCTGCGAGAACATCTGTTTTGTTTGGTTCCATTCGACAACCCCCTTTATTCCAAATGCTGTCTATCTTCACCCTGGCTTCGTCGCTTTCGCTGCTGTGGCGGGCGGTACTTGTTGCCATTTGGCACGTTGCAAACCCCTGTGCAGGAACAGCGGGCGTTTTCTATTTCATCTACACGGGGCGCAAAAAACGTTAGACTGCTCCCAATGGGCCTCACAATCATTTCGAGATGGCACGAGCGGTAGGCGAAATGTCCACAAAGGCGAACAGCAAACAACACCTCCACAATCGCGTGGCGCGTTTTGCCCGCGGCCCCCTGGTGAAGCTGCTGCTGCTGCTGTGTGTCGCGCTGATGTTCTTTGTGATTTACCGCGACCGCGAGAGCGCCCTGCGCGAGTCCCTGTTGCAAGAGGCCCGTGAATCGGCCCGCGCGCTGGTTCCGCACTTGGGGGACACCTTGTCTCTGTCGCCACAGGACCGTCCCTCCGCCGCATACCAGTCGCTCAAAAACGCCCTGCGCGACATGCACCTGGAGACCCGGGACCTGCGCTTTATCTACGTGCTGACGCGCCAGGAAAACGGCCGCATCGTCTTTGTGGCCGATAGCGAACACCCCGGCTCTGTGGCCGAATCCCTGCCCGGCGACATTTACGACGAGGCGCCCCTGGCCATTCACCGCGCGTTCGACACGGGGGTACCCGAGGTGGTGGGGCCCTTCTCCGATCGCTGGGGCGTTTTTATCACGGGGGTGGCCCCCTTGCGGCATCCCCAGACCCGCCAGTTCCTCGGCGTGATTTGCCTAGATCGCAGCGCCAACGACTGGGTGCTCAAGGTCCTGATTGCCTCTGCGGTGCCCATGGGCGTCTTGCTCGTGGCGATACTGGTCGCGCTGTTTTGGTTTTTCTTGCGGCAGAAGCGACCCGTGCATCCCCAACCGGTACTGCGCGCCTTGATGGGGCCGTTTTGGGTTTTCATCGTGCTGATGATGTTGGGGACGAGTCTGCTGCTGCGCCACCAAGCCCATCTTTTTCTGAACGAGATTTTTTACCGGCGCATCCTCGAGATCGACAACGCGGTGAAGGCGGCGGTGATGCACAACGAGCGCACCCTGCGCACCGCAGCCTTGGCCTTGGCCGACGACACATGCGTGCAAAAGGCCTTGCGCGACGGCGACCGCGAGACCCTGGCCGCGCACTGGGATGTCTTTTACCACCGCAGCCAAGGGGGGGCGGAGTTCAGCCGCTTTGCCTTTTTCGACCGGGACCGCCAAGTGATGACCCGATTTCACGCCGAGGGCGCCGAGGACGCATTGCTGACGTATGGGGGCGGCGAAAACAACAGCGGCACCGGTGTCGAGGCGGGCCTGGCGGTGGGAGCCGAGGGCGTGCTGATCAACCGCGTCGTGCAGCCGATTCGCGAGCAGGGCGAGCTCATCGGTTTTTTGGAGCTGGGGACGGATGTCTCATCGATTGTCGCCTCTTTGCACACCTGGGGCGACGCGGACATCGGGCTGTATTTGCAAAAAAATGACGTGGATCGCGCCCTGTACGAACAGCGGATGCGGCGCACGGGCCGGAGCCCCGAGTGGGATCGCCTGCCGTATCGGCTGGAGGCGTGGCACTCGCGGCAGCGCCTGCCGGAGTTCTTGGTGCCGGTGCTGTCGCCGCGCCACATCCAGGCGGGGGATCTGGAATGGAGGCACGACAACGAGCGGTGGCGCATTTCCTCCACGGCCATCGTCGGCGCCTCGGGACAGGCCATTGGCGATTGGTTTGTGTTCGTCAACGCCTCAGTGTACCGCGCCAAAAACAGCGCGGCCAACTTCATCGCGGGGGTCGGCGCCCTGGTGCTGCTGCTGCTGCTGTTCGGCATCATTTACTATTTGCTGCGCCGCACGGACCTGGGCATTCGCGTGCAGCAAACGCGCTTGACGGCTTCGGAGGCCCGGTATCGCCAAATTTTTGAGAGCTCGCCCGACGCCTATTTCACGTTCTTTGGCGGGCGCTTTACCGATTGCAACCAGGCGGCGGTTCAATTCCTCGGCCGCGACGCCGCGGAGATTGTCGGCGTGGAGCTGGCAGCGCTGGTGCCCGAGACCCAGCCCAGCGGGCAAGATTCGGTTGCGCTGTTTGCCGCCCACGCCACCCAGGCCATTGTGGAGGGGCAGGCGCGCTTTGAGATGGTGGTGCAACACCGCGACGATGAAGACATTTGGGTCGACGTGTCGCTGGCCGCGCTGCCGGAGATGAGCGCTCAGAAGAAGCAAGCGGGGGTGCTGGTGGCCTGGCGCGACATTACGGCCCGGCGCCGGTACGAGGTGGAGCTGCGGGAGATGAACCTCAGCCTCGAAGAGTCGATGGCGCGCATCAACGCCCTGATGGGGCACGCCGAGAAGGCCAACCTGGCCAAGTCGCTCTTCCTGGCCAACATGAGCCACGAGATCCGCACGCCCCTGAACGGCGTCATCGGCATGGCGGGGTTGCTCCTGGATTCGCCCTTAAGCGACGAGCAGTTGCGCTACGCACAAACCATCTTCAACAGCGGCCAAAACCTCCTGTTCCTGCTCAACGACATTTTGGACTACTCCAAAATCGAGGCGGGCCGGGTGGAGATGGAGACCCTCGACTTCGACTTGCGCCGCGTGATCGACGACTTTGTTTCGCTGCACTCGGTGCGGGCGCACATGAAGGGCCTCGACTTCTTCTGCGCCGTCGATCCCAAGGTGCCCAACGCGCTGCGCGGCGACCCCGGGCGGCTGCGCCAAATCCTCGACAACCTGGCGGGCAACGCGGTGAAGTTCACCCACCACGGCAAGATCGCGGTGCGGGTGCAGGTGGCGGCGATGGACGCGCGTTCGGTGGCGTTGCACTTCCAGGTGTCGGACACGGGCATCGGGATTTCGGAGGCGCAGTTGCCGCGCTTGTTCGAGAAGTTTTACCAGGCCGATCTGTCGACCACGCGCCAGTACGGCGGCACGGGCTTGGGCTTGTCCATCAGTCAGCAGTTGGTGGAGCAAATGGGGGGACAGATTCAGGTGCACAGCCGCCCGAAGAAAGGGACGACCTTTGGGTTTACGGTGCGCTTTTCGCTGACGGGCGCGGTGCCGAAGCCGCAGTCGTCGCCCCCGGAGGACGGGGACCAGCGCGTCCTGGTGCTCGACGCGGACACGGATGTGCGCGAGGCGTTGGCGCAGCAACTGCACCACTGGGGCAAGGTGGTGGCGGCGACCGCGCATGTCGCAGAGGCGGAGCGCTGGATACAGCAGAGCGCGGATTTGGAGCAGGGATATGCCGCGATGTTTTTGGATGCGGCGACGGCGGGGGAGCGCTTGCCCGCCTTGTTGCAACAGGTGCGCGAGGGGTTTGCGCATGCGCCGCCGCGGCTGGTGTTGATGCGCGCCATGGGGCAGCACGTCGATGCGGAGCAGCGACAGCGCGACGGGGTGGATGCGGCCCTGACCAAGCCGTTGCGCTACGCGGACCTGCGCCAGAGCCTCCGCGGCATGTTGCCCAAGTGGACCGAGGACACGTCGGTGAGCCCGCCGTTTGTGTTGAGCGAGTTTCGCCAGCGGGTCGGGCGCATTTTGTTGGCGGAGGACAACATCACCAACCAGCAGGTGGCCCTGGCGCTGCTCGACAAATTGGGCATGCGGGCCGACGCCGTGGCCAATGGCCTGGAGGCGATCAAGGCCCTAGAGACCATCCCCTACGACCTCGTTTTCATGGACTGCCAGATGCCGGAGATGGACGGCTTCTCGGCCGCGAGCCACATCCGCGACCCCGGATCGGCGGTGCTGGATCACCACATCCCCATCATCGCCATGACCGCCCACGCCATGGCCGAGGACCGCGAGCACTGCCTGCGCGTCGGCATGTCGGACTTTGTGTCGAAGCCCGTCTCGCTCAAGGCGCTGGCCCTGGTGTTGGAGCGCTGGTTGCCGCCACCCGACCACGCCAGCGACATGCCATCTGACGTGGGCATCGATGACGCGAGCCTAGACTTTCCGGACGCCTACATGCCTTACTTCGACGCATTGCGCGCCGAGACCGCAGAGGCGCTGCCGGTGTTTGATGCCGCGGGCATGATGGTGCGCCTGATGGATGACCGCCAATTGGCCAAGCTGGTGCTGGAGGGGTTTTTGGCCCACACGCCGGAGCAGTTGGCGCAGCTAGGCGCCTTGTTGATGCGCGGCGATTGCGAGGGGGCGGCGCGCATGGCCCACACCTTGCGCGGGGCGGCGGCCAACGTGGGCGGCGAGCGTCTGCGGCACCTGTCCCATGCCTTGGAGCGGGCGTGTCAGCAGGGGCAAAAAGTGGCCGCAGAGGCGTTGTTTGGCAAGAGCGAGGAGGCGTTTGAGGCGCTGCAAGACGAGGTGCGACGGTCGGCGTTTTTGAACGAGTCGGGCTGAGGCATCGGCGCCATTTTTCGTTGAAAGCGGTGTTGTCGTTCGAGGGCGTCGGCCACCTCCTGGGCCATGGGATCGCCCCCGCGCCACGCCACCATCAAGAAGGCCGCATGCGCGGCACGCCAGGCCCCGCGGTGGTATCGCGCCAATCCGGCCGCCATCCAGATGTCGACAGAGCAGAGACCGCGGCACAGGGCGGCGGTGAGCAAGTTGTCGGCGTCTTCGTATAGCGCTTCGCGGATCATGCGGTGCGCGTCCTTGAGCACCAGGGCCTCTGTAAAAGGCTGCGGCGGTTTGGGGAGCGCGCCCGGCGCAAAGGGGACGGCGCCCGGGAACGCAGTCGGCGCACCCGTGGCAATGGGGCGTGTGCCCGGTACAGTGGGGCGTTTGCGCGTCGCAGTGACGGGGATGCGGGGGATGTCGAAGCGTCGACAGGGCAGCGCGTTTTGGTGTGCGGTTGTCGGCATTTTTGGCCTTCCTTTCTCGGCGGACAGTGCACGTTGGCGGCACGGTTGTTGGGGTTGCCTTTAATACATCGGCCGCTGGACGCGTTTGTTTCCTGCAAAGGCGAAAAAAAGTGAAAAAAAGTTGTCGCCGCCATACGAACAGCGGATTTTTGTGGGGAGAGTGTAAGAAGAGGCGCTGAGGCGCGCGCTGAGAGGGCGCTTAGACGAGGTCGGTGAGTTGGTGTTCGCGCAATACGGTGAGCTGGAGTTGCTTGAGGACCTGGACGGCGGCGTCGGTGTCGCGGAAGCGGAACACCAGGACCGCGCGGCCTTTGTGGCGCGACGCAAAGGCGTACATGTACTCGATGTCGAGGTCGTGGGCTTCGAGGGGGTCGAGGACCCGCGCCAGACCGCCGGGCTCGTTGGGGACTTCCACGGCGATGACCTCGGCGATTTGCACCATGATGCCCGCCTCTTCGAGGGTTTGCCGGGCCCTCTGCACGTCGGAGACGATGACGCGCAGCACGCCGAACTGCTGGGTGTCCGCCAGGGTTAGCGTGAGCATATTGATGTCGTTTTCGGCGAGGATGCGGCAGGCCTCGCTCAATTGCCCGGGGCGATTTTCCAAGAAAAGACTCAATTGCTGCAGTTTCATGGGACGGCTCCTTTCGCCATTACACGTTGCGTTTGTCGACGATGCGCTGCGCCTTGCCCTCGCTGCGCGGCACCGCGCCCGGGCGGACCAATTCCACGGTGACCCGGATGCCCGTGAGGTTTTCGATTTCTTGCTGGATGCGGCGCCTTGAGGCCTCGATGGCCTTGACGGTGTCGCTGAAGATTTGGGGCGTGACCTCGATTTGCACGGCGATTTGATCGAGGCTGTGTTGGCGCGTCAGAACGATTTGGTAGTGAGGTGTGGTGCCCTCGACGCGCAGCATGGCGGTTTCGATTTGCGACGGGTACACGTTGACGCCGCGGATGATGAACATGTCGTCGCTGCGGCGGGAGATGCGGCGGATGCGGCGCAGGCTGCGGCCGCAGGCGCAGGGCTCGGGGATGATGGCGGTGATGTCGCGGGTGCGGTAGCGGATCATCGGCATGGCGAACTTGGACAGGGTGGTGAGCACGAGCTCGCCCTCGGTGCCGTCGGGCAGGGGCTCCTCGGTGTCGGGGTCGATGATCTCGGGGTAGAAGTAGTCTTCGAGGACGTGGAGTCCCGATTGCTGGGCGCACTCGCAGGCCACGCCGGGGCCGACGATTTCGCTGAGGCCGTAGATGTCGTAGGCGCGGATGCCGGTCATCTCTTGGATGCGGTCGCGCATGGCGTCGGACCAGGGCTCGGCGCCGAACACCCCGGTGCGGAGCGGCAGGGACGCCAAGTCGACGTTCAGGTCTTGGATGCGCTCGCACAGGTGGACGAAGTAGCTGGGCGTGCAGCAGATGGCGGTGACGCCGAAGTCCTTCATGACCATGAGCTGCCGCTCGGTGTTGCCGCCGCTGATGGGGATGACCGTGGCCCCGAGGGACTCCCCGCCGTAGTGGGCGCCGAGGCCGCCGGTGAAGAGACCGTAGCCGTAAGCGTTTTGGATGATGTCGTTGGCGTTCATGCCGTAGGCGGCGAAGCAGCGCTCCATGGCGTTGGACCAGACCTGGATGTCTTCGCGGCTGTAGGCCACCACAATGGGCTTGCCCGTGGTGCCGGAGGAGGCGTGGAGGCGCACAACGTCGTGGATGTCCATGGCGAAGAGCCCGAAGGGATAGGTGTCGCGCAGATCGCTCTTCTGCGTGAAGGGCAGCCGCGAGATGTCTTCGAGGTGGCGGATGCTGGACGGGGTGAGGTCGCGCTGCTGCAGGCGCTCGCGAAACAGGGGGACGCGGTCGTAGGCGTGCTGCAGGATGCGTGACAGGCGCGCCATTTGCAGTTGGCGGAGCTGGGGCGCGGGCAGGAAGTCGGGGGCGCTGACCGGGTGAAATGTGGATTGAAAAGTGGCGTTCATGTTGGACCTCAAGGGGTGTGGCTCTGCGCAAAATTGGCGTGCTCTCGGCCGAGGGAGAAGGCGGAGAGATTGGCCTCGTGGAGTTTGGCGGGCAAGACGCGGGCGATGGCCTGGGCGAAGTGCGCCGCGGTGATGCGGTTGTCGAGATGGCGGCTTAGGGCCCCCAGGATGGCCACGTTGCGCGACCGGGGGTTGGGGAGGGCGATGCCGTCGATGTGGGCGCGGGCCACGACGATGCCCTCGGGGGACAGGGCGTGGGCCACGGTGGGGAGCTGGTCGTCTTCGAGGAGGACGATGTAGTCGGCGCCGCCTTCGGGCACCATGGGGCTCGTGCGGGTGAGGTTGGGGCCAAAGCGCACGTCGCTCCGCACCGAACCCCCGCGCTGGCTCATGCCGTGTACCTCGGAGGTTTTGACGTCGAAGCCGGCGATGATGGCGGCCTGCGCCAGGATGCCCGAGGCCGTGAGCACGCCTTGTCCGCCCAGTCCGCTCAAAACGATGTTGGTGGTGGGTGTCATGGGATTACTTTCCTTGTGGTGATGCGGCGGTGGCCTTGGCGTCGCGGCGCAGTTGGCGTTGCAGGAGCAGGCAGGGCTTCTTGACCACGATGAGGGCCAGGGTGCGCCGGCCCAGTACATCGCGCAGGAGCTCGGCGAAGTTGTGTTTGACGTCGTTGGCGTCGACCTCGATGACCTCGTCGAGGCCCATGGCGCGGCCCAGCTCGGCGATGTCGACGCGGTGCGCCGGACCGCGGTCTAAGAGGCGTCCGCTGCCCGGGTGCTCCTGCATGCCGGTCATGGCGGTGATGCCGTTGTCGAGCACCAGCACCACGTGGCCGGTGGGAGGGCGGTTGTACACCATCTCGAGGATGCCGGTGATGCCGCTGTGCATGAAGGTGGAGTCGCCCAGCACGCTCACCACGCGGGTGGCTTCGTCCTCGGGCAGCACGTGGCGCAGCCCCAGCCCCACGCCGATGCTCGCGCCCATGCAGACGCAGGTGTCCATGGCCTCGAAGGGCGACAGGACCCCCAGGGTGTAGCAGCCGATGTCGCCGGCGACGATGCAGTCCAGCTCGCGCAGGGCGGCGAAGGAGATGCGGTGCGGGCAACCGGCGCAGAGCTCGGGCGGGCGGCCCTTGGGCGGCTCGGTTTCGGGGCGGGTGTCGCCGTTGAGGATGCGCGTGACGCGCTCGACGTTGAGCTCGCCGAAGCGGTACATCTCGGGTTTTCCCGTTGCGGGGATGCCCGCGGCGTTGAGGTCATTGAGCAGGATGGGGTCGCCCTCTTCGATGACGATGCAGCGCTCGACGCTTTGGGCAAAGCGGCGGATGCGCTCGAGGGGCAGGGGCCAGGTGGTGGTGAGCTGCAGCATCGGGAGGTCGGGGGCGGCCTCGGCGGCGTGCACCGTGGCGACGCCCGAAGTGATGATTCCTAAGCGGCGGTCCTCGCCGGGAAACTCGCGGTTCAAATCGCTTTGCTCGAAGTGTTCGCCCACGGCTTGTAGGGCTTGGCGCATGCGCCGGTGGGCGGGCCGGGCGTAGGCGGGGATCATCACGCGCTTGGGGATGTCGCGCTGAAAGGCCGGGGCGGGCGCGGTCACCGGTTCGCGGGGCACCACGGTGGTGCGGGAGTGGCACACGCGGGTGCTCAGCCGCAGGATGACCGGGCGCTGAAAGGTTTCGGAGATCGCCACCGCTTCGAAGAAGGCGTCGTAGGCCTCTTGGCTGGAGGCGGGCTCGAGCATGGGCACGCCAGCGGCGCGGGCGTAGTAGCGGGTGTCCTGTTCGTTTTGGCTCGAGGCCATGCCCGGATCGTCGGCCACGGCGAGGATGAGGGCGCCGTCCACGCCGGTGTAGGCCACGGTGAAGAGGGGGTCGGCGGCCACGTTGAGCCCCACGTGTTTCATGGTGACCAGGGCGCGAGCCTTGCCGTAGGCCACCCCGATGCCCACCTCCAGGGCGACCTTCTCGTTGGGAGACCAGCGGGCCTTGCCGCCGAGGGTGCCGAAGTGTTCGAGAATTTCGGTGGAGGGCGTGCCGGGATAGCCGACGCCCAGGGCCACTTGGGTGTGGAGGGCGGCCAGGGCCACGGCTTCGTTGCCGCTCAGGAGCTGCGGGGTAGCGGGTGTTTCAGTGGTGTGTTGTGTCATGAGAAGTTTCCGATGTCGAGTTGGGCGATGGCCGCGAGCAAGGCGTCGTGGTGCGGCCCGTTGGTGACGATGACCCCCAGGTTGTCGGCGAGCGTGGCGCCTTGGTCGAAGCGCAGGGCGCGGCCGTGGATGTCGCTCAAACGCCCGCCGGCCTCGGTGACGAGCAGGGCGCCGCCGGCGTGGTCCCAGATTTTTTCGCGGTATGCGGCGTTTTTGGGCAGGCGCAGGTAGGCCTCGGCGTCTCCTCGGGCCACCACGGCGTACTTGGCCTGGCTGTCGAGGCGCGCGGGGTCGGCGGTGATGCCCAGGAGAGCTTTGATGCGCTGCGCGTCCCCGTGGCTCGAATGGGCGGCCTCCACGGACTCGCAGGTGCGCATGTGGCGGATGTCGGCGTCGTCGGAGACGCGGATGGGGCGCTCGCGGCGGCTCTGTAGGTCGACCTCGAAGGCGCCTTGTCCCTGGACGGCGATGAAGGCGCAGCCCACCGCACCGCTGCCATCGGAGGCCACGAGGTTGGGGCAGCACAGGGCGCCCACGCGGATGTGGCCGTCTTCGATGAGGGCCAGCGAGATGGCGTACTGGGCCTTGCGCAAGAAGCCCTTGGTGCCGTCCACGGGGTCGAGGGACCAGAAGCGCGCGGCGGTGGCGTCGTGGTGGCCGCGGTCGATCCAGTCGAGGACTTGGGCCTCGGTGGCGTCCGGGACGCAGGCGCGCACGCGTTGGTGTAGGGCGTTGCGCAGCGGTGCGTTTTCGGCCTGGCGCAGGAAGGCGGCGTCCTCTTCGGCGATGATGGGGTCGTCCGGGAAGCGCTGGGACAGGGCGCGGCAAATTAGGGCTTGGGCGCCGTAGTCCGCCAGGGTGACGGGGCTGCGGTCTTGTTTTTCGATGGCCTCGGGGGCGATGTCGCTTTGAATGGCGCGGCACAAATCGGCGGCGGCGATGACGGCTTCGAGGGCAGCGGCGCGTTCTTTTTTGTGGCGGTGCATGTTGTGTTCCTTTGGAGAAACCTTGTAGAGTTTGGGTTCGAAAATGAAGGAGGCCTTCATGAGCCGGAAAGACTACTCAGAAACGCATGGAATGTCTCGCAGAGAATGCCTCAAGGTCAGCGCCTTGGCGGCCGGGGGGCTCGCGGTGTTGGGCAGTGCCGATGCGGCGGCCGAGGCTCCGGTGACCGAACCACGCCTGGTGCCGGCGACCACGGGGCCGGGGCATGTGGTGGCGGTGCACAAAAAGGGCCTGGTGACGGGGCGCTTTCCCAACCCCGAGGCGGCGCGCGAAGCGGTGCACACCGCCGTGAAAACGCTCTGCGGCAAGAGCGACCTGGCCGCTGCGTACGGCACCTTTGTCCGGCCGGACGACCGCGTGGGCATCAAAATCAACGTGCTGGGCGGGCGCATGGCCAGCACGATGAAGGAGGTGGTCGACCCCATCGTCGAGGGCGTGCGCGCGGCGGGAGTCCCCGACGAAAACATCATGATCTTCGACCAGTTTGGCGGCAACATGCGCGGGGCGCGCTTCGGCTGGCAGGAGAAGCCCGGCCAGCTCCGCATCATCAACCACGCCGTGCTGGGCTACGAGGACAAAACAACGGTGACCCCGGGCGGCGGCCAGGGCAAGTTGGCCAAGACCTTGCTGTGGACCACGGCGGTCATCAACGTGCCGCTCATCAAAGACCACGACCTCTGCGGCATTACCTGCGCCATGAAAAACATGGTGTACGGCTGCGTGGAGCGCCCGGCCATGATGCACACCGCCCACGCCACGGCGTTGCCGCACTTTTACGCCCACGACGCCATCCGCTCGCGGGTGCGCCTCACCATCGTCGACGGCTCGTTCTGCCTGTACGACGGCGGCCCCAAGCACAACCCCAAGGCCACCGCCGTGCACGACACCATTTACGCCACCACCGATCCCGTGGCCATGGACTGCATCTGCGCCGAGGTGGTCGAACGCTACCGCGCCGAAAACAAGCTGCGCCCCCTGGCTTCGGTGCGCCGTCCCGTGGTGCACCTGGCGCTCTCCGAACAGCTCGGCCTGGGCATCGGCGACCGCGAGCGCATCCGCCTCGAAACCGTCGAACTCTAATCGCCACATAACCGCAATGATGCAGGGCGCGTGAACCGCGTCGGGGGCCTTGGCGTCGTCGGGGGATTTAATGGCGCCGGCTGAAGGCGGTGATGGCGCGGGCCAAGGCTTGGGCCAGCTCCGCGTTGTCGATGTGCGCCACCATTTGCTGGATGTCTTCGGGGATGGAGGCTTCGTCGATGTCGTCGGGGGCGCTGGGCGTCGCGTGTTTTTGCGGCGGCGGGGAAGCTGTGGGGTGGCGCGGCACCGGGTCGAGCATGAGCCGGATCTCCGTCACCACACCGGGGCCCACCTCTTGTGCGATGCGCTGGAGGAGCTCGTCGCGCAAAAACGAAATTTGCTGCATCCACGTCGAGCTGGAGACCCCCACAAACAGGAGGCCCTTTTGCAGCTTGAGGGGGAAGGTGCGCTGCGCGAGTTGCGCCCCGGCGATGTGGGTCCAGCGGGTCCAGAGGTGGGGGTGGACCTCCGGGTTGCCGCGGTAGAGGCTCTGCACCTGGATGGAGGTGATGTCGGCGATGGGCAGGGGCTGCGAACGGCGCGGTCGGCGCTTGTGGCGGCGGTTCATGGCGGCGTGAGCACGGCGGTGTGGCCGTCCACTGTCACGGCGTCGGGGGTTTGGTGGATGAGGGCGCCGCTGAGAAAGGGTTGCCATTTCTCGAGGCTGTACCGGGTGCCGCACCAGTGCCTGCGCAGCGGCATGATGATGGAGTCGTGCGTGAGGAAGAGGGTGAGGGCGTTGTCGCGGAGGTGCGAGAGCGAGAAGTGCAGGAGCTGTTCGGCGCCGGTCTTGACGGAGCGCAGCCCGGGGATGGTGGCCCCCTCCAGGTGTTCGAGGATGGCGTGGATGGGGTCGAGCCGGGTGAACTCCTCGCGGGCCAGGCGTCCGTTTTCGATGAAGACCTCCAGCAGCGTGTCGTCGGTGGTCACCCGCGCGTCGGCGTCGGTGGCGGACATGCCGTAGCCCTCGAGGATGTGCCGGGCCGTGTCGATGCAGCGCTGTACCGGGCTGGAGATGGCGGCGGCGATGGGGAGGTGGCGCAAGGCGCGGCCCAGGGCGTGTGCGTCGCGGCGGCCCTGGTCGGTGAGCCCCGCGCGGAAGACGTCGTCGGCGCTCTCGATGGGGAAGCGCTCGGCGTGCCGCAGGAAGAGGCCCCAGGCGCCGGGGTGTTGGGGATTGATGGCGTCGAGGCGCCCTTGGGTGTCGCTGGTTTTGTACATGGATAACCTCAGATGTCTACGCGCTCTACGGCGGAGATGTGCTGCCCGAGAAAGCGTTCGGCCATGTGCCCGAAGCTCTGGGGCAGGTCGGTGACAAAGCATTGCAGCGTACCATTTTCGCCCTGTCGCAACCACCGCTCTTCGGCGAGAACCCGGGAGACCTCAGCGGCCATGGCCCCGGCGGAGTCGACGATGTGCGCGGCGCTGTGCCCGGTGCGCAGGCGCTGCTCGATGACGCTGCGCAGCAGGGGGTAGTGGGTGCAGCCGAGCACCAGGGTGTCGATGTCTTTGTCGATGAGCGGTCGGATGTAGCGGTCGACGGCGAGCTCGGGGACCGTGCCCTCAAGCCAGCCCTCCTCGGCCAGCGGCACCAATAGAGGCGCTGGGTTTTGGTGGACGGTGACGCGCGCATCTCGCTGGGCGATGGCGCGGGGATAGGCGTTGGCGGCGACGGTGCCCGCGGTGCCGATGACCCCGACGATGCGGTTGCGCGTGTGCTGCACGGCGAGCTTGGCCCCCGCCTCGATGACGCCGAGCACCGGCAGCGGAAAGCGTTCTTTGAGCGCGTCGATGGCCACGGCGGAGACGGTGTTGCAGGCGACGACGAGCATCTTGAGGCCGCGCTGGTGCAGGAAGTCGGCGCAGTGGGTGGCGTAGCGCCGGATGGTTTCGGGGGAGCGGGTGCCGTAGGGGACGCGGGCGTTGTCGCCCAGGTAGAGGATGTTTTCGCCGGGCAGCAGGGCGCGCACGGCCTTGACCACCGTGAGGCCGCCCAGCCCCGAGTCGAAGACGCCGATGGGGAGATCAGCGCGGGTCATGGTCGTGTCCGTGGTCATGGTCGTGTCCGTGGTCATGGTCGTGTCCGTGGTCATGATCGTGGTGGTGGTGAGCGGATTGTGCTGCGGGGGGCGTGTCCAATGCCCGCCAGGCAGCGGCGGTGGCCAGGGCCATGATTTTTTTGAGGGGGACGCCGTGGCGTCGGGCTACGGCCTCGCAGTCGGCGAACTCCGGCGCGACATTTTGGCGGCCGCTGTGGTGGGTGGCCACCTTGACCCGCACGTCGCCGTGGGGCGTCGTCACCGAGATGTGCGTGCGGCGCATTTCGGTGCGGGCGACGGCCTGTTGGCGCACGCCGATGGTGGTGGTCTCGGCCAGTAGGATTTCGCAGAGGGCCTCGGCGTCGGCTTGGCGGCACAAGACGGAGAGCTGTACGCCCGGGCGGTCTTTTTTCATTTGAATGGGGGTGAACCAGACGTCCAGGGCGCCAGCGTCGCGGAGTTGGGCCGCGGCAAAGGCGGCGATCTCACCGCTCATGTCGTCGATGTTGGCTTCGAGGAGGGCCAGGGGGCCGGTGTGGACCGCGTCGGCGGGCGTGCCCAAGATGGCCCGCAGCACGTTGGGCTGTGCGTCGAGGGAGCGCGCTCCGGCGCCGAAGCCGATGGCCGTGGGCGTCAGGGCGGGCAGGGTGCCGAAGCGTGCGGCGGTGGCGCGGGCGATGGCCGCACCGGTGGGGGTGGTGAGCTCGGCGCGGATGTCGGTGCCCACCACGGGGATGCCCTCGAGGATGAGCAGGGTGGCCGGGGCCGGTACCGGGAGCTGTCCGTGCTGGGTGGCGACAAAGCCCGTGCCCAAGGGGATGGGGGCGCACACGACCTGGGCGTCCAGGTGGCGCAGGGCCGCCGCCGCGCAGACGATATCGATGATGGAGTCGACGGCGCCGACCTCGTGGAAGTGTACGTGGTCGATGCTGGTGCCGTGCACCCGGGCCTCGGCGCGCGCGATGTGCGCAAATATCGACAGGGCGAGATCGCGTACGTCGCTGGGCAGGGCGGCGTGTTCGAGCATGTGGCGGATGTCGCTGTAATGGCGGTGCGGTTGTGCGGCCTCGTCGACGTCGACGATGAAGCGCGTCGCGTAGATGCTGTTGCGCTCGGTGCGCTCGGTGCGCAGGGCGTAGCCTTCGAGGGGCAGGGCCTTGGCGGTGGTCTCGAGCAGCGCCCAGGGGACGCCGAGGTCGAGCAGGGCCGCCACAATCATGTCGCCCGCGAGTCCGCTGAAGCAGTCGAGGTAGAGGATGGGGCGCATGGGGGCGCGCTCAGGGGGTTGTGCGGGCATGGGCCTGGGGGCTTTCTGGGGCGTGGGGGTTGCGGTTTCGGTTGATGAGGGACGCGGCACATCCCGCGCCGTATCCGTTGTCGATGTTGACCAGGGTGACGCCGGGCACGCAGGTGCTGAGCATGCTGAGCAGGGCGACAAAGCCACCGCGGCTCACCCCGTAACCCACGGAGGTTGGCACGGCGATGACCGGGCAGCTTACCAGGCTGGCGACCACCGAGGGCAGGGCGCCCTCCATGCCGGCGACGGCGATGATGACGCTGGCGTCGCGCAGGCGGGGCAGGTGGTGGAGCAAGCGGTGCAGACCGGCGATGCCCACGTCGTTGATCAGGTGCGTCGGGTTGCCGGCCAGCTCGGCGGTGAGGAGGGCTTCGTGGGCCACCGGCAAGTCGGAGGTGCCCGCCGTGACCACAACGATGGTGCCGCGCGCGTCGCTGTTTGTCGCGTCGCTGGTCGCGTCGCCGGTGCGGTGCACCAGGGCGTTGGCCGATAGCTCGTAGACCATGTCGGGCAGGGCGTGTCGCACTTGGGCGGCCTTCTCGGGGGAGACGCGGGTCACCAGGACATCTTGCCCGGCGGCGATGATGGCGGTTGCGATCTCGACGATTTGCGCGGCGGTCTTGGTTTCGCCGAAGACGGCTTCGGGGAGCCCGGTGCGCAGGGCGCGGTGGTGGTCGATGGTGGCCGAGGGGGTCTCGCCGAAGGGCAGCGTGGCCAGGGCCTCCAGGGCGTCGTCGATGGCCAGATCGCGCTGTTGCACTTTCTCGAGCAGTTGTCGCAGCAGTTCGGGTTTCATCGCGGTCCTTGTAGCACGCTTGTCGGGATAGACCAACGCGCAGCGGGGTTAGGGAATGCGCTTGCCCTGGGCGAGGACGCCGTGGGCAAAGATGTCGAGCAGGGCCGATGCCTGGGCGCGGATTTCTTCTTCGGAGGTGAGGGACGGGTGCCCGTCGAGGTGCCCGGTGAGGATCTCCTTGATGGCCCCCAGGGCCACTTGGGCGGCCAGTTGGATGTCGCAGGGGCGCAGGATGCCAATTTCGCTGCCCAGGCGCAGGGAACTCTCGATGACGAGGCGCAGTTTCGCGTAAAAGTCGGTGAGCTTCTCGTCGATCTCTTTGTCGAGGTTGACGGCGCCCTTGAGCAGGATGGACAGGAGGGCGGGCTCGCTGCTCAGCAGGGCCAAAATGCGCACCATGTTGTCGAGGAGCTGCTCGCGGGCTGTGGCCTCTTCGGAGTCGGTGTCCACGGGTTGGATGCAGTTGCTCAGGCGCATGAGCAGGATGTCGACCAGCTCTTCGAAGATGTTTCGCTTGTTGGCAAAGTACAGATAAAAGGTGCCCCGGGCGACCCCCGCCGCCGTGATGATGTCGTGGATGGAGGTGTTGTGGTAGCCGCGCTCCCCGAACAAGGTGGCGGCGTGCATGAGGATTTGCGATCTTCGCTCGATGGGTTCCATGGGGCACTCTGTGTTGGGGCCGCGCCGCACATCGCCGGGCGGGACCGGGTTGCATGCCGCAAGGGCGCATGGGCCGCCAAGGTAACGATTTGGCATGCGCCTGTCTAGGGTGTAGGGTAAAATCATGGCCTTTTGGGGGCGACGAGGGACTGCAGGTGTCATCGAAAGACAACAACAAAAGACGCAGCGATTTGTACACCGCCGATTCGTGGCAAGACGTGGCCAATCTCTCCGGTGAGCGCGCCTTCATCGACACCCATTCTGCGCCGCGGGTGAAGGGCTTGCGCGTGTTGCTCCTGGGGGACTCCCCACCGCGCCTGGCCCACCTGCAAGCCGAGCTGCGCGCCCACGGGGTCAACGCGCTGACCGCGCCAGTGGACGGCACGGGATACCGCGAGGCCCTGCGCTTTGCACCGGATGCGGCCATCTCGCAAATTACGCGCCCGGGGGAGCCCGGCTGGTGGATGCTCAAGCGCTTTCACCGCCACCCGCTGCTGCGCTGGACACCCGCGCTATTAATGAAGTGGTGGGAAGAGCGCGAGGGCGTCGAAATCGTGCAAACCGATCGCGTGCTGGAGCGCCTGGCCGAGGCCTTAACGCCGGTGCGCCTCCTCGAAGAGCGCATCGCGGCGGGGCGAAATCTCGCCGATCGCGTCGATTTGACCGGCATGTCCAGCCTGTTGCGCGTCTTCAACAGCGCCGGCCTCTCCGGGCGCCTGTCCGTCAACGACTCCTGGAATGTCTTCGACGTCGACTTCGAAAACGGCCACGCGCGCTCTATTTTGCGCCGGGGGGTGGGCGGCGACGAGAGCGAGGGCGACCTGGCCTTTGTACAGCTCCTGCTGTGCGACAGCGGGCACTGGACCTTTCGCGCACCGGACTCCGGGCCGCGCCCCCACAATTTGTTCTTGCCCCTCGAAGAGCAACTGGAACGCGCCGCGGCGCTCATCACGCGCTTCATCGGCCCCGAGGCCATGCTGCCCGGGCAGCGCGCGCCGAACTTCACCGTCAGCACGGCGCTGTGCCAAGAGCTGGCCAACACCTTGGGCGGTGCCTCCAAGGAGGTGCTCGAGACCATCGCCAGCGGTGGCTCCGAGGTGGATGTCCGGCGCATCGTGGGCAGCGAAAAAGACCGCGTGTCCCTGGAGCGCGCCGCGGTGGCCATGTTGCGCGCCGGGGCGTTGTTGCCCTACCCAGACTCCGCAGAGGCCCATCTGCGTGGCGTCGATGCCCACGGGGAGCGCGCCGTCCGCGCCGCCGAGAGCTTGTTCCGCTGGCTCTCCGAAGACCACCGCGCCGCGGCGATGCCCGCGCCAGTGCCGGTGACCTCGGCGGGCAAACGACAACCGTCGGGCGGGCACTACAGCCTCACCAATGTCGACACCGATCGCGTGTTGGGCAACCCGGATCGCATCCGCGCCTTGGGCGAGGCCCTGGAGCGCACCCGCGAGTTGACGCCGCCCGAGGGCATCCAAGAGGCCATGTCCACCCTGTCGCGCGCGCGGCGCAGCGGCGAACTGGATCCCCAAAACGACTCCGGGTGGCGCCGGCGCTTTCAAGCCGATGCCCAGCCTGCCTCCGGGTTGGGGGCGCTCCTCTCTGGGGCGCGTGCCTTCGACTCCCTGCCGCCCAGCGCCTCGCCCGAAGAGCGCTCTCGCGCGCAGATGTGGGTCGCGCTGATCATCGCCTTGGTGCTGATTGGCCTGTTGATCGCGGGCTTGGTCTACATCGGCAGCGGACCCAAAGCAGGGGCGGGGACGGGGCCAACGCCGTCGTCGCCTTCGGACAAAACGACAGCACCGGCTTCGGGAGAGGGCACCGCGTCGCCCTGAGTTGGGTGTTCCGCCGCTCGCGAGCGCTTTTGTGTCCACACGCCCCTATATATAGATGTCATTACATCGGTTTCACTTGACGTTTTTAACCGTTTTCATGTAGAGAGTCCGCTCTGCGGCGAGATGCCGCCCCCAACTCCTTGCTCCGAACGGTGTTTCGGGGCTTTGAAACCATGAGGAGGTCTGATGACTCAACCCGTTGTAAAACACAGAGCGCGAGAGTACGAAACCATTTTCATCTTGCATCCCGATTCCCGCACCGACGTCGTGGACACGGTGGCAGCGCGTTGTCTGGACGTGCTGGAGCGCCTAGATGGGAAACTGCTCAAGGCCGAAAACTGGGGCCGCCGCCGCTTGGCGTACCCGGTGCAAAAAAACGCCAAGGGCATCTACATCTACCTGCACTACCTCGGCTATTCCGACTTGGTGCACGAGCTGGAGCGCAACCTCCGCGTCATCGACGCCGTCATTAAATACATGACGGTCAAGGTGGACGAAGGGGTCGATCCCAGCGTGCGTCCCGTTGGCGAGGGCGACATTTCGTTTGTCGCCAAATTTGACGATTCCCTCGAAACCGCCGATGACGCCGACGCCGACGCCGCAGAGACCGAAGCGGAAGCTGCACCCGAAGCCGAAGCCGAAGCGAAAGCCGAAGCTGCACCCGAAGCCGAAGCCGCACCCGAAGCCGAAGCCGAAGCGAAAGCCGAAGCCGCGCCTGCAACTGACGCGAAACCCGAAACCGACAACGCCAGCGACGCCGATGGCGGCGACAACGAATAGGAGAACGCCATGGAAGACAGACAAAGCAGACCACGCCGCAGTGGCGGGCACGGTTCCGGTGGCAATCGACGTCGCCGGGTGTGCCGCTTTTGCGCGGATGCCACCTTGAAACTGGATTACAAAGATGCGCAATCCCTGCGCTATTTCATTTCAGAACGCGGCAAAATTGTTCCCCGCCGCATTTCGGGGACTTGTGCCAAGCACCAACGGCAAGTTTGTCAGGCGGTAAAACGCGCGCGCAACATCGCGCTGATGCCGTTTACATCACCGAAGTAGTCCCGAAGGAGGAACGACGATGAAATTGATATTAAAAGAAGACGTTCCCAAGCTCGGCGAGAGTGGAGATGAGGTCAAAGTAAAGCCTGGCTTTGCGCGCAACTTCCTCATTCCGCGGGGCATCGCTGATGTCGCCACCCCGCGCAACGTCAAGCTTATGCAGCACAAAAAGCGCCTCATCCAACGCCAAATCGACGCCGCCCGCGCCGAGGTGGAAGCGGTGAAGACCCGCCTGGCCGAGCTCAACCTGCGCATCGCCAAGCCCTCTGGCGAAAACGAGCGCCTCTTCGGCTCGGTGACCACGCGCGACATCGAAAAAGCGCTGCTCAAAGAAGGCGTCACCTTGGATCGCCGCCGCATTGAGATCGCCGAGCCCATCAAAACCTTGGGCGAATTTACCGTCCAGGTGAAGTTGTTCGGCGGTGAGGCGGCCCCCCTAAAAGTTACGGTCATCCAAGATTGACACGGCTCCCGCGTCGGCCCTAAATAGGGTTCTTTTCATCCACACTTCATAAGAGGTACGACATGCCAAAGAGAGGTCTCGTCTCCCCGACACCCGCGTCGGCGGGCCTGAGTGCGGGCAGTGGACAGGGGCGCGTTCCCCCGTACAGCGCGGACGCCGAAGCCGCGGTGCTCGGCAGTATTTTGCTCAACAACCAGGCGCTCTCCCTCATCCAGGACCAACTCTCGGCCGACGACTTTTACCTCGAGAGCCACCGCCTCATTTACGCGGCCATCCACGACCTGTCGCTTCAGGGAACCCCAATCGATTACGTGACGCTGGGCACCGAACTGACCAAGCGCGGCGACCTCGAAAAAATTGGCGGCGTGGCGGCCATTGAAAACCTGACCCACAAGGTGGCCACCGTGGCCAATGTCGAGCACTACGCCACCATCATTTTGGAGAAGAGCTCGGTGCGCCGCATGATTTACGCTGCGCAGCAAATCGTGGCCGACGGGTTTGGCGATATGACGTCGGCGGACGAGTTCCTCGACAAGTCGGAGAAGACGGTCTTTGAGGCGTCGCAGAAGCGCATCGGCGAGTCCTATGTGCACATCGGCACACCGCTGCATACGGCGATGAGAAACCTCGAGGCCGCCGCGAAGCGCCCCGATACCCTCACCGGGCTGACCACGGGCTTTCGGCAGCTCGACAAGATCACCGCGGGCTTGCAGCCCTCCGACCTGATCATCGTGGCGGGGCGTCCGGCCATGGGCAAAACCTCTTTCGCGATGAACCTGGCGTTCAACGCGGCGGTGCGCGGCGAAAAGCCCGTGCTGGTGTTCTCTCTCGAGATGTCCAAGGAGCAACTGGTGCGCCGCCTGCTGTCTTCGGAGGGGCACATCGACGCCTCGAAAATGCGCCAACCCCATCTGTTGAGCCCCGAGGACTGGCGCAAAATTACCGATACCATGGGCTTTTTGTACAACGTACCCATTTATCTCGACGACTCCACGCCCATGACACCGGTGGAGATCCGCGCCAAATCGCGCCGGTTAAAGGCCGAAAAGAAAGACCTCGGCCTCATCGTCATCGACTACTTGCAGCTCATGCAGGGCAGCTCGCGGCGCGCTTCCAGCAACCGCGAACAGGAGATCGCCGAAATCTCGCGCTCCTTGAAGCTGCTGGCCAAGGAGCTGGAGGTGCCCGTGGTGGCGCTGTCGCAGCTCAACCGCGGCCTGGAAGCCCGGCAAGACAAACGGCCCATTCTCTCCGACCTGCGCGAGTCCGGCGCCATCGAGCAGGACGCCGACATGATTTTGTTCGTGTACCGCGAGAAGGTGTACAAGCCCGACTATCCCAAGGGCAACGAGGCCGAAATCATCGTGCGCAAGCAGCGCTCCGGCCCCACCGGCACCTGCTTCCTCTCCTTCACCGAGATGTACACGCGCTTCGACAACCTGGTGCACGACGAGCCCATTCCCGAGGGCGGCAGCGAACCCCCGACCTTTTCCGATTATTGACGGCTGGCGATTGTTGACGCCTGGCGGCGCTGGGCCGAAATGGCGCGTCGGTGGCGCTTGTTGCGCGCGGTCCGCGCGGCCGCTACAGGGACAGATCGAAGATGTCCTGGACCTGGAGGTCGTGCCGGTAGCCTTTCAGGTCCACCAGTTTGATGACGATGTCTTTGTCTGGATCAAAGCTGGCCGTACCGTCGTTGACCAACAGGTAATGGTCGCCGTCCAGGGCGAAGAGCCCGGCCTGGTGGGCGCCCACCGAATAGCTGAGGCCTTCGTGGCAAACGTATCTGAAGCCTTGGTAGTGCGCGCTGGCTAGGGCCGTCTCGTCCACCACGAGATAATGGATTTCGGCGTTGGGAATGGCGATGCGGTCCTCGCCGATCTGGAAATCGGTGATGACGTCCAGGGCGTTGAGTCCGGAGGTGAGCGGGGTCAAAACAGCGCCGCGCGACACGGTCACAAGCCCGAGGAATGTGGTGCCCCCGCCGCTCCCTGGGACGACCTCGAAGACGGTGAGCGCGTCCTCGCCAGCGGGCCGGGAGTAGCTGACGGAGATGCCGTCGGTGGCGATGCGCAGCCAGCCAATCGCGCCCTGGGAATAGGTCTCGGGCCGCCATGCCGTTACGCCGTCGATGGCGAGGGCGTTCTCGGGCAGCAGCAGATCATCTCGTACCGCTTCGGCCAGCGCCAGGCCTTCGAGGGTGTCGCCGGTGGTGTTGGCAAAGGCGTAGTCCCCGATGCGCAGGCTCGCGCCCGGCAACAGGACTTTGTTGCCGAAGGAGATGGGCAGGCTGAAGTCCGTGGCGAGGCGGGGGTTGTAGCCGCCGGACCCGGCCTGCGAGACGAGCCCAACCACCGTCTCCTCGATGATGTCCGTGTACCGCCGGATGGGGCTGGTGACGGAGATGGTCCGGTTGTTGTCGGTCACCAAGAACAGGGCGGGAGAGCCGTCCCGGTGGCGGACCGTCCAGTCGATGGCGTCGGAAAAGGCGTAGACACCCCTACCGACTAGGTCTGCGTACAGGGCCTCGGCCAGGGCCGTCCCGTTGAGGTCGGTGGCAGCGGTGTAGCGGTAGTTGCCGATGTGGATGGTCTCCCCCGCCGCCAGTGTTACGCCGGAGAAATGCAGTTGGGCTTCGCGACCCATGTCGACATGCGACAGGGTTGGCGTGGCAGGACCGGGGAGCTTGGCGGTGAGCGTGACCAACGCGGAGCCCGTCTCGTAATCGGGCGTCCACATGCTGCTGCTTGTCATGCTCGCAAATGCGATGTTGGCCAGAGCCGCCCCGCTGGTGACAACGCCCACGCCAATGCTCGTATCGTCGATGAGGATACCGTCGTTGGGCAGCACGGTCGTGTCGGAGAAGTCGATGGTGTACACGGCGAGCGCGCCGGGGGCGTGGATGTGCGCCGTGAGCGGGGAGGCATTGCTGCTGGAGGAGCGGAAGGTCAATGTCTCCTCGAAGGTGTCAATGCTGGTCGCGTCAAAGCGGTCCCAGGTGTGGCTGCCGACGTCCGCATCGTAATAGAGCGCATCCAGCAGGTCGTAGCTCATCAGCGTGTCGTTGCGGACATTGGTGTAGCGCAGGACGTTGCCGGTCTCCTTCTGGGCGGTGATGCGCAGGGTGTGGCCCGGCGCCAGGGAGAGCCCCGAGAGGTACAGGGTTTGCGCATACTTATAATCGTCGTCGGTTTCGGTTAGGGCGGCCTGCCAGATGGTGTCACCGCCGCTGCCAGGGGTGAGCTGCGCGATGATGGCGGTGGTCTCCCCATCGTAGCTGTAGCGGGTCTCGCACTCGGCATCCAGCGCCACCGTGCCGCCGTCGTAGGGACGGGCGACTGCCAGCAAGGGTTGTTCTGCGCCCGGCGCCAGGCTGGTGAAGTACAGGCGGCTGCCCTCTGCGTGTAGCGTCCAGGCGATGGACGGGGTGTTGGCGGCGATGGCCGTGGCCAGGGCGGCGCCGTTTAGGTCGTCTCCCGTGTCGTTGGTGTACAGCGCGGTGGGCGGGTCGCCTGGTGTGGCGCTGTCGCGGACGGTGAGGGATTGGCCCGGGGCCAGGCGGATGTCGGCGAGGTTCACCGCTTGCACGGCGGTCAATAGGCCGTGTTCGTAGGCGATTTCAGGTGCGTCCTGGGGGCCAGCGTCGGTGGCGGTGAGCGACAGGGTGCTGTCGGCGGCGGCAAAAGTCCAGCCCGGCGGGACATTTTCGGCGGCGGGATCGTTGAGCGCATGGTCCAGCGCCGTGGCCAGGGCCGCGCCCGCCAACGCCGTGTCGCTGGCAAACAGAAAATCGCCCACGCGCAGGGTGTCATGCGCTGCCAGCTCTACCCAACGCAGGTCCAGCGTGTAGTGGGCATGCACAGCGGGTTGGTGCCGGGTCGTGGTGAAGGTGTCCGCCGAGCGGTCGTGGAAGACAACGGCGTCTGCCCCTGTGGTGGCCGTGAAGGCGACGGGAATGATTTCGGTGTCCCCTCCGGTTTCGGTGTCCTCTCCGGTTTCGGAGTCCTCTCCGGTTTCGGTGTCCTCTCCGGTTTCGGTGTCCTCTCCGGTTTCGGTGTCCCCTCCGGTTTCGGTGTCCTCTCCGATGTTCGCATCCGTTCCTGTTGCGGGATCGGAGCTGGGCGTTGGCGCTGTGTCGGAGTCTGGCGCGGGAGTGGCGTCCGTGTTGGGCAGCTCTGAATCCGCTGTGCTTTGGGGTGTGCCACTGTCATCGCATGCCGCAAGAGCGCAGCACATCCCGGCGAGCAACACCGGCAACAGTAGGCGCAGGGCTTTGGAAGTATTCATAATAGGGGCTCCTTTGGATATGGCCCAAAAATGGCCGGTGCAACGCTAGCATAACTTTGTGGCGGGATTGCCTATGAAAAGAGCGGGGAGCACATAAAAAAATGCGATGTCCCGACGTGGTTTTTGCCCAAGGGGCCCCAGCGTCTCAGCGGCGGTGTTGGGGTGTTTTTTTGGGGGGAGATGCGGTTTTATTTTTCGAGGGCGTTGAGTTCGGAAAAGCCGGGCAGGTTCGACAAGTCGGGCACGACGACGATGTCGATGCGCCGGTTGGACTTGCGCCCCTCGGGGGTGTCGTTGGTGGCCACGGGCAAGAACTCGCCGTAGCTGGCCGCGCTCAAGGTGGTGCCCGCCATGCCGGCCTCCATCAGCGTGCGCATGACGCCCTGGGCGCGCGCCGCGGCGAGCTCCCAGTTGTCGGTGTAAGTTTTTTTGCTGGTGATGGGGACATTGTCGGTGTGGCCGCAGACCTGGAAGTTGCGCTCTTTGATGGTGGCCAAGACGCTGCCGACTTCCAGGATGGCCTCCTGGCCCTGCTCGGAGATTTTGGCCGAGCCCGAGGCGAAGAGGATGTCGGTGGGCAGCACGAGCACCATGCGGCCGTCCTTGATTTGCACTTTGAGTTTTCCGGCGTCGATGAGGGGCTTGAAGCGGTCCAGCATGTCTCGGAACTCTTTGACGCGGGCGTCGGCTTCGGCCTTGCGCTTCTCGAGCTCGGCCAGGGCCAGCTTGAGCTTCTCGGTGTTTTCTTTGAGCTTGGATCGGTCGGCGATGGTGGCGGCCAAATCATCGCTGAGTTTTTGGCGCTGGGTCTTCTCGTCGGCCAAGAGGTTCTCCAGGCTCTCGATGGTGGCCTTGAGGGCCTCGATCTCCTTGCCCAATTGCTGGCTGTCGGCCTGGGCATTGGCCAGCTCTCGCTTGAGGGCCTCGCCGGATGCCACGGCGCCCGCCAGTTGGCCTTCGGTGTCGTGGAGTTTGGCCTGGCTCGCCTCAAAGACGCTCTTCTTTACGCAGGACGACGCCAGCAGCGCGACGAACAACAGTGTCCACAATTGTCGGTTCATAACATTCTCCTCCTTGTGTGTTGCCCGCGGGGCGTTGCGTTGTCCGCGGACAAAAGTTGTGTGCGAAGTGGCGATTATTCGCGACACCGGTGCGTTCTGCAACACCAAACGCGCCCTTGCGCGAGGAGGACATTGGCATTCCCATGTGGGCGTATGTGCAAAGAAAATCTTGATTTACTCTGGCTAGGGTGGTCTTGCCCTGAATTTGTGGACATCTGACTTAATGGGGATAATCCCCCGGAGGAGGCAGTGATGTCCAAACGAAACAGAAGAACATTTACGAAAGAGCAGAAGGCTGACGCGGTGCGGCTGGT
>JAAYKL010000041.1 GCA_012522445.1 Myxococcales bacterium | reverse complement strand
GTTGCCATCGATGATGTCGCAGAGGGGGTCGGCGGGATCGATGGTGAAGTTATCGACCATGTAGCCAACTTTGGTTTTACCGGTGGAGGAGGGCTTATCGGAATCGTCGTCGGACGCACAAGCCGCAAAAGACAGAGCGAAAACCAGGGTTGTTAAAATTGCGATTGAATTCTTCATTGTTGCCTCTCCTTTAATGTAATTGAGGTGGTTTATGATGGCCGGGACCATTTTTTTTAGTGATGCTAGCACCGTCTAAGCGGAAATGACAACAGAATCCACAAAAAATGCGCATCGTATGCTGTGGAAGTCCCCCGCCCCTGGGCGGCATGCAAACAATAGCGCCGCGTGGAAAATCGCACAAAACCGGATGGGAAAAAAGTCGGCAAAGCGTCTCGGACTAGCGGGGCTCGTTGGCCAGATTTCGCAGCGACCCACCGCGGGAGACGTCGGGATCGAGTCCACGGGCCATGGCCAGGTGACAGGCCAGCAGTTGTCCCGGCACCACGGCGATGAGAGGCGAGAGCCACTCCGGCGTTCCCGGCGGCAATGGCAGGGGAATGTCGGCGGCGGACAAGTAGGCCAGTTGGTCGGAGATAACGACGCGCAGCGCGGATTGGTTGCGGGAAATGCGCAACAGCGGCGCATGTTGCTCTTGGGTGGCGCCACTGGGGGACACAAAAATGAGGGGAAAGTCTTTTTCGATGATGGCCAGCGGACCGCCCAGCAAATCGGCGGCGGAATAGGGCATGGCAGCGACATCGGCGGTTTGTCCGAGCTTCAGCGCCACTTCCCAGGTGGTGCAATAGTTGAACCCCTGCCCCACCACCGCAAAGCAGTGCTTGTCGGCCAGTGTTTGGGCCGCGGCCGCCACGGTGGCTTCTTGTGCGCACACGCGCTCCAGTTGCGCGGGAATCAAGGAGAGGTCGTCCCAGCGATCGGTGGAGCGCTCCAGGGCCACCGACAGCATGGCCAGGGCCATCAGTTGGTTGATGTAGGTCATCGTGGGGTTGGGAGAGCGTTCTGGCAGCGCGCTGAGCTTGATGCACAGCGCGGCGGTTTGGGCCAGCGGAGAGGTGGCGTCGTTGGTAAAGGCCAGCGTTAACCCGCCCTGGCGGTTGGCCTCCGCGAGGATGGACACGACGTCGTCAGAGTGCCCCGATTGGCTGATGCCGATGGTCAATGCGCGGGAGATGTTGGGGGGCTTTCCGTAGGCGGCAAAGAGGCTCGGAGAGGCCAGCCCGACGCCCAGACGGTTGTAGGCGCCGAAGAGGTGTTGGGCATACCGGGCGGCGTTGTCGCTGGTGCCGCGGGCGGCGATGAAGACCCACTCTGGACGAAACCCGTGGATGCGCCGCGCCGCTTCGGCCACGCTAATCCAGCCGTTGGCCAGCAATTGACGCAGTGAGTTGGGCTGCTCAAAAATGTCTTGGATCAAACCCACCGTCATGTCCAGGCTCCTTAAACCAAATACACGCAGCGAATGATGCCCACCCACGCGTGCAACATACCGGATTTTCCAGCACACTGAAAAGATAATCATTCTCAAAAGCATGCGCGCGCTGGCGTTCGTCTCTCATTCATTACCCCGCATCACTCGAAACGACAAAGGCATCGACGTTGGCAA
Organism: Myxococcales bacterium; assembly: GCA_012522445.1. Classification (GTDB taxonomy): domain Bacteria; phylum Myxococcota_A; class Polyangia; order JAAYKL01; family JAAYKL01; genus JAAYKL01. Next base: position 13,169 of record JAAYKL010000041.1, on the reverse strand, counting down.
TTCGGCGTTGGCAATCCGGAGCGCGCGAAGAACTTGTCGATTTTTTGGCGCAATGCCGCTAGGCTGGTCGCACTTGTTTTTTGCCCCATTTATTAAAGAGGTAACCATGACACACCCCCGTCCAATACGAAAACTCGCCCCCTTATTGGCTTTGCTTTGGCTGTGGCACCTGGCCATCGCCTGCGACAACTCCGAGGGATCGCGCCTGCCGCCCCTCGACAACGACAACCACCAAAACGCCAACAACAGCGGCAACAATAGCAACAGCAACAATGACAACAGCGGCAACAATGACAACAACAATGTCGACGACCGCCCGCCCGGCAATGTCACCGCCGACACTTCGTTCAACCTCAGCGGCGACGTGCGCTCCCAGTGCTCCAACGGACAGCCCTACGTTCCGTTTGGCAGCACACAGCGCCAGTACGCTGCGGGCAGCGCCCTACCCGATCTCTCCTTTTCGCGCATGAGCGAAAACGTCGCGGCCTTCTACGACACCTGGAAAGCCAAGTACCTGGGCAACTCCAGCGCCTGCGGCAACGACCGATACTTCGTCAACGCCATCTTGGACAACCGCATATCCGTCAGCGAGGGCCACGGCTACGGCATGCTCATTATGGCCTACATGGCGGGGCACGAACCCTCGGCCCAGCAGTATTTCGACGGCATGGTGCGCTACTACCAAGACCATCCCTCCGGCATAAACAGCGCCCTCATGTCCTGGGCCCAAAACAGCAGTTGCAACAATGTGGACGGCAATGCCAGCGCCACCGACGGCGACATGGACATGGCCTATGCCCTGCTGCTCGCCCACAAACAATGGGGTTCCAGCGGCGCCATCAACTACCTGCAGTTGGGCGAACGCATGGTCGATGCCATTATGGCCGATGAGGTCAGCCACGATGGCCGGTGGTTGCTGCTCGGCGACTGGGTTTCTACGGGCGCCAAGTACGACGCCACCCGCCCCAGCGATTTCATGCCGGGACACATGGCCACCTTCGAGCTCCTCAAAGGCGACGGCGCCTGGCGCACCCTGCGCAACGGCACCTACAACGTCATGGCGCAATTTCAAAACCAATACGCCGCCAACAGCGGTCTCTTCCCCGACTTCATGGTCAACATCAGCGGCACCCCCGCACCGGCGGCGGCCTCGTTTCACGAATCCCCCAACGACGGCAATTACTACTACAACGCCTGCCGCGTGCCCTGGCGCCTGGCCACCGACTACCTCACCACCGGCAACAACACCTCGCGCGATCTGCTGGCCCGCATCAACTACTTCATCCGCCAAAAAACCGGCGAAGTGCCGAGCGACATCGCCGTGGGCTATCGCCTCGACGGAGCCGCCATCGAGACCAGCTACACCTCTTGGGCCTTCATCGCTCCCTTTGGCCCCGGTGCCATGGTCAACGCCGGCAACCAACACTGGATCAACACTGTGTGGAATCACCTCGTCTCCAACAAGTGGGAAGAGGCCTACTACGAAGACACCATCAAGCTGTTATCGATGATTGTGATGAGCGGCAACTGGTGGGCCCCGCAAGACATCGACTGCTGAGCAATCCCGCTTACCGAGCACACACCCCGCGCGACACGCGCCGTCCCCCACTCTACTTTTCGACCACCGTTACCTTGGTGGCCTCCACCACTTTGACGCCCGTTGGGGATGCCCCCCACACGGCCTGGACCTGCTGTTGTCGCTGCGCTTCAGCCGCCTGCTGGGCACGCCAAGCCGCCATGCGCTGCTCTTGGCTGGCGGCAAAGTAAATGAAGACCGCGATGAACACGAGGTTCCAGTGGCTGTTGAACAACGCGTAGATGCCCATGGCCATGGCGATCCACTTGCCGATTTGCGCGGTGACAGCCGTGGCTTTGAAAAAACCGAAACGCGCGTTGAGGGCCCCGCGCAGGACGCGTCCGCCGTCCATGGGAAAGGCGGGCAGCAGGTTGAACAGGGCGAGCATGAGGTTGAGCTGCGCCAAGAGGACGAGGACCTCCATCCAGATAGCGTTGAGCACCGGCAGGGGCAGCGCCAGGTGGGAGAGGCCGAAGGCGCTCAGGGCGATGAGCAGCGATGTGGCTGGCCCCGCTAGGGCGATGGCGATTTCGGGCCGCGCGGTCTCGGGGATGTGGCTCATGCGGGCGATGCCGCCAATCGGCGTGAGGATGATATCGGCGGTGTGCACGCCAAAGCGCCGCCCCATCAGGGCGTGGCCGAGTTCGTGCAAGACCACTGAGCCAAACAGGAGCACGGCCAACGCGAGTCCCAAGAACAACGAGAGCCAAAAGGGGACAGGACCGAAGTCGAGGGTGAAGGTTAAGAGCGGGATGATCAGCATCGAGAAGTGCAGCCGTACCGGGATGCCGACCAATGAAAAGATTTTCCAAGAGCGTTTCATATTATTGAAGTATGCACCGTTTCCGGCGGTTCAAGGGGCGGTGACAAAAACGCCCATGACCGGGGTGCCGACATGGAGAACAACGCGGGAGGGTGTGGGTTTATGCCGTCTTGACCGGACAAGCACCGGTGGCGCAACCGCCCGAGGCACATGGGGGCGCCGCTTCGGCACCGTGGGCCTTGCGACCCGCGTAGTCGGTGGCGTACCAACCCGTCCCTTTGAGCATGAACGAGGTTTGCGAAACCTGGCGCTCGACCTGGGGGGCGCCGCATTTTTCGCAGCGTTCTGGCGCGGCTTCGCCGATGCGCTGCATCAGTTCAAATTGATGGCCACACTGGGCACAGGCGTACTCGTAAATGGGCATGGCATCCTCCTGCAAACAAAAGGGCCGCACGCCAATCGCGCACCGGCCCCAAAGTCGGCCACAACATAATCTTCTTGGGCGATGCGTCAAGCCATAAGCCTTTGGCTTCCCTAAGGCTCTGGCGGAGGGGTGCGGTGTTCAGCCGCCAAACAGGCGTTGCAAAATGTGAAAGCCGAAGGGCGTCTCAATGACCTCGGAGATTTCCTCTTCGTCGAGGGCAAAGATCGCCGTTTCGAATTCGGGCGGGGTTTCGCCCTTGCGAATAATGCCGATGTCCCCGTCTTTGAGGCGCCCGGAGGGGCAGTCCGAATAGGTGCGCGCCATGATGTCAAAGCCCGCATCGCCGTCGGCGATCATGCCCCGGATGTCCACCGCCAATGCCTGGGCTGCGTCACTGGTGCGCTGAATGATGTCGACGCCGCCCGCCGACTGGGCGTGCATCACCAGGATGTGCCGTACATGCGCGGCATCGTCGGGCAAGAGCGCGCGTTCCAACGCCACATGGGCAATGACGGGGTTGGCGATATCCAGCGGCTCTGAATCCAGAGAGAACACCGTGTCCAGCGGCACCACCGCGTCCTTTTCCTCGAAAGGCCACTGGGTCACATCCACGCTGCACATCGCCGCAATGGCCACGAACACCACCAGCAGCCATCGCCCCAATGCGCGCCCGGTCCTCGTTTTTATCGCTGTGTTCCCCCGCATCTTTATTCTCCTTGTGGCCGCGAACAACTCGCACCCTGTGTGCCAGTGTAAGAAATATCACACAGTCGCGTTTTTGTCCAAAAAGCCGGCTTGGAGACAACATGGGGGATAGCGATAACGATGCGGCGATAGCGAATTGTCGATGGGGGAACCGCGGGCAGTGATGAAAGAATCAAACAATCAATCGATGGTGATGATTACTTCGCAGGGAAAATCGGCGCGGAGGTGGTGGTCGCCGGTCTGAATCAAATCGCAGGCCTCTCCGAGCAGCTCAATTTCCGACGGGCTCTTCAAGCGCCACCCGGCGGTCTCATCGCCGTACGCCAGCGGCTTGCCGTCGATCAACACCTGGCCAGCCTCTTCATAGCCTTCGGCCACGCCTTTTCCGTTGAGCTCGTACACGCAACTGCGCGACTCCATGCGGATCACCTGGTTGAGGCCGTCGAGCAGGCTGTTCTCGGTGCTGCCCTGGTGAAAGTCTGCCTGCTCCGCTCCGTTGGGTGGCAGCCCCACCCCGGCATTGGCCACCTCTTGCAGGTGCGCATCTGAAGCTTCGTCGCCCACGCCGATGACAAACGTGGTCACCCCCGCCGCATGGGCGTCTTGCACGGCTTTCACCGCTGCGTCGCGTCCCGCGGCATCGTCGGCCTGGGCCAGGGTTTGGCAGGTCTGCGGCAGGCCGTCGCTGGCCAACACGATCACCTTGCGCCCCGGTCCCTTCATCTGCGACAGGAGCGCCACCGCCGCGTCCACCGCCTCCGGCACCGGTGAAGCGCCCTTGTAGGTTTCGTCGTCGGCCCGGCAGATGCGCGAGATCGCCTTGCCGTTGAACAGCGCCGGCTCCACGGTGGTCAGCAGCGGACACGACTCTGGCTCGTTGCGCACCGCAGTGAAGAGCATCATGCCAAAGCTCACGCGGTTTTCGAGTTGCCACACGATGCCGGCGTCGGGATCTGCTACCGTGCCGAGCAGCGCCTTGACGAGCACGCTCCACCGGGTGTCGTTGTCGCCGAGCTGCAGGTCCATGGAGGCCGAGTGGTCGATGAGCAGCAAAATGGTCACGGGCTGCCGCTCCAGCGTTAAATCGAGATTGGCGCAGGTGTCCGTGTCCTCGAGCGACGAAGCCAACGGACGAGGCGCCGTGTCCCAGGTGTCGGTGGCGAACACTTTGTCTGCCGTGTCCACTGTGTCCGCAGTACCGGTGTTGTTCAGGTTGACCATGGTGCTCTCGCAACCCAGCAACAGCACAAACGCAGACAGCGCACAAAGAAGAATTGCGGTTGGTTTCATGTCAGGGTTCCTCTCCGGCAATCAGCTCGCCGTCGCTATACATGGCCACATAGCGCGCCTCACCATAAGTGTCGCCCACCGGCAATCCCTGTCGGCTAAAGTCATTGCTGCTGTCTTGATGAGGCTGGTGATCCGACGCCGCCTCCGCCACGAGCTGAAACTCGAAGGGGATGGAGCCGTAAAACTTGCAGCCGGTGAAAGCGAAATCAAAGTAGTAAATGTCTTCGACGGCGTTCCACGGAAACGGGCCCGAGACGATGGTGGGCAGGCCGTCGCCGGAATTGAGCATGCCGTTGTTGACGCTGCGCCCATCATAAGTGACCTGCACGCGAAAGGCGTCGACGCCCTGATTCCATTCCTTTAATTCGGCGGGGCTGAAGAAATAGCGAATGGAGAGCAGCGGGTCGAAGTGCGGCGGGTGGACGGTTTCGTTGTGCACGAGCAATTTGATTTCGCTGATCTGCCCGTCGTCTTGCCCTACTTTTCCCTCTACCCAGAACTCGCGCTGCTTTTCTTCGAGCGGCGGGAAGTCGGCCAACGGCGCCTGTCCGAGCCCGTCTTTGTCGATTGCCTTGAAGTGATACAGACCGGCTAAGGCGCTCACCAGCGACGAGGCGTAATCCACGCAGACCTCGCTGTAGGTGTACTCCCAGATGTCGTCGATGTACGAGTCGTCGGCGGTGGGCCCTCCGAGCAGCGCGCCCCAGGCGGTGTGGCTCGGGGTCTCGGGGACGTAGAGGCTGTTGTCCTTGGTGGACCCGTGGGCGGCGCGGTGGTGAACGTGCACCGGCCAGCTATCGCCGAAGCCAACGATGTAGGACTTGCCCAGCGGGTTGTCACCGAAGATGTATTGCATCTGGGACTCGGCCCAGTCCACATAAGCCGATTCGTTTTTGTGCTTCGCCCACACGAGGGCCGTCATCTGCGCCGCGGTGTTGTAGCGCAGGGTGCCCCAGTGCGACAGAAACGAGAGCCCGCCCGGCGTCACGGTGCGATCGCCGTCGAGGCCCGACCAGAGGTTCACGTGATCTTCGGCGATCTTCGTCCACTTTTCGTCCCCGGTGATTTGCGCCAGCTTGACGAACATGCCGCTCCAAACGGTGTTCCAGCAGTGCACCCACGCGTTGTACCAGCCGTCCTCCGTGGTGGACATAATGCGGCCCAGGTGACCGGTGTAGCGGCTGCCCTCGGTGCGGACGATGTCGTCGATGTAGCTGTCTTCGCCCGTGGCGATGTGCAGCCAAACCGCGGCCCAGGCCAAGTCGTCGTCTTCGTATTCGGACGGGTAAAAACCACCGCTGTCGGCGGCGCCCCGATACTTGTCGGCGAAGGCGTAAAGCGCGCGGGCCGTGTCGAGGCATTTTGCGGCATAGTCGGCATCGGAGCGGCTCATCACCATGCTCGCGATGGCCAACGCGGCAGCGGCGCCCGAGGCGACATCAGCACCGGGGGTCTCTTCGGTGGCGAACCGCGCCGGTCGGGGGAAGTCTTCGGCCTTTTGCAACTCGGGCGGGCCCCAGAAGCTGTGGTCGATGGAGCCGACACCCACCTGGTGCGCAAAGGCGATGACCCGGCCATCGCGCTCGCGAAATGTGCTGCGCAAAAAGTACGAGGTGAAGCGCTTGAGGATATCGAGGGCGTGCGGCCCCTGCCCCGACTTGATGAACGCATCGGGAAACTCGTACATCGCCCAACCGAGCATGGAAGCCGAGTAAGCCTGCGGCAGGCCGAACTTCACGTGATCGCCGCAATCGTGAAACCCGCCGCCCACGTTGATGGTGCCGATGCCGTCGGGATCGAAGATGTGGATGTACTTGCGGATGTAGTCATCGGACATGTCGGTGCAGTTGGAATGCTGCGGGTCGGCGCCGTTGCAAAACAAGGGGATCGCATAATCAGATACCTCGGAGTTGCCGCGCCACTGCAGGCGCCCACCGGTGATGCCGATACCGGACATGTTCGCGTCGTAAAAGTGCAGCGCCTTTTGCAGGGCTTCGGCATAGGGACCGGGCGGGCCATAGGCCTCGGGCGGGTCCCAGAAGTCCGGGTCTGGCGGGCTTTGCACCCCGGGCGGATCCCAGAAGTCCGAATCGGACGGGTCCTTCTTGCCCGCATCGCTGCTGGCGTCTCCGTTGGAATCTCCGCCCTGGTTGTTGTCGCCATTTCCGTCGGTGCTTTTGTCGCCGCTGGTGCCGTTGTTGGCGCTGCCCCGGACATTGGGCTTGTCGTCGCTGCACGCGGGCCCGCAAAGGGCGAACCAGCACGCGAGCAGCCATGCGGCACCCGGACCGAACCGAAGGGGGAAAGACTTGTGCTTCACGTCGATATGTAGGTGTTGAATAAACATGACTACACAGTGCGCGCGTTCGAACAAAGAGGGTAGCCATGTCCATCATTCTGATTCAAAACAGACATGACCGTTTCACCACAACTGTCACATTTCAAAAACTCGGGATTTTTTTAGAAGCGCGAAAAGAAATTCCACAGGTGTTTGCCCGAACCAAACCACAGTTGATGCTCGCCGGGAAACTCGCACCAAAACACGGGATACCCCGCATCACATCCTTCGTACTCAATGCAATAATCGGGAAAGGAACCGCCAGCAGGACGCGTCTCATCCCGGCAGTGGTTTCTCGCAACGATGATATCGCGCGCATCCCGCCCCGATTGCGTGGTGACACCGCTATCGGCATCGCCGTGGACGCCGAAAAAGGCAATGGGCACCGCGTCGTTGTTCGTGCACCGGCCCATGAGATTGCCCGCCATCGGCGCAATGGCGCGAAAGACGCTGGACCGCTGACATCCGATGGTATTGGACATCATGCCACCGAAGCTGAATCCGGTTGAAAACACCCGTTGCGGATCGATGCACAGATTGTTCAACAGGCGCTGCATCATCTCATCGAGAAACTGTACGTCCTCGCCATTGGCATTCCACCAACCCGTCGTCCCGTCACCGCCGCCTCCCAACCCCTGCGGAGAGACGAAGATCGCGCTGCCATCGGACTCGGCCTTGATGCCGTAATAACCGAGGTTCACGACGTCGGAGGCGTTTCCCCCTAGCCAGTGCCAGGTGAAAAACAATCGATGCGGGCGGTTGCCATCGTAGTTCTGCGGTACATCCACCACAAAGGTGCGCTCTTTGTTGTTTGCGGTCACGCTGAACGTACCGCTCTGCATGGGGGACGCAATGCCACACCCCGCAGAGCCTTGGGGTTCACCGGTGTCCGCCTCGGAGTGACTATCGGTATCCCCATTGCCGCTCGTGTCGAGGGCAGCGGTGTCGGGGACGCTGGTGTCCGGGGCCACCGTGTCGGGGTTGCTCGTGTCGGGGACAACCGGTGTTGCGTCATCTGTTCCGGCGGTATCCGGCGGCGCGGTGGGATCGGTGCCGTGCGGCCCCGGCGGCGCGTTGGTGTCGGTGCCGCCTCGAATCTCGGTGTCCACGCCCGTTTCGACATCCGCATCGGACTGACACGCCACGGCCAAACCCAGCGAGAAAACCAAAACCAAACCGATTGCGTTGCGCATGGGATGCTCCTTTGCAGCGCTGTTATCCAAAGCGCTTTTGTCGACTATTGAAACGCGCAGGTGTTGCCGGCGCCCCCAATGGCGGCCGTCACCGCAGCTTCTACCTCGGCAGCGGGCATGGCGGTGTAGGCATAGGGAATGTCAAAGACCGTCCCGAAGGATGCGCTCAGTCCCCCCGCCGTGCCGATGTTGCCTGTCCCCAGCCAACCCCTCGGGCTGCCCATATCGGTGAAGATGGCTTTGTCCGAGGTGTTGTAAACGCAGTTCTCCGCGATGAGCGCCATGTCGACTCCAACGCCGTGCACGGTTCTGGAGTCGGCTGAATTGTGCAGGTTGTTGAGCATGTGCACATTGCCGAATCGCCCTCTTGGTTGGCGTGTCTCCACGTATTGGCCCCACCAACAGTTCATGTAGGTAATTTGCAACTTGCCCACGCTTTCGGGCTCGTTGTCGCTGCCCGCAATGAGGTTCGAGAATTGGTGGTCTTTGTCCTTGGTGCTGTACCAAAACTTGGTCCAGGAAATCGAAATGAAATCGCCGCCGCGGGAGATATCGCAATTCCCGTCCTGCCCGTCGGAGATGTCCAGATGATCCAACCAAATGTGGTGCGCGCCGTGGCCGATGTACACACCGTCATCGCCTTCTCGGCATTCTTCGTAGGTGGCGCAGTAGGCGCCTTTGACAGCCAAATTGCGAATGATCACGTTTTCGACGCGGCTGATCTTCAGCGGGGCCGCGACGTTTACACCGGGGCGCAGACCGATAATCGTTTTATTGGAACCCGGAGAAAACGCATCGTAGTTACCCGGCTCAACGAAAATGATGCGCGGCTCCGAACCGCTCACAGCGCTGGCCAGCTCGCTCGACGTTCGCACCGTAACCGCAGCGCCAAAGTCGAAGCCCCCTCCGGTGGTGCCGCCCGCCACACTCGCGTACCCCGGGACAGCGTTGTTTAGCTGGCAGTTGTCGGCAGTTTCCCCGTCGTCGTTGATGGGATGCGAGTCGCTTTCTGTGTCGATGGCGGTGTCAGCGCCCGGGGCGTTTGTGTCAACGACCTGCGTGTCGCGGATGCTGGTATCCGCCATGCCTGTGTCGGGGGCAACCGGGGTTGTATCATCTCCCTTGGGGGGAGGTGGCAACGAGTTGGTGTCGCTGCCGTCGCGCCCCGGAGGTCGCTGGGGATCGGTGCCATAAGGCCCCGGTGGCGTGGTGGAATCGGAGTCATTTTGGTAATTGTTGTTTGCTGTCTTATCGTTGTCGTCGGACTGACAAGCCACAGCCAAACTCAGCGTAAACACCAGAACAAAACAAAGTACATTGCGCATGAAATGCTCCTAACTTTGGGACGCGCAACAAGCGCGAGAGAACACCCGCCGTTGGCGTTGGGCGATCACCGCATGGTCATGACCACGTCGCCCGAACCGGTGCTGTGATAGCCTTCTACGACAAACGAAACTTCGTAGAGGTCGCCCAGCGGGAGCCCCGCGTTTTTCCAGGCCGTAAAGTGCTCCGCCACATTGACGGTGCCGCTGCTGCGCTTGGAATTCCGCACGCTCCAGTACTGTATGAATGTGCGGTCGCCCTCAATTGACGGCATATTGGTGCGCGTGCTCGTGGCCAGGGCGTAGGTAGCGCCGTCGGCTGTCTGAAAGGTGCCATGGGACTGTGCGCCCCCTCCTGTGGGATTGTAGTCAATCCAGTTCTCGATGATGTAGTACTCGACGAGATCGCCCGGAGACGCCACGGGCACGTTTTTCATCCACCCGTAGATGCCCAGGTACGAATTCCCGTTGGACGTGTACTGCGGTGCGCTGAAGGTCACGACTTCGTTGCCCGTGCCCGGACGGCGTCCCTTGCGGGCCAGTACGTTGGAATCAGAGCCGCTCCACGCCATGTAAAAATTGCCGCCGGATTTGAGGGGCATGCAGTCGCCCGACCTGTCAGACCAAAACTCGTAGCTGTAGCCACAGTGGGTGCCTGTCGCATTGCCACAAACCTCTCTGTCAGCCTCATTGCAGGAAGCGCCCGTGTCGGTATCCGGATTGGGGTCGGTGCCAGAACCCGAAATGGGATGCATGGCATGGATACAGAAGTCGTACTCCACCACCGTGTTCGCATCTCCGGGGGCATAAATCTGCACGCGCTCAATGGGCGCGGTGCCGTCGTAACGGTTGCCGTCGGTGCCCCAGCACTCTGTGGCGAAATCCGACCACGTCAAATCGACGCCACCTGCGGGAAGACTGTCGTAACAATAGGCGTCGCCAGCAGCCGTGAGGAGCTCCATCCGGATGTTGGTGCTGAGATTTTTGGCGATGTCCACGCGCACGCCGGAGTGGCCTGCGGGCGACCAGGCGCCGTACGTGCTGCTGCCCCGGGGCTGCGCAACCGCCATGCCCACAATGCCGAGCGAGCTGTAATCGGCCACGAGGGTGCCGTTGATGCACACCGAACCCGCGCCGGAAACCCAATCTGCGCTCAGTTCGGAGACGGTTCCGCCCTCGGTGGGGCCGATGTCGGTCCAGGCATAGCCCTGCCAGTCGCCCGCCTGAAAATAGATCCCGTTGTCATCCACACCGGTGTTTGAGTCCGGGTTGTTCGCAGAGGTGTCATCGGTTCCATTGGGATTCGGCGGGACATTGGGATCGGTGCCGTCCGGGCCCGGCGGTAGCTGGGAATCGGTGCCATAAGGCCCCGGCGGCCTGGTGGAATCGGAGTCATTTTGGTAATTGTTGTTTGCTGTCTTATCGTTGTCGTCGGACTGACAAGCCACAGCCAAACTCAGCGTAAACACCAGAACAAAACAAAGTACATTGCGCATGTGATTCTCCTGACTGTTTTTGTTTGAGACAAACACGAAACCAAAACGAACGCATTGGGCGATCACCGCATAGTCACGATCACATCGCCCGAACCGGTGCTTTTATAGCCTTCCACGACAAACGAAACTTCATAGAGGTCGCCCAGCGGGAGCCCCGCGTTTTTCCAGGCCGCAAAGTGCTCCGCCACATTGACGGTGCCGCTGTTGCGCTTGGAATTCCGCACGCTCCAGTACTGTATGAATGTGCGGTTGCCCTCAATCGACGCCTCATTGGTGCGCGTGCTCCTGGCCAGGGTGTAGGTGGCGCCGTCGGCTGTCTGAAAAGCGCCATAGGATTGCGCGCCCTGACCGGTTGAAGGATTGTAGTTCACCCAGTTTTCGATGATGTAGTACTCGACGAGGTCGCCCGGGTGCGCCGCGGGTACGTTTTTCATCCATCCGTAGATGCCCAAGTACGAATTCCCATTGGACGTGTACTGCAGCGCGTTGAAGGTCACGGCCTCGTTGCCCGTGCCCGGACGGCGTCCCTTGCGGGCCAGGACATTGGAGTTCACACCCTGCCACGCCATGGAGAAGTTTCCGCCGGATTTGAGGGTCATGCAGTCGCCCGTTTGGTCAGACCAGAACTCGTAGCTGTAGCCGCAGTGAGTGCCGGACTCGTTGGAGCAAACTTGCTTGTTGGGCTCATTGCAGGAAGCGCCCGTATCGGTGTCCGGCGGCGTCCCCGTGTCGGTGTCGGGATCGGGGCTGTTGCCCTTGGTCGGGTACAGCTCTTTGAGACAATAGTCGTATTGCACCGTCGAGTTTGCATCGCCGGGGGCGTAGAGTTGCACGCGCTCCAGGGGTGCGGTGCCGTTGTAGCGAGTGCCGCTGGTGCCCCAGCACTCCGTGGCGAAATTCGACCAGGTCAAATTGATGCCACCCGTGGGGAGGTTGTCGTGACAATAGACTTCGCCGGAGGTGGTGATGAGCTCAATTCGGATATTCGTATTTCGGTTTTTGGTGATGTCCACGCGCACACCGGAGTAGCCCGCGGGCGACCAGGCGCCGTACGTGCTGCTGCCCCGCGACTGCGCAACCGCCATGCCCACAATGCCGAGCGAGCTGTAATTGGCCACGAGGGTGCCGTTGATGCACACCTGACCCGCGCCGGAAACCCAATCGGCGCGCAACGGCGTGACGGTTCCCCCCTCGGTGGGGCCGGTGTCGGTCCAGCCATAGCCATGCCAATCACCCGCCTGAAAGTAGTACTCGGTGGCCTCGACGCCCGTGTCTGGCGGTGTGGTCGTGTCCGGCGGCGTGGTGGTGTCGTAAGGCACGGTGGTGTCGTAAGGCACGGTGGTGTCGTAGGGCACGGTGGTGTCGTAGGGAACGGTAGTGTCGTAGGGCACGGTGGTGTCGTAGGGCACGGTGGTGTCGTAGGGAACGGTGCTATCGGTGCCATAAGGACCTGGAAGTGTGTTGTTGTTATTGTTGTTGTTATCGCTGCCATAAGGACCCGGCGGCGTGTTGTTCTCACTGCCATAAGGACCCGGCGGCGTGTTGATGTCGCTGCCGTAGGGCGCGGTGGTGTCATAAGGCGTGGTGGGATCGGTGTCCCCCGGATAGCGATTGTTCACCCCCATCTCGGCATCCATATCGGATTGGCACGCCGCCACCAAAACCAGCGAGAACACCCAAACAAAACTAGCTGCGCTGCGCATGAGACTCTCCTTGTGTGATTTTGGACAAACCTAAGGCCAGAATGCGCGCGTTTGAACTATGCGAATAGACAGGTCCATCACTCTGAGTAAAAGCCGCCATGAACTTTCACTGAGGCCATTACTTTGCGTAATTTTTGGATTTTTTACGCGGCGCAATGCGAACCGCCCCCATTTGCCAAGTACAGCCCAAAGTACGCACTTCAAATCCATTGCATGTTCATTTTGAATACCCCCCCCTTGCTGCGAAGCAAACCATTAGGCTACATCGCCACCATTCAAACAATTCAATCACTTGTCGGAACGGATTTGCGTTCCGCAATCACCATGGGAGGCAATTTTCATGCGCATCACAATGAACC
>JAAYKL010000040.1 GCA_012522445.1 Myxococcales bacterium | reverse complement strand
TGTTTTACAACCAAATCAGAAGACACTCAGCCAACGGCTACATCAGCCCGGCTGCGTATGAAAGGCTTTACAACAACGCTGCGAAGGCAGCATAACCGATCTGTCCACTAAAACGGGTGAAGACCACTGCACCCGCTCCCAACACTTTCGGGGTCTTCAATGCCATTTCGGCGCCAGCGTTTAATTTTGGCGCTCAAATCGTCAATTTTCAGTTCGCGCGCCAATGTCTCGCCGTAGGCATCGAGATAATCAAAATACTTGGGATGGGCTATGTCCATGGCAACCTCGTATCGCGGGTTGATGACCCTATTGGCGCTGGGCCTTTTGCAGGGCCTTGCGCAGTTGATTGACCTGTTCCACCGATGCCTGTAGCGGCGCGACGACCTGCGCCTTGATCGCGGCGTCCACATGCTTACGCGCCGCGGACTCCGCAAAGCGTCGATGCCACCAGGCGCCCAGGGCACCGAAGATGCGAAAGCCCCCGCCCAAGACCGGACCAGCCAAGGCTCCCGCTAAGAACAACAACAGGGGGACCGGCCAGCCTTCGATTTTGGTGATGGGCACCTCGGGCAGGTGCAGCGCCTGGGTCACCCAGGCCACCAGGTACCACCCCACCCCCACCAGCGCGACCAAGAGGGCCAACTGTTGCAAGAATTTGCCCAACCGCCACCACCACGACGTCGACAACGGGTACGCGGTATCCGCCAAGGCGCCGGCCAAGCCATTCGCCAAGTCATCGCCCCCTGGGGCAGCGTCGCGCCAACCGCTGGGGATCCCCACGCTCACTTGGGCGGCGAGCCGGCGCACCGCGATTTGCAGTGCCGCGCGCCCCTCGGCCGTTGGGGATGGCAGGGAGACGGTGCTGGTGTTGGGCGCGGTCTCTGTGACGACCCGGTGCCCACAGAGACACGGGAAGCGGCGACAGAGCCACGACAGGGGCATCCACCCCGTGCTTTGGGCGCTCCATTTTCGGTAGACCTCCGCGACGTTTTTGCCCCAAGCCGCCACGCCGACGGCCTCGCACACCGCACGCCTGAAGTCTGCGATTTGCGCGGCGCTGGGCCCCGATGAAAGCGGCGCGCCCCCCGCCAGCCCGGCCTCGTCGAGCACTTGGCCGGCCCACTGGGCGATGTCGGCGCTGAGGTGCTGACCGATGGCCTGTCGTCGCTGGGCGATGGCCATGATCTTTTTGCGCAGCGCGGGCACTCCCTCCTCTGTGAAGGCGCTAACCGGAAATACTTCGACCTTGTCTAGCCCATCGTCGGCGAGGGTCTGGCGCAACCCCTGGAGAACGGTTTTGCGCCCATCTGGTGAGAGCAAATCGATTTGGTTGAGCACCGCCAAGGTGACAGAGGCGCGGTGGGAGAGGGGGCGGATGTAGTCTTGGTGGATGACCCGGTCCGCGTATTTTTGGCGTTCCACCACCCACACCAGCACGTCGACTTGGCCGACCAAGCGATCGACAACGGCGCGGTTTTCTAACGCGACAGAGTCGAAGTCCGGCAGATCGAGGAGAATGAGCGCGGGCTCGGAGCCAGCCACGTAGACCTCGTCCACCGCAAGCCAGTCCAGCAGCTCGGATGCCCCCGCCTCGTGCCACAGGGCGGCGCTCACCTTAAAGGTTGTGGGGCGGATGACCCCGGTGGGGGCCACATCGGCGCCGACGATGCGGTTGAACAGCGAGGATTTCCCCGAGCCCGTGGCCCCGAAGAGGCCGACAGTGGTGTGGGCCATGGAGCGGTGGAGGCGGAACTCCGATTGTTCTTTGAGCGTCGTGCCGGACCGGCGTTGGTCCTCGGTCAGCAGGGAGTGGTCGCCGTCGAGGAGCGCAGTCAGGGCGTCCAACTGGCTGGCGAGGGCGCGCGGCACCGGGGCGTTCATACAAGACCCTCCCGCTCGATGCTTTCCAATGCGGCCGCGGCATCGCGCAGCGCCCGGGCACTGGTGCCCACCATGGCGGTGTCGATGTGCGCGAGATAGCGCTGGGCCTCGGCGCCGAAGTATGCCGTCATCTTGTCTTCGAGCATGCGTCGCCCGTCGGCGGCGAGTTTGCGAATTGCCTGGTCGCCAAAAATGGTTTCGAGCAACTTTTGGCTGAGCAGCGCGGTGACGCCGGTGATGACCACCTCCGAGCCCATGAGCACGCCGCCCGTAGAGGTGAAAACGATCAGCATCAGGGCGACTCCCAAGGCATTGAGCCCGTAGGAGAGGCCACGAGCCCGCGTCAATTTTTCGGGGCTCTCCTGGCGCAGCAGGGCCATCAAATCGCTTTGCCACTCGCGGACCAACTTGCTGGCGCGCACCTGGGCCCCCTCGGTTTCGCGGGACAGCGCGGTGTCCGAAAACAGCGCCCGACCGGCCTGTGTGCTGCGCAGCATTTTCCAGCACTTCTCGGCGCCTTGGCCCGCCGCGTTCGCCAAAATAGCCGCGACGCTGCCCGAGAGTTCTCGTTTGGCCTTGCGCGACTGCTCCTGGCCCAAATCCCCACGCCACAACGCCGACAGTCGGCTGCCGATGTTGCTGGAAAACCACTTTTCGAATGAGCGCACCACGTTGGGAGCGTCGGCGAAGAGCTTCCATTGACCGATGATCTCCGTGCGGAGCAAGGACTCGTCTTCCAGCGCCTTCGCGACTTCTTTTTGGGCGTCTGCATAGGCGGTCGCCACCACGGCCCGCATGTCCCCCAACTGATCGTCGCGGCCTTGCAGCTCGTTGGCGATGAGAATCACTTCGTCGCGCAGTTGCGCAATGGCACCCATGAGACTCGCGCGGGCCGTGGCGAGGCGCTGTTCACGGTCTTGCACGCTCTCTTGCAGGAATCCCTTAAGCGCCGCCACGTTTTGGGCGGGCAGCAATTCCCCGGCCGACAAGGGGCCCGCTTCGTCGACGATGAGCAGCGTGGCGTCGGCGAGCCTGCGGCGGGCCATGTGGGCGCGCAGGTCCGTCGGCACCTCCTTGGTGTGGGCAGGGCGCAGGCGGTTTAAGACGACGACGATCGCAATTTTGCGCTTCACCGCTTCATTCAAGACCTGCCACACCGCCGCATCAGCGTAGCGCTCGGGCGTCGTGACAAAAACCCACAGGTCTGCGGCGTCTAGCAACTGGGTGGCCAGGGCGCGGTTGGCATCGGAGACGGAGTCGATGTCCGGGGCGTCCAGGAGGGCCATGTGATCGGGGATGGTCTCGGAGGTGTGCAGTGCCAGGGAACCGCTGTCCTCGGCCGGCGCCAGGGGTTGGTCCGCGAGCACCCGCCGCAACCCGGAGAGCACCCGCTTGTCGCGAAAGCTGGGCATCGTGCGCGCGTTGGCCACCAGGAGGGGGCGTCGCGTCGTGGGGCGCGTGTCGCTGGAGAGCGAGATGTATTCGCCGAGCAGGGCGTTGACCAAGGCGGACTTACCGGCACCGGTGGAGCCGCCCACCACCACCAGGAGGGGGGCTTCGATGTCGGCGAGGCGCGGCAGTATGGGGTCGGCGATGCGGGAAATGGCGCGTTTTTTGACCTCGGTGGCGCGAGATGCGGCGTCGTTGTCCAGGGTGAAGGCCGTATCCAGGAGCAGGGTTCGCAGGTCGCGCACGGTCTCTTCGATGCGGGTGAGGGATGCTGTCATAGGCGTCTACTCCTGGCAGTGTTTTGCAGGCTTGGACTGGACCGCAGCGGTTTCACACAC
>JAAYKL010000039.1 GCA_012522445.1 Myxococcales bacterium | reverse complement strand
TTCTTGGGCGGCGAAGACTTCGACCAGGCCATCATCAATTTTTTGGCCGACCACTTTCAAACAGAGTTCGGCATCGACCTGCGCAAGGACAAAATGGCGCTTCAGCGCTTGCGAGAGGCTTCGGAGCGCGCCAAACACGAGCTCTCCTCCTCCCTCGAAACCGAGATCAACCTGCCCTTCATCGCCGCCGACGCCACGGGTCCCAAGCACCTGGTGCTCACGATGGAGCGGCAAACCCTCGAAGACCTGGCGGAACCCCTGGTGGCGCAGTCCTTCGCCGCGTGCGAACAGGCGCTCGCAGACTCGGGCTTGCGCCGCGGTGACATCGACGAAATTCTGCTGGTGGGCGGCATGACGCGCATGCCCCTGGTGCAAACCATGGTGGCCCAGTGGTTCGACAAAAAACCGCTGCGCGGCGTAAACCCCGACGAGGTGGTAGCGGTGGGAGCCGCCATTCAAGGCGCGGTGCTCTCGGGCGTCGTCGAAGAGGTCTTGCTGCTCGACGTCACCCCCTTGAGCATGGGCGTCGAAACCGGTGGCGGCGTCTTCACCGTGCTCATCGAGCGCAACACCACGGTGCCCACGCGCAAGCGCCAGGTGTTCACCACCAGCATCGACAACCAAAACTTCGTGCCCATCCACGTGCTGCAGGGCGAGCGCCAGATGGCCGCCGACAACACCACGCTGGCCAAATTCGAGCTGACGGGCATCCCACCGGCGCCGCGCGGCGTGCCGCAAATCCAAGTGACCTTCGACATCGACGCCAACGGCATTGTATCTGTGTCTGCGCGCGACTTGGGCACCGGCCGCGAACAAAAGGTGCGGGTCACCGCGGGCAGCGGGTTGAGCGAGCGCGACATCGAGCAAATCATCGACGATGCCGAGTCCCAGCGCCAGGGCGACGAGCTGCGCAAAGAGCTGGCCGAGGCGCGCCTGCAGGCCGAAAACCTCATCTACACTTCGGAGCGCGCCGCCGAAGAGTATGGCGGACTGGTCCCCGCCGGCGACATCGAAGTGATCTGGGCCGACATCCGCGACTTAAAGGCAGCGGTGACCGGTAACGACATCGACCTGATCAACGACCTGCGCCTCCAACTCGAGTCCTCGGCCTATCGCATCGCCGAAATCGTCTACGCCAACGCTGCCCCTGACAGCGACGGATTGATCCAGCCCGACGACGACAGCGATCCCTAGCGTTTGCAAACGCGACATTCATATTTATCTTTCACGACAGCACGACGGTGTTTGGGCAGATGAGCAAACGAGATTACTACGAAATATTAGAGGTGCCGCGCGAGGCCGATGCCGCAACGCTCAAAAAGGCGTATCGACGGCTCGCCATGAAGTACCACCCCGATCAAAATCCCGACGATGCCCAGGCCGCCGAGAAATTCAAAGAGTTGACCGAGGCGTACCAGGTGCTGTCCGACGCCGAGAAACGCGCTCTCTACGACCGCTACGGCCACCAGATGCCGCGGGGCACAGGGGGGCCCACTGGCTTTGGCTTCGACATGGACATGGAAAACATGACCGATTTTTTCGAGTCCATCTTCGGCGCCATGTTCGACCGGGGGCCGCGTCGTCGGGCGGTTCAGGGAAAGCCGGGGCGCGATCTGCAGTACGAGCTGTCCGTGACCCTGGAGCAGGTGGTAAACGGCGCCTCCCTCGAAATCACGCTGCCGCGTCCGGTGCGCTGCGACGACTGCGGCGGCAACGGCCAAGCCAAGGGCCACAGCGCCAAAACCTGCCCGCAATGCCAGGGCGCCGGTCAACTGCGGCTGCAGCAGGGCATCTTTGCGGTGAGCGTCCCGTGCAATATGTGCGGCGCTGCGGGGCGCATCATCGACGTGCCGTGTCCGTCGTGCCAAGGGCAGGGCCTGGTCGAAAAAAACGAAACCTTCCCCGTGGCGGTCCCGCCAGGCGTCGCCAATGGCGCCATGCGCGTGATCAACGGCGGCGGAGAGCAGGGCCGCGAGGGCGGTCGAGACGGCAACCTCAACATTGTGATACGGGTAAAGCCGCATCCGGTCTTCGAGCGCCGCGACGACGACCTGTTGAGCGCGGTGCAAATTACGTATCCGCAGGCCGTGCTCGGAGATGAAATAACGGTGCCGACGCTGGAGGGGAGCGCGCGCATGAAGATACGGCCCGGCACCCAATCGGGGCAGGTGTACGCGCTAAAAGGAAAGGGCGTGCCGCGACCCAATGGTGCCCGTCGCGGGGAGTTGCGCTTCGTCGTCGAAGTCGACATCCCCAAAGAAGTGACCGAAAAACAAAGACATCTCATCGAGGCGCTCGGCCTGGAACTCGGCACCGAAGTTCGCGCGCAGGCCACGTCCTTCCTCGACAAGGTGAAACGCCTATTCGATTGAGTGCGACCACAACGGTTGTGCGCCGACATGAGAGTCGTGCGATGGAGCAGGAGTGGTACCCGTCATCCTGTTGTGTTGTGCGAAGCGTCGCTGCGGATTGTGAAAAACGCTGAAGCCAAGCAAAGGAGAAAAAATGAATGAAATCTATTACGTCCCCCGCCACTACAACGAAATTGAGCTGTGGCGCCATGTGTCCGAAGCCCAGTGGAACGACCCGCGGTGGCAGCAAAAAAACGCCATCCACTCCGTCGAGCAATTAAAGCGCGTCATCCAGCTCTCGGACTTTCAGGCCGCCGAAATAGACCGCACGGTGAACACCCTGCGCCAGCAAGGCAAGGAGCCGCTGCGGATCACACCGTATTACGCCTCGTTAATGCAGGCCGATCCCTTTCACCCGCAAATGCGCGACGGCGAAAAAGCCGAAGAGCGCCTGGACCCCATCTTTTGGCAGAGCGTGCCCACCCCGGCCAACTTGCTCTTCCCCGACACGGGCATTGAGGCCGCCATGGGCGAAGAGGTGCGGAGCTTTGGCGCCGCATACCAGCGCTATCCCAACCGCGTGGCCCTGCTGGTGGCCGAGAACACGAGCTGCGCCTCGTATTGCGTGCACTGCCAACGCGCCAAATCCCTGGACGCCGCCACCCGCATCAACCGCGACGCCTTGAACCGCGGCATCTACTACATCGCGAGCAACCCCAACATCAACGAGGTGCTGGTGACCGGCGGCGACTCCCTGATGATCAGCCGCGCCCGCCTGCGGTACATCCTCGAAGAGCTGGGGCGCATCCCGCACCTGCGCGTCATTCGCCTGGCCACGCGGGTCCCCGTGGTGATGCCCATGGCCATCACCGACGCGCTGCTCGAAGACATCCGCCAATCGGTGCGCAAACACCAGCAAGGCGATCCCAAGCACGTTTATTTCATGACGCACATCAACCACTACCAGGAGATCACCAACGCCCTGGGCGCGGCGGTGCAGCGCATCCAGAACCACGGCTACACCGTGCGCAACCAAACCGTGCTGCTCAACCACGTGAACAGTTGCTACATCACCTTGGCCGAAACCTTTCGGCGCATGGTGTGGGCGGGCGTGCACCCCTATTACTTGTTGCAGTGCCACAAAGAGCGCGGCATCACGCACTTCATCACGCCGGTGCAAATCGGCAAAATCTACATGAAGCACTTACAGGGCTGGCTGTCGGGCATCTGCATGCCGCGGTATGCCGCCAACATCGAGGGCGGCGGCGGCAAGGTGCTGCTCATGCCCTCGGGACACGACACCCTCAACACCGGCGCGGTCATCGACTCGCGCATCGCCGAGAGCTACGCCACGGTGTACACCTGGGACGGGCGCATCATCGAAAAATACGAGGCCTTGGGGCGCGCCACCCGCCAAGAGTTTGCCACCGCCAAAAAAATGATGGAGGCCTTCATCGGCCGCAAGAAGGTGTTCATGCCCCGGCTGATCATCGTCGACAAACAGGGCAACATCATCGAGACCACCCACCGCTCCCGCTTGCCCCAGCTCGAAAACCGCAAGAAGGCGCGCCAGCTCGGCTACGGCTTGTACGACGGCCGCATGCCCCTCACCAACCCGGCCAAGAACCGCGCGGAATTGGAGCGCGGCTTTGTGGCGTCGCGCTTCCACGGCGCGAGGGCCACCGATGCGGTGGAATGAACCATTGTGATGGGGATAAATCGATAGAGGAAGATTACATAATCGTGATCAAGCGGCAGGAGGCGGGGCACTCGTCGTCGTTGCTGAAGTTGCCGTCGTCGCAGTCCTCGTACTCTTCTTGTACGATGCCGTCGCCGCAGTAGGCGTCGAGCTTGCAACCCGGTCCGCACTTGCCGTAGCCGCCCTCGTTGACGCCGTCGTCGCACTCCTCGCCCAGGCTGACGATGCCGTCGCCGCAAATGGGGGTGCAGACGCTGCGCGACGCGTCGAAGCCGCCCAGGGTCAACTTAAACGATGAGCCGTCTCGCTTGCGCTCGGCGTGGAAGATGTTGATGCGGTACACCTTGCCGTGCTCCATGCCGTAGTTGTTGGTTTTGTTGATGGTCACGTTGCCGTCCAGGGGCACGTGCACGCCGCCCAGGTCTACCACGAGCTGCCCGTTGACAAAGACCCACACGTCGTCGTCGCCGGTGAAGTTGAGGGTGGAGGTGGCGTTTTCGTCGTAGGCAAACCAGTAGGTGACCTCGGTGGTGAAGAAGAAATTGTGCAGCTTGGCGCTCATGCCCTCGATCTCTTTCTCCCATGGCCATTCGTTGTAGCCGTATTGCTCGGGCACCTTGGCTTCGTACTTGGCATCGGTACCGAGATCATCGATGGGGAAGAAGAGCGGATTGCCGTCGTAGGCGACTTCGTTGGTGCACACCATGTAGTCGCCGTTAATGCTTTTTCGGCATACTTGGTTGGCGGCGCAGTTGCATGCGGCGCAACTCGATGCGTGACACCAGTCGTCCCCGACAGTCGCGATCCATGGCTCGCCGTTTTCGCCGTATTGATTGACGTAGTTGCCATTTCCGTCGGGATACAAAATGATCTCGATGACCTTGTCGACGGGCGTGTTGTACCAGTCGTTGAAATTGCCGGCCTGGCAACCCTTGCCCGTGGGCACGGGCTTCCAGTCGGGGCCCAGGTTGAGCTGCACCATGTCGATCTCTAGGCCATCGCAGCCGACGTTAAAATCGGAGTGGCTCGCGCTGAAGTCGCGGACCACCGCCGCAACGCGCAGCGTGCAATTCGTTTCGTCGATGCAGCCCTCCTGGCGGCACTCGAAGCCGGGCTCGACTTTGCAGTCGGCGCTGCAGCCGTCGCCGTCGATGTTGTTGCCGTCGTCGCACTCCTCGGGAGGCAGCACGATGCCGTCGCCGCAGGTGGAGGTGCAGGCACCAGACCCGCAGTCGGGCTCGGCTTGGCAGTTTTCGGAGCAGCCGTCGAAGGGGATGTTGTTGCCGTCGTCGCAGGTCTCGGCGCCCTCGATTTTGCCGTCACCGCACACCGTGGGGGTGCACACGCTGGGCGAGCCGTCGCACTTCCAGCCCACCTCGATTTGACAGCGGCTGTTGCAGCCGTCGCCGTCGTCGGTGTTGCCGTCGTCGCAGAGCTCGGGGAGCGTTACCTGTCCGTCGCCACAGCGGGAGATGCGATGGCAGGGCATGCCCGGAGGCTGACACGAGAAGCCCTCTTCCACCATGCGGCAGTTGGCGCTGCAACCGTCGCCGTCCTCCCGGTTGCCGTCATCGCAAGCCTCGTCGTCGTCGAGAATGCCGTCGCCACAGCCCGGCGTGGGTGGGCGGTCGTCTCGCGGCAGGGTGCTCGAGTCGGCGTCGTTGGGATCGGTGTTGCTGGGGTTGTCGCTATCGAGGTTGTTGTTGCTGTTGCTGCTGTTGTTGCCCCGCGACTGGGCGGGATCTTTTTCACAGGCGACAAACAACAGGGCGAGTAAGGTCGTCATTAAGATTAGAACACACCGTTTCATGCGCTACCTCCGTGCAAAGGGGGGACACAGCCGACTTGGCTGCGCGGAATTTGGCTATTATACGATTAAAAACAGTTCATGTACTGTAAAAACACGTCGCCGCCCGCGCTACGGGGATGCCGTATTTTTCGGCGTCGTGCTATATAGCGGCCATGACGAACGACAGACCGCGCGGCCGAGATCCCCAAGACACGCCCATGATGCGCCAATACATGGCCATCAAAGACGCTCACCCCGACGCCATTCTCTTTTACCGCATGGGCGACTTCTACGAGATGTTCTTCGAAGACGCCGTCGTCGCCTCGAGCGCCCTCGACCTCACGCTAACGAGTCGCAACAAAAACGATCCCGATCCCATCCCCATGTGCGGTTTTCCGCACCACGCGGCCATCGGCTATGTGTCGCGCCTGATCGAGCAAGGTTACAAGGTGGCGATTTGCGAACAGATGGAAGACCCGACCAAGGTGAAGGGGCTCGTCAAGCGCGAGGTCATCCGCATCGTCACGCCGGGCGTCGTCCTCGAAGAGGAAAACCTGGAGTCGCGCGCCAATAACTTCTTGGTGGCCTTAAACGCCCACGACAGCGCGGGCGCGCCCACCGACTTTTATGCCCTGGCATCGATGGACGCCTCCACCTTTGAGTTCCGGGGCACGGAGATTCAAGGCTTGGCGGGGCTGGCCGGCGAGCTTTACCGCATTGAGCCGCGCGAAATTTTGCTGCCCACGTCCCTGTCCGACATGCGAGCGTCCCTCGAACAACTGCTGCCGCATTGCCACTTTACCGTGATCGACAACGACCGCTTTGGCAGCGCGCAGGCGCAACAGCACTTGCGGCCGGTGATGGGAGATGACGCGGTGCAAGCACTGTTGTCCGAGCATCCGCTCATCGCCGGGGCGGGCGCGGCGGCCATCTCCTACATTCGCGACACCCACCCGCAAACCGCCCTGCCGCCCTGCCGCTTAACGGTGTACTCCCTCTCCGATCACATGATCATCGACGAAGCGACCAAGGCACACCTGGAGCTGGTGCGCACGGTCAGCGGCGACAAAAAGGGCTCGCTGTTGTGGCTCCTCGATCAAACCAGCACCCCCATGGGCGGACGCCTGTTGCGCCACTGGATCAACTATCCCCTGGTCGATGTGGCGGGCATTCGGGAGCGGCAAAACCGCGTCGAGGTGTTTTTTCAAGACGAGCTGTTTCGCAGCGACATGAAAGCGCTGCTCGCGCGCATCGCCGACATCGAACGCCTCGCCACGCGCATCGGCATGGGCGCCGCCACCCCGCGAGATTTGGGCGTGTTGCGCAACAGCCTCGCCGCCTTGCCCGAGCTCAACGCCTTGCTCACTTCTTGCACGACGACCGACGCCTCACACGCATTTGCCGGTCCCATCGACGAAGCCCTCGATGTGGCTGACAAGCTGTCGCAAGCTTTGGTGAGCGAGCCGCCGGTGGTCACCCGCGAAGGCGGTATCTTTCAATTGGGCTTTCACGCGCAGCTCGACGAGCTGGTCGAAACCGTCGCGCACGCCAAGGACTTCATCGCCAATCTCGAGGAGCGCGAGCGAGCGCGCACGGGCATTGGCTCGCTCAAGGTCTCCTACAACAAGGTGTTCGGCTACTTCATTTTGGTGACCCGCACCCACCTCAAAAACGTGCCCGACGACTATGTGCGCAAGCAAACCGTGGCCAACGGCGAGCGCTTTGTCACGCCGGAGCTCGAGGAGTGGGAGGCCAAGGTGCTCACCGCAGACGACCGCCGCAAGGGCCTCGAATTCGAGCTGTGGCAAGAGCTTCTGAATGATTTGCAACCCCACGTGCCGCGCATCTCCGACATGGCGCGCCGCATCGCCAGCATCGACTGTGCGCGGGCCCTGGCCCAGGTGGCCAAGGAGCGCGATTACGCCAAACCGCAGGTCGTCGCGCGCGGCCCGATGCACATCACCGAGGGACGGCATCCGCTGGTCGAGGCGTTTGAACGCGCGCCCTTCGTGCCCAACAACACCGTGCTCGACCCCGATGGCGAGCGGCTGTTGATCATCACCGGCCCCAACATGGCGGGAAAATCAACGGTGATGCGCCAGGTGGCCCTGATGACCATCATGGCGCAGATGGGGGCCTTCGTGCCCGCCGCCGCTGCCCAGATGCCCGTCATCGATCGCCTGTTCACACGGGTGGGGGCCTCCGACAACATCGCGCGGGGCGCCTCCACCTTCATGGTTGAGATGAACGAGACCGCCGCCATTTTGCGCAACGCCACCGCCGACAGCCTGGTCATCCTCGACGAAGTGGGGCGCGGCACCAGCACCTGGGACGGCCTGTCCATCGCCTGGTCGGTGGGCGAATACCTGCACGACTTGGTGCAGTGTCGCACCATGTTCGCCACCCACTATCACGAGCTGGTTGAACTCGGAAACCTCAAGCCCCACGCCGCCAACTACCACGTGGCCGCCCGAGAGCACGGCGACGAGGTGGTGTTTTTGCGCACCCTGGTGCAGGGCGGCACCTCGCGCTCCTTTGGCATTCAGGTGGCCAAGATGGCCGGACTGCCCGAGTGGGTGGTGCTGCGCGCCCGCGAAATTTTGCACAGCTTGGAGAGCGAAGCCCCGCGCGCGGTGTCGGGAGTCGTGCCCATGCCCGCGGTGGCCGCCCGATCGCCGCAGCTCGATCTGTTTGCCGCGTCCAAGCCCTCCGAGGTTGAAAAACTGCTGCAAGAGGTCGATGTCAACCGCTTGACCCCCATCGAGGCCCTGTCGCTGCTCTCGCGCCTCAAAGGCATGCTCGAAACATGATGTATCGCCAGCGGTTTTGTCTCGCTTGACCCTTTTGGGGGTGTCTGTTAGCCTTATGTTTTCAAATAGATACGAGGTATTTCATGACCAAATCAGAGCTCATTGACGCCGTCGCCGCCCAAACCAATGTAACCAAGGGGCGCGCCGAAATGGTGGTGAATTGCATTTTTGATTCCATGACAGAAGCCCTCAAAAATGGCGAAGGCATTGAAATCCGCGGCCTGGGTAGTTTCACTGTGCGCCAGTACAAGCCCTATCACGGTCGCAACCCCCGCACCGGCGAGCCCGTCAACGTCCCCTCCAAGCGCTTGCCTTTCTTCAAAGTCGGCAAAGAATTGAAAGAAATGATCAACGCCATCGATGCGCCCGACGACCCCAAGGACAACCCCTGATTTTGCGCGCGTCTGCGGCATCCGCTCCTATGTGATCGGGGCGCTGCCATGAATGCCGCGCAACTCAAAGAGCTGCTCGAAAACCTACCGGCCCAACCGGGCGTGTACTTGATGAAAAACCACGCCGGCAAGGTGGTGTACATCGGCAAGGCCAAAAACCTGCGCCAACGGGTGCGGCAATACTTCTCCGCCGCCACCAGCGACACGCGTTTTTTCATCCCCGGTTTGGCGGCGCGCATCGCCACCATCGACACCGTGGTCACCGAGAGCGAAAAAGAAGCCGTGCTCTTGGAGTACAACCTCATCCAGCGCCACCTGCCGCGCTACAACATCCGGTTGCTCGACGACAAAGATTTTTTGTGCATCCGCTTCGACATCGCGGTGCCGTGGCCGCGCATCGAAGTGGTGCGGCGTCCGCGCAAAGACAAGGCGCTCTACTTCGGTCCCTACTCTTCGGCCCACAGCGCCCGCGAAACGGTGCGGCTCATCAACCGCCATTTTAAGCTGCGCTCTTGCAGCGATCGCATGTTTGCCAACCGCGTACGCCCCTGCTTGCAATACCAAATTCACCGTTGCTTTGCGCCGTGCGTCTTCGACGTGGACGCCGAGATGTACCGCGGCCAAGTCCAGGATGTCCGCCTGTTTCTCGAAGGGCGCCGCGACGACCTGCTGCAGCGCTTGAAAGACCGCATGCAAACCGCGGCCGACGCGTTTGACTTTGAGACCGCCGCCAGGTTGCGCGATCAAATCCGCGCCGTGGAAGAGACCCTGGCGCCGCAGCGCATCACCGAGATTAGCGACACCGATCGCGACGTCTTGGCGCTCTACCGCGAAGGGGACTTGGTGCAGGTGGTGGTGATGGAGATCGTCGCAGGCCGCACCGCGGGCATCCGCGATTACTTCTTTGCGCAGCAGGAGTTCCCGAGCGAAGAAATTCTCTCTTCCTTCATCGTACAGCACTACAGCGACGCCCTGCGTTTTCCCGACGAGGTGCTGCTGCCGTTTGCACTGCCCGACGCCGACGCGCTCACCGAAGTGCTCTCGGAGCGCCGCGGCCGGAAAGTGCGCGTCTTCGCCCCCAAGCGCGGTGGCCGCATCGAGCAGTTGCACCTGGCGAGCGAGAACGCCGCCCACCTGTTCGCCGCACGAAAACGCGCCGAAGACAACGCAGCCGAACGCCTGGCGCGCATCCAAAAAATGCTGCACTTGTCGGTGTTGCCCCAGCGCATCGAATGCGTTGACATCGCGCACCTGGGCGGCACCAACACCGTGGGCGCCATCAGCGTGGTGGAAAATGCCCAGGTGAACCCCAAGGCCGGGCGCGTCTATCGCCTCAAAGCCGCTGGCGATGGCAACGATTACGACGCCATCCGCGAGGTGCTACATCGGCGGTTTTTGCGTGCCACCAAGGGCGAGACGGGTTGGGAGGCGCCGGACTTGCTCGTGGTGGACGGCGGGCGGGGACAGCTCGGCGTGGCTTGCGCGGTGCTGGACGAACTCGGCTTGTCCCAGCAGGCGGTGGTGGGGCTCGCCGAGGAGCGCAGCGAGGGCGACAAAGCCGAGCACGATCGCGTCTACTTGCCGGGTCGCCGCAACCCCATTCCCGTGCGCGCCGAAACCTCGCCCTTGTTCGTGCTCTCCATGGCGCGCGATGAAGCCCATCGATTGGCCAACGCCTTCCAGGCCCGGTCGCGCCGCAAGCAGGCGCTGCTGTCGCGCCTCGACGACATCCCCGGCGTGGGCCCCAAGACGCGCAAGGAGCTGCTGCGCCACTTCGGCAGCCTGAAGCGCATCGCCGAAGCCAGCGAATCCGATCTGGTGCAGGTGCCCGGCGTGGGGCCCAAATTGGCGGCGCAACTCCGCGAACATCTGCGCGACATCCGAACGACGAAGAACTGAAAGGGGCAGGGCGCCGAGGCGTCAGCGGGCGGTGATGTGCGTCTGTCCGCCCATGTAAGGCTGGAGCACGTCGGGGATGCGCACCGAACCATCGGCTTGTTGGTGGGTCTCAATTACCGATATCAGCACGCGAGGCAGGGCGAGGCCCGAGCCGTTTACCGTGTGCACAAAGCGGTTGGTGCCCGCTTCGTCTTTAAAGCGGATGCGGGCGCGGCGGGCCTGAAAGTCGCCAAAGAGGCTGCAGCTCGACACCTCAAGCCACTCTTGCGAGCCCGGAGACCACGTTTCGAGATCGAATTTAATGCAGGCGACAAAGGAGAGGTCGCCGGTGCAGATGTTGAGCAGGCGGTGGCGCAGGCCGAGGCGCTCGAGCAGCACGCGGGCGTGTTCGGTGAGTTCGTCGAGGGCGGCGCGGCTGGTGTCGGGGTGCGCGAATTGAACGAGCTCTACTTTGTCGAATTGGTGTCCGCGCTTGATGCCGCGGGTGTCCTTGCCGTGGCTCATTTTTTCGCGGCGAAAGCAGGGGCTATAGGCTGCGTGGCGAATGGGCAGCGCCTGGGCGTCGAGGATCTCGTCGCGGTAAAAGTTGGTCACCGGCACCTCGGCCGTCGGCACAAACCAGTAGTCTTCTTCGGCGTCGCGGTAGAGGTTGTCGCCGAATTTGGGCAGGTTACCGGTTCCGTACAGGCACTCCGAGCGCACCATGGCCGGTGGATAGAGCTCTTCGTAGCCGTGTTCGCGGGCGTGCACGTCGAGCATCCAGGTAATGAGGGCGCGTTGCAGGCGGGCCCCGTCGCCGCGCAAAACGTAAAATCGCGAGCCCGAAATTTTTTGTCCCCGCGCAAAATCGATGATGCCGAGCTGCTCCATGATCTCCCAGTGGGGGCGCGGTGCAAAATCGAACGCCGGCGCGTCACCGTGCTCCGCCATGACGACGTTGTCGTCCTCGCCGTCTCCCAAGGGGACTTCGGGCAGCGGTACGTTGGGCACGTTGAGCATGAGCGTGTTCAGCGCTTCCTCAATTTCGGGGACCCGGTTTTCGTTGTCTTTGATTTGCTTTTTGACGCTGGACACGGCGTCGATGAGCGCCTTGCGCGCGTCGGGGTCTTTTTCGCGGCCGATGTCGCGAGAGGCTGCGTTGAGCTGGGCGCGCAGTGTGTCGCCCTCTTGCTGCAGGTGGCGGCGTTGGGTGTCGAGCTCGAGGATTTGGTCGATGATGGCTGCGTCGGCGCCGGTGCTCTCTAGGCCGCGCTTGACCGAGTCCGTTTCTTTGCGGATGCGTTGGATGTCCAGCATGGGGATTTCTCTAGCGGGAAGGGCTACTCTCTGAGGAGCCGGTCGAGTTTTTCGCGGATCATGGTTTCGGCCAAGTCGGGAACGACCTCCCATACGACTTTTTCGACCACGTCTTCGGTTAGCTGCAAGATGGCGCTGGCCTGGTCTGGGGTGAGACCGGGGACCGCAGCGATGGCCTGGGCGGCGAGGTCTCGGGCTTCGGCGCGCGTGGCTGCGACGGCGCTCTCTGTCGGGGAGGCGGTGGCCGGCTCGGTTGCGGCGGGTTCGGCTACGGGCTCGGGCAGCGGTGCGGAGCGGCCGTATTGCGGCGCTTCTAGCGATGTGTCGAGTTCAATGGCGTCTTCGCGGTACTCTTGGGCCACGGCGTTGCCATCCGAGGACATTTGGGCCAGCTCGGCCAGGGAGCCCACTTTGAAGTCGGCGTCAGCGGACAGGTCTTCTTGCAATTCAATGGGCTCAGGCTCGGGCGTTGTTTCTGCCGGACGCGCAAAATCCATGGTGCCCCGGGGAGTAGCGGGGCTTGCGGGAGGCGCCGGGGCCCTGAGCGAAGCCGCGCTGTACATGCCCGAGGGAGATGAGGGCGGTGCCGGACGCAGCGGCGCAGCCGGCGGTGTGGGCGCGGGCGGTGGCGTGGGAGTGGCGTCGGCCACGCTCGCAACAGGAGCCGAAAGGGGCAGCGGAGGTGGCGCAGGTGCCGCCTGAGGCGGGGGCGCCGGTTGCACTGCGGGAGCGGGCTTCGCGGCGGGGGCGGCATCGATGAGTTCGAACACTTGCTCGATCAATTTGGTCGTGTCGAAGGGCTTCTTGGTTTCGGCGGTTGCGCCGACCTTGCGGCCGCGGACCTCGTCGTAAGGGGTCGAGATCCCGTGCATGAGGACGATGGGCAGGTCGGCAAATGCGGCGTCTTGGCGCAGTGTTTCGCAGACGTCGTAGCCGTTGATGCCCGGCATGCCAGCATCGACAATGATAATGTCGGGCCGGTGCTCGCGCGCGCTGGCAATGGCCGCTTCGCCCGAGGGAACCGCGACGACCTGGATGGGTTCTGCTTGGAAGGTTTTTTCCATGACGAGGCGCATGGTTCCGCTGTCATCGGCGAATAATAATACTTTGTCGGACAAGAAGGCCTCCTTACAGTTTTTTGAGGGTCGCTTTGTCAACGATTGTGGGAATTTAAGCGCTAAATGAAATGAAGGTCAAGTAAACAGAGCGGCGTCGCTGTAGACAAAACAAGCGCTGTTTTGGCGATTGGACCGCTCTCAAATGCGTTTGCGCCGCGCATTATCTCGGGGCGTCGAGCTCTTGCAATCGCGCATCGGCCCGGGTGCGCCAGGCGGGAAACGTGCGCAGCTCTTCGAGGAGCGCTCTCTCCTGCGACGGATTGCCCAAACGGCGCTGGCACTCCGCGGCTTCGTGCAACACCGCGGCGCGCTCCGCATAGTGGCGGTGGCGCTGCAGCACGATGTTGAAGTGCGTCGTGGCGTTGGCGCAGCGTCCCATGCGGGCTTCGCAGCGGGCGATGTGGTGGTGGGCGACCGGCACATCGGCGGACGGGGTGGCGGCGTCTTGCAAGGCGCGTTGGAAATCGGCGATGGCCGCGTTGCAGTTGCCCCGGTTGTAAGCCGCCATGCCCGATGCCAACGCTGTGTCGGGTGGCGGCGTGGCAGCCCTGGGGGCAGAGACTTTGGGCGACGCGACCAAGTCGGGCGTCGCGCCTTGCGTCGGTGGTGGCGCAGCAAAGCCAACCTGCGGCGCCGGCATGGCCATTTCGCGCATAGGTGCCGCGGCAGTTTCCTCAGCGGCGGCTTCTTCAATGGGAGCGCTGCGGACCGCGGCGTTGTCTGCGGGCATTGCCAGGGCGCGTTTTGCGGCACCCCCGGTGGCACTTGCGTCGGCGCTAGGTTGACGCGCTGCTGTCGGTTGGTCGACGGGCGGTGTGGCATGCAAGCGGCGTCCCTGTTTGCGCTTGTGCGGGGCGTCCATTCCCCGCGTCATGGACAGCGAAGCGCCTTCGTCTGCCGGGGTGGGTTCCGGCGCGGCGTCGTAGGGCGATGCCAACGGGGCGCGCTCTGGGGTGTCCGATGCGGCGCTGCGTGGCGCGGGAGTACGGTCGATGTCCTCGGCGATGGGTTGGGTGGGCAGCACGCTGGGCATCTCACCGCGGTGAACCAGCAGCAGGGCGGCGGCGGCAATGGCGGCGACACCCATGGTGGCCACGGCGGGGCGCAACAAGGCGGCTTGTATTTTCTGCAGCAGCGAAGGCGTTGTCGTTGCGGGCGTGGGACGGTCGTCTTTTGCGGGCTGGAGCATCTGGTCGGCCATGTCGAGAATGGCGGCATCCATGGACAGTGGCGGCGGCGCCAGGTGGTGCAATGCGGCCAGTTGGCGCACCTGCTGCATGGCGTCCAGGGCGGCCGCACAGTCGGCGCAGTCTTGCAAATGGGCCGTGACCAGTTCGCGGTCGGCGTCGTCGATCTCGTCGTACGAAAAGTCGAGGAGCAGGGCTTCGCAGTGTCGGCAATCCGTCTTCATGGCAAAGACCTCGCGTAATCTTCGTATTCTTTTAATGTTTGGCGCAGCGCGGTGAGTGCGTAGCGCATCCGACTCTTCACAGTGCCCAACGGGACTTGCAGGACATCGGCGATCTCTTGAAACGAGACGCCCTGGTATTCGCGCAGCACAAACACCTCGCGTTGTTCTGGGGGCAGTTGGCCAATCGCCTGGGTTAGGGCTTCGCGCAGTCGGCGGGCCACGGCGTCGCGATCGGGTTGCGGCCCACTGGCGGCGATGCGCTCTACCAGCGGGGCCCCCCCTTCGGACGTGGATTGATCCAAGGATGGGTGTCGGCGGTGTCCGGCGCGGCGGATGGCGTCCAGCGCAGCGTTGCGGGCGATGGCGTAAATCCAGGTAGAAAAGCGGCTCCGGTGGTGAAAGGAAGCGGCGTTGCGGAGCAATTTGGCGAAGACGTCTTGCGTGAGATCGGCCGCGGTCTCCGGGTGTCCGATCATCCGGACCAAAAAATGGTACAGCGGTGTTCGGTAGCGCTCAAATAACAACCGAAAGGCGTGGGTGTCGCCGCTTTGTATTGCGTACATCAATTCTTCATCTGTCCGGTTGTCGTGTTTCATGGCCCTGCGCACCTTGTAGCGCAGCCATCTAAATTTCGACAACCACAGATGCAGACGTTTGGTGTGGATATTTGGATCTATGTGGCAAGCGCTGTGCCCGAAACGCATATTTTCGCGAAAAAAGACAAGGCGAAACCCCAAACGCCGTGCAAAGCGTCATGGGAAGGCATTTTGGTTCAGATTTTGGTTGCACTGCATTCGTTGAGTTCACTATCTTTGGAATTCCGTTGTCGCAAAAATGCGAGCGGTTTTGACAAACAGGTAATTTTGTTTTGCAGGTGAATTTTTGGGCGCGTTAATTTTTAAACTGATTAAAAATACGAGTTTTTTCTCTTGGTTTGGCGAAAAATCATGTGCTAGTATCCACACGCTCACCGGAATTTGGTGGGCAAAAAAGGAAATTCAACAAAACTGAAAGAAATGAAAACGCTCGTACAGCAGGGCGTTTCTATCCCAAGGAGGAACTCAGGATGGCTGAAATTGCAAAAGCGTATGTTGATGGTGGCGGCTGGATGCACCCGATCGCACTGACTTCGATTATCGGTGTTGCGATTATCGTAGAGCGATTCATTGCACTCTTCTTTAAGTTCAACATCAATGCAGACGCATTCATGGGACAAATTTCCAAACTGGTGATGGCCAATAACATCGATCGCGCCATCAAGCTCTGCAATGCCGCACCCACGGCCATTCTGCCCAAAGTTATCAAAGCGGGTCTGTCGCGGGCCAACAAAGGCGAACTCGAAATCGCCAACGCCCTCGAAGAAGCTCAACTAGAACTGGTGCCAATCGTTCAGCGCCGCACCCCCACCTTGGGCGGTGTTGCCAACGTCGCCACCCTGCTCGGCTTGCTCGGAACGATTGTCGGCTTGATTCAAGCTTTCTCCGCTCTCGAGAGCGCCGCTCCCGACCAACGCGCCGCAGCCCTGGCCAGCGGTATTTCAGTGGCCATGAACACCACGGCATTCGGTTTGATTGTGGCGATTCCCTGCATGGTAGCACAAATGTTTTTGCAAAATGTTACCGTGAAAATTCTGAGCGATGTCGATCAGTACTCCGTCAAGTTGGAAAACTTGCTCGTCTCCCGTTATCGTGCGGGTGGTGCGCAATAATCCAGTGAAACTGTTTCTTTTCAGGGGCTGGCGGTTGCATACAGCCAGCTTCTGAAACAGGCTTTCTGACACAGGAAGGTAAGCCAATGGCGAAACGCAGAGAAGTAGATAGTTACGAAGGCGATCCGCTCATCCCGGTTTTGAATCTGGTGTGCATGCTGATTCCTTTGTTGCTGTACGGAGCGGTTTTCATCCAATTTATGGTAGTGGACGTCAACGCACCCAAGCTTGCGCAGGCACCCGCGCAGCAACAGCCCGAGCAAAACGAAGCATTGAACCTGACGGTCATGATCACCGAGCAGGGCTTTCACTTTAAGGTGAACCCCAAAAAGCGCTTGCCCTGGATGAATATGTCGACAGAGACGGCTTCGGCTGGGCCAGACATCCCCAAAAGGGACGATGACTGGGATTTTGCGGAACTGCACCGAAAAATTAAAGAAATCAAAGAGTTGAATCGCGAGGAAGTCAATATCACAATTGGCGCCGAAGACGATATCAAGTACGACATCTTGATCAAAGCGATGGATCACACCCGCGGCGATCAAGACAACCCCTTGTTTCCGGTGGTGACACTGACCAGGGGCGTGGTGTAGCGAATGTGCAGAGGCGCGGTCCCGTGAACAACACGTGAGCGCGTCTCTTTTTGGCACTGTCAATCGTGCGTGAGCACGAGGGAGGATTCTCGATGAACGTCGGCTATCAAGAGCAGCCCCAAGTAGATGACCTTTGGTTGGCCAAGAAAAAAGCCAAAAAGAAACCCGAGCGCGGTTTTGAGAAGCCAGGCCTGATGATCAACTCGCTCATGGACGCGTTTACGATTATTTTGTGCTTTCTCCTCAAAAGCTTTGGTTCTGACCCGGTGCAAATTCGCGAGTCCGATGATTTGAAACTCCCGAAAACGACGGAGATGGACAATCCCCTGGTGGACGCCATCGTAATCGCCATTTCGTCCAAGGGCATTATGGTGCAAGACATTAAAGTCGCTGACGTGCGCAACGGAACGGTTGACGAGAGCATGAAGCGCGATGGTCAAGACGGCCTCTTGATCAACCCCTTGCACGATGCCCTGAAGGAGCGCGTACAGCACTTAAAAATGCTGGCGGCGCGAACCGGCTCCACCTTCGAAGGTTTGGCCCTGGTGGTGGCGGACTCCGGCACCAACTACCGCCTGCTGACCGAAGTTTTGTACACCGCTGGTCAGGCCGAATTTGAAAAATTCAAGTTCGTGGCCACCGAGGGCGGTGCGCTCTCCGGTCACTGAGTCCCTTCCCAACCCACGCTTCTTCTTCTCAATTCAAATCAAAATCCATCCGTAAATTCGCTTCGCGTTGTCGCAAGCCCTTGCCAGGGACGCGCTGGGCTTACAAGTTTCTGGCTTTGCACCAAGTTGTGCGGTCCCGCATCGGCAAACACAACGGATGGGGACAGCATCCGGCGCCTGACATGTGCAGCAATGGGGCCCTGCAGGTGCGGGGTGTCATTCGAACGTCTCCCGCGCCATGCGGCTGCGTCCCCGGCGTGACGAATGCGCGCTTTACGGTTGCGTGATTTGCAGCACCACGTCTTCTTCGGTGGCCTGGCGAATGCGTTGGGCCTCAGCGCGGTATTGGATGTATTCGTCGGCCGCGATGTTGCCGCATTTGGAGATGAGGGTTTGCGTGACTTCGAGTCCCTCTTTGGTGGGGAGAAAGGTGCGTTGGTAGCGGAGACAAGGCAGATCGATGTCCATGTTGTCCGGCGTGGATTTGAGGCGCGCATTTGCGGGCAACGCAAAAACAAAAGACCAATCGAATTGGTAGGGAACGCCCATCATCATGTCGTGCTCGCGTTTTTCTAGCGCAAAGCTCTTGGGATAGGTGGCGTCGAGGGGAATGCGGAACCGCAGCTCGTTTTCGGTGCGCCGGGCAAAGGTATCGGCCACAAAATCGACGGTGAAATCTACGGGAACGGACAGATCGTCGATGGGGTTTTGCGGCGGCGGCCCCACCACGGCACCGGGAATAAATTGCTCGATGAGGTTTTGCAATTGCTTGGCGAAGTTTTCGCGGTTGCGCGAAATTTGGCGCAGCGTGGCCGCAAAGTGTCCCTGGGATAGGAAGGCGAGGGTGCCGGTGGCTGTGCCATCTGAGGCGACTTTGATGTGCGACGTTTGCTTGTGGTAGTACTGCTGGATGTCGTCGTAGGGGATGGGCACCCACTCCCAGGATTTTTGATCGAGGTTCAGCACAAACGCTAGGGTCCCCTGGTTGTCGGCCCGCAGGGTCTCGGGATCGAGGGAGTCCACGGTTGGGTCGTAAAAGCGTCCGGTGGCGAAACCCTCCTGCGGGGGCACGTAAATGATGGCGTGGTTGAACTGCGGGAAGGGCACCTCGCGAATGACCTCGCCGTGACCGCGGGTGTTGACCAGGGCAAAGCGCGCCTCGATGCCCGCCTTTTGCGCCAGCGCGATAAACAGCACGGCTTTGTCTTTGCAGTCGCCGTAGCGCCGCGCCAGAATTTGCCGCGTGGTGTGCGGACGATGCCCGGCCACCGCGTCTTCCCAGTCCTGCTGGTAGCGAATTTCGGTTTGGACCAGCATTTGTATGTTGCGCAAAATTTCGGCCTTGGACTGCGCGCCGTTGACAACGGTGGGGGCCAGGGCCGTTAACTCGGGGTTGTCGCGGAAGACGTTTTTTAAGAGGGCCTCTTCCCAGCGCGCATACATGTCCCAATCGGGGATGGTGCTCACCTTGAGGGTCCACACCAGGTCGAGGGGCGACGGCATGGAGGGCTCGTGGCGAACGATGGGCACGTCGTAGGCCCGCCAGGAGATGCGGCGTTGGTCGTCGTGCTTTGTCTCAGCGCGCATGCTGCGCCCGCGTGAGAATTCGTTGATGCGCATCTCGTTGGGCAACCAGAGCACAAACTCGGACTCGATGAAGTGGCGGTTGATGCCCTGGAAGAACCAGTGCGTGTAGTAGTAATCGCCGATGAGCCCGGAGGGATATTCTTCGCAGCGGTATTGCACCACGGTGGAGGAGCCCACGGCGAGCTGGCGGAAGCGGATGACGCCGTCGCGAATGGAGGCGGCCTCGATGCGGCGCCCCTGGGGATCGATGGCATAGGCGTGCAGCACGCGGCTGTTGCCCCAGCAGTGATAGCCCTGTTCGATGAGCGCGTCGCGGCCGGTGGTGTTTAAGGCGTGTTGTACCATCGTGACGACATTGAGAGCGCTGCCGTCGGGTTGTACCTCGGTGACCTGGTGGTCGAGGAGGTAGGCGAGATCGGCGGCGGGATCGAAGTGGGCGTGGTTGCGCACCACCACCGCGGCATCGAGGGCCTTTTCGTCGGGGATGTCGCGCTCCCAGGGCTTGGGGGTTTGCGGGGACAAAAACGCCAGCCGATCGGCCAGGGCTGCGTTGGCCGGGTCGCGCTCTAAGGCGAGGCGCCACCATTCGACGGCCTTGTCGGTCTGCTGCCGAAACATCGCCATGGCGGCCAGGCTGAAGTAGGGATGTGGGGCGTTGGGGGACAAATCGCGCTGTTTGTGCCAGGCCTTTTCGGCCTCGTCGTAGCGGCCCGCGATGCGCTCTAGGTAGCCGAGCTCAGACCAGAGATCGGTGGCGGTGGGCCAGGCCTTCAGCATTTTGTGCAGTATTTTTCGCGCCTTCGCATAGTCGTCGACGCGGATGGCCTCGGTGTATTGCGCGCTCATCCACCGGT
Source organism: Myxococcales bacterium (assembly GCA_012522445.1). Classification (GTDB taxonomy): domain Bacteria; phylum Myxococcota_A; class Polyangia; order JAAYKL01; family JAAYKL01; genus JAAYKL01. The sequence continues at coordinate 3,104 of JAAYKL010000039.1, read as the reverse complement.
AATGGCGCGGCACTTTTTTGAGGAGCCGCCGGTATATTTTGTCGCTGTCTCGGTGTTGGGCGAAGTCTTTGAGACAACCGGCCCACAGCACCTGGGCCCCGCTCCAATCTGGAATTTGATCGCGGAGTTTTTGGTAGATGTGGCAGCGCTCTTCGTTCCACTGCTCGTCGGAAAAGGCGCGGGCCAGGGCGAGTTGCGCGTCGAGGTTTTCGGGGTGTTTTTTGGCTAAGGCCGCAGCGGCATCGCGGGCTTTGCGTCCCAATTGGTTTTGCTTGAGAAAGGTAATGCGGTTCAGGTGAAACAGCAGCAGCTTGTCGCCGCCGCGCTTGATCAATTCGTCGAAGATGTCGGAGGTGCGGCCGCGCTCTTCGTTGCGCCACAAGGCCAGCGCTGCTTCGTAGAGCGAGCGGAGGCTGTGGCGTTCGTGCTGCAACATGGTGTCGGCGATCTCGATGGCGGGCACGTGGAGTTCGAGTTTTTGCGCCCATTGGATGGCCCAAAATAGCCCGCGGACCGTGTCCATGGAGAGGGGCAGTTCGTCGAGCAGGCTGTCTAGGGCGTTGCGCGGATCGATGTCGGTGGGGGCCAAGGCGGTGGGCGGCGCGTCAGGGCTGAGCGGGGAGAGCGCGATGTTGGGCAGTGGGGAACCCTGGGCGCCGGTGATGCGGGCCATCAAATCCCAGGTGCCATCGGATTGCGCGGTCTTGATGAGGATGCGGTTGGCACCTTTTTGCAGGGTCAAAGGGACGGTGAGAAAGTCGAAGGCCCAAGCGTTGATGTGGCGGTCTTCGAAGATGAGGGCGCCGTTGACCCAGATTTTGATGGGGTCGCTGGTGGAAATGCGTAGCTCGCCGGTGAATGCCTCGGAGGCCTCGACGGCGCTCACGGCGTAGGCCACTGAATCGGTGTTGGGGTAGAGGTGTTCGCGCAAATCGTACTCGCCAAAGGAGCCGGTGGTGATGTCGGTGCGCCAGGAGGCGCGCACGTTGCGGCCGGCATACGTTTGCGACAGGTCGATTTCGCTCTCGGGGGGATACTCGATGTCGAAGCCCTTGTTTTGCTCGTTGCTGAAGCTGCCGATGAAGGCGAAGGGCACGCGCCAGGCGATTTGCTGTAAGTGGGCGTCGGCGTCATCGAAGCGGGCGCGCAAACGCAGGTAGGAGCGGTATTGGCTGTGGGCGGCGGTGCGAACGCGGGGGTCGGGGTGCGCGGTGGTGAGGGTGGCCAGGAGGTCGGCGGCCAAGGCGACGTGTTCATCGCGCAGCGCGGTTTCATCGAGGGCGTGTAGGTGCAGCAGGGCGACGTCGTTGTCCGGGTTTTGCAGGGCGCGCAGCAGGTGGGTGAAGCGCGCGTCGTCGTCGCATTGCAGTTGGGCGAGGTCGGCGGCGATCTCGTGGTACAGGGCGGCGTCGGGGTCGATGCCTTGCGCCTCGGCCACCAGGGATTCGAGGGTCGCGGGCGTGGCGGCGCGGTAGTAGGCTTCGGCGATTTTTTCGAGGGCGGCGCGCTTGTCTGGGTCTGTGGCGGGCACCATGGAGACCTTGGGTTTGTGGGCGCAGGCAACCGCGAGTCCGGCAAGCAAGAGGACAATGGCGAGGCGTTTTATATGGGACATAACAACTCCTGTCGGGGGGATGTGGGCAACAGATTTCCCCATCATGAACCGCCCACCGCAGCGGCGCAAGGCAATATGCCGGGGCGTAAAGAGCGCCTCGTTTAGGGCGCCAAACCGCAACCATCCGAGACGAGCGCGTGTGCAGCGCCATTGGGACGCTTGTGTATTGGTTTGCAAAACATCGTGAGAGATGGTGTATTTGTTGCTCATTCACACAGGAGGGGACGATGTCGACTTTTCAACGAGACTTGGCTTTGTTGTTGCTGGGCACTTGGGGGTTGTTTGCTTTGGCCTTGGGGTGCTCTAGCGATGCCGCTCATGATGACAGTGTCGGCGATGCGACCGACAGCGAGCGTGGCGCGGGTTCTGACGATGTTGCGAACAACAACAATAGCGACAGCGACAAGCACGGCAACAATGACAGCGACAGCGGTACGGGTGCACCTGAGCCCGTGGGTCCTTTGACTTGGGTGGATGAAACCACGGGGCTGGAGTGGGAGGTGTCGCCGCCCGACGACGGGGATTCCCGAACGTCGTTGTCGCGGTGCAACAATCTAGTACTCGACGGCCACCAGGATTGGCGCGTGCCCAACCTCATCGAGCTGCGCAGTTTGATCCGGGGCTGCCCGGTCACCGAACTCGGCGGTGCGTGTCCTTTTGGACAGGTGTGCCGCGAAGAAGACGGGTGCGTGCCTGGCGAGGTTGACACCATCATCTGCTACCAGGGGTGCGAAAGACAGGAGGGCCTTTGCTACTGGCCCGATGAGCTCCGCGGCGGGTGCGGATCGTATTGGGCGTCGTACGAAGACGATGATGGCATTACGCATTATCCGTACGCGATCTATTTTAGGGACGCCTCCATTGAAAACCGCTACCACCCCCTGTTTCACACCCACGCGGTGCGCTGCGTGCGCGGCGAACAAATGGAATCAAATTAAAAACTTCCTCAAAACGCCCCACTTCAATCGATAAACCAAACGAGCAAAAAACGGCGAACCTCGAGACGCGCCCATCCCTCGCCGCAAGCCTGCTCGGTACTGAAGCACAAACTCTATTTAAATGTCGCTTTACCGTCGGTTGCATGGCCCTTTTGGCTCACAAATTGACGCAGATTTCAGCGGCTACCTATAATTGCTTCTGTTCTCACTTTTAACGCAAAAATTCGGAACCGCGATTGGGGCCGTGTTTTTGCGCGCTTAAAACAAGGAGGCTCTTATGACACGCAAACCCATTACCCCCAAACCCAGTACACCAAAAACGATCACCCCAAAGCAAAGCGCCCGCAGGACAGCGACCTCGCCTTGGTCTCTGTCCAGGCGCGTGGCGTGGTTGCCCCTCGTCGCCGTGCTTTTCATGGCCGGCTGTGTCGACGAAGACTCCCCGACGATGTACGCGATGTGCGGCGGAGAGCACGAGGACGTGGAGATCAAGCGACTGGTCAACGGCAACCTGGTGATCGTCGCCAATTACCGCGAAGAGGGCTTTAACA
>JAAYKL010000038.1 GCA_012522445.1 Myxococcales bacterium | reverse complement strand
CTCTGAACGCCCCTTTTTCTCAGCCTTGCGGATGCCCGTTTTTCGCGCTCACGTGAGCGGCACAATCGTCACGCCCTGCTCGCCGCACAACTGAAAAAAGTCCAACAGCTCCCCAAAGAACTCGCTGCACGAGAAATGCAGCACGTCGCCCTTGCCGAGGTACACCGCGATCGTCAGCGCATCGCCAAACGAAAACGACACCGGCTCGAAATCCTCCCCCTTGGACCACAGGCAATTCTTGGCGACGAGCCCCCCGGTGCTCTCGTTTTGCACATGCACCCACGCCGACGTGTCATTGTTGTTCTTAAACCCGATCTCCACCGCCTTCTCCCCGGAGAACACAATGCGGATGTCCACCGAACACAGGCTCAGCTCCGTCACGCTCTTCGCCGCATCGCCATCCGAGGTGTTCGCCTGGTTGTCGGTGATGGGTCGCGAGGGGATCACCTGCGAGTCGCGACCGCCGCCCTCCTCCGCATCGTCATCACAACAACCGCACAACAGACCGACCCACAGCGCCAAAGCCACCGCCAACGCCTTCCGTTTCATCTCAACCTCCCAATCGCAAGTCTTGTAAACATCGGTTCGTCACCGCGCCCTTCATCGCCACCACACCACTCCATTCTTCACCAAAACCAGCCCTTTTGGGCGCACTATTTTCGTTTGCGAGAAGCATTTTACAATGCGATTGATATTATAGACGAAGGCGCCCAACGCCATCACCGCACCTGATTTGCCAATCACCCTAAGAAATAGCATCGCTGTTTGCGACATGGACACTCCCGCTCAAAGGGAATTAACTAAACATCGTCATCTTCGGAAAACAGTTTCTCAATCAAACGACGAATAAGCACAAAAATGAGAAGTAAGAGCTGCAAGAGAATGCCCCCGCCATAATAAATAAGAAATGCACCAACTACCAGAGCAAGCCAAATTGATAATCCTAACGACATTGCCACCTTCCTTACGCCCCCAACACCGCCAACCACGCCACGCGCCAGCCGGGCCGTTGCTTCTTGCCATCCCACGACGGCACCATGATCACCGCCACCTCGTCGCCTTCGCGCACAGACAAATCGCGCACCACCGGTGCCAACAATATTCCACTCTTTTCACCGGCTTTCACAAAACCAAACTTCCGCTCTGCATCGAACCGCGTCACCACACCACGCTCGGCTTCTGCGCGCATCCACGACCCACGCACGCTGCGGTAATTTCCCACCGCATTGCGGCGCAATTGCGACGCATTGGTCTGTGCCAATCGATCCATGTCATCTCGAAAGATTTCCCCCGACTCCTCCAGAAACGCCTGTTGCTCTCGGTCCATCGGCCAACCGCCTTGCTTGCGCGCATCCAACGACAGCAGCATCTCCCGCGCCGCATCCTCCAATTGTCCCGCCGCCAGGTGCAAGCGACACAGCGCAAAATGCAACCGCCACACCTTCCCCGCGTCCCGCACATCGTGATGCGACAACGCCGTCGCATAAACCTGCATCGCCCGCGGCAGATCGCCCAGTTCTTCGTACAACCCCGCCAATTTGGCCCAAGGCCACGGTTTTTTCTCCCCCATGGCGCCCGCCATCAGCAGCGCCAATGCCCCCGCATCGTCTCCGCGCGCCCGGGCCACATCCGCCCGCACTTCCGCCAGCGCAAATGACGACGGAAGATATGCAAACGCCTCCTCGCCAAATTTGTGCGCCCGCTCGACATTGCCCAAACGAAGCCATGCGCGGATTTGCGACGAGACGAACCACTCATTGCGCGGAAACGCCGTTGCCGCCGCATCCATGTATACCTGCATCATCTTGAGAGATACCTCGCTCTCGCTCTCGCTGCCCAACCGGCGCACCGCATAATGCAAGCGCTCCGCCGGTGAGGCGTTGCCCTGCTCCGCCACTCTGGGCGAATACCGAAGCAAAAAAACCACCGCAGCGATCAGCGTCTCGCACATCTCGTCATGGGCGGCCTTCGAGAGCCCCGAGTGTTGCTCGCGCAAACGGCTGAGCTTGGAGAGCAGTGAGTTCATCGCCCCCACCAACACCACCCCATAAGCCTGCTGGTGATTGTCCGAAACGCTCAGGCGAATCATCTGCTGCAGGTGATGCCACACGGCATCCGGATGCTTTCGCTTCAGGAACTGCTGCGCCACATCGTAGTGCACCCACACCAGGCTTCGGGCGATTTCCACTGCACCCTGATACGTCGACAGCCACTCGTGCCCCATCGCTAGCAACTGTTGCGGGTCCGCGGTGCCTTTGCGCGCCAATCGCACATACTGACCGAGGACGAACGCGTTGTGCGGCTCCTCCAACCACGCCTCCGCCGCCGACATAAACAGCGCACGCGACCGTTCCGGCTCCTGCACCTGCAGTTGTTTGGCTTCTCTCTCTATGGATTTAATTGTGGTCTCGTTTTGCGTCATGCATGCTGGCCTCCTTTTGCCAGGCGGCAACCGCCGCGCTTTCAAATAGCCCAGCGCATGAACCCCCAAACATCTGACAGCCAGTATGGCCACCCCCCTCCCCTACCCAACCCACCCCAGGTGTCAGATGCAGCGGCGGAAACCCGATGTGTTTCCAGTGGCAAGACGCCGCACACCCCAGGAGGTCAAATATGAGCGACCGCATTTCAACAACCCACAACATCGATGCGCTATTGGCACAGGCACGCGATGCCGAAGCCCAAGGCAATCTGGAGGCCGCGGTTACCGCTTACAACCAAGCGTTGGAGGTCGATGACACGCACGAAGGCGCGCTCGTCGCGTTGAGCGAACTGCGGCGCGACATGGGCATGTTCTCCGATGCCGAGCGGCTATTGCGCCACTTGCAAAAACACCGACCCAACACAGGCACCCGGCACTTGGCCGAGCTCTTCGCCCACATGGGGGATGTCGTTCAACTGAGCGCCTTGCAAAACCTGTCCAGCAACGACGACGCCACGCGCGAGACCATCGCAGCGCTCCTGCAAAACGAACACGCGACATCCGATGCGCGCGATGCCGAAGACGATACGAGCCCACCGCGCTTTCAAGACAGCGACCTGTTGCTGATGGCCGACCTCTTCTCCGGACGCGAGGGCGTGCACGCGCGGCAATGGAGCGCACCAGACGGGCGAACGGGCTACAGTCCCATCCAACAACCTTTGAATGGTCACATCATCCGCCAACACCTCATGGGCACCGCCACCATCGGCGCTTACGTCATTCGCCGCGACAACCAAGTGAGCTTCATGGCCGTGGACATCGATGTCTCCACAACTGGCATGACCGACATCGCCAACCGCCAGAAGCACCTCGAAAACGCCAAACAACTCACCCTGCACATGGCCGAGTTGGCACGCCGCTCGGGCCTCGCCCCGCTCATCGAATGGAGCGGTTACAAGGGCTACCACCTCTGGTGTTTTTTCGATGAACCTTGGCCCGCTCACAAGGCGCGCACCTTGCTAAAACACATCCAACAGTCCGCAGGGGCGTTGCCCGCCGAAGTGCACATCGATTTGTTTCCCGCCCAGAGCCACGTCAAAAAGGGAGGCCTGGGCAACCTCATCAAACTGCCCCTGGGCCTGCATTTAAAAAGCGGGTTGCGCAGCCGTCTCCTGCACGCCGACGGCACCCACGAAGCACATCCCATGTCCATGCTGCGCGACGTCCAGCGAACCACACAGGAACAGCTCGACGATCTCCATGCGCGGATCAAAACAAACCCGTCTCTGTCCAACGACAACGACAAGGGCAGCGCATCCAAAGCATCCAGCACCCCGCGTTCCACAGAAGACAGCGATGACCCCGTACACTTTTCGCGGGCGCAGCTCTTCAGCGGCGATGATTACCGCATCGAAGACGACGCCGAACTGGCGTGGATACGCAGCCAATGCACGGTGTTGCACCACCTCATCGAAAACTGCGAAAGCGGCGACCTGCTACACCAAAATGAAATCACTGTCCTCACCTACACGTTGGGGCACCTGACCCACGGACCGCGGATCGTCAACACCCTCTTGGCGCGCGCCGGAATCACGGGCATACCCCCGCTGCGCAATCGCTTGCGCGGCCACCCCACTAGTTGTGCCAAAATCCGCCATCGTCTCGGCATCGAACCTATCTCCGTCGGATGCCTGTGCCACTTTGATCCGAGTCTGGGCGCCTATGCGCATCCGCTGCTGCATATCAGCGCCTTGCGCTACCGCGAAATGGCCGAACAAGTGGGCTACGCCGCTCTCGATAACAATGCAGATGCCGCGCAGTTGCTGCGCATGGAGGAAGAAATCGCGCGCCTGAGCAAAATGTCCAACGCGCTAAAACTGAAACTCGTGCGCGAAAACCTGGCCAACGCCACCTCGGACAAACCTGCCCTCGACAGCCAGGCACCAGCGCCACGAGACGAAACGCCAGAGGCCTGACGTGCAATCGCTCTTTGTGGTGGAGCACGACGCGATTATCGGAAAGCGCGGAGAGGAGATTGTGGTGAAGATCCAGGACATCGTCGCGGAGCGCGCGCAGCTCGCCTCCCTATCGCAGTGCGTGGTACTCGGCAATGCCGCGCTCACCACCCCAGCGGTCAAAGCCATGCTCAAAAACGGCGTCGACGTCGTCTTCATGCACCGCGGCGGTGGGTTTTTGGGCCGCCTGACCTCCGGTCGATCGCGCAACATCCTATTGCGAAAAAAACAATTCCAACGCCTATCCGATCCCGCGCACCAGCTCGCTTTGGCCGCGTCGTGCGTGCGCGGCAAAATCGAAAACCAACGTCGGCTCCTCGCTCGTTTTCAAAAGCGACGGCCATCTCCTGAGTTGAGCAAAGCGCTGGTGGCACTGCGTTTGGCCAAACAGCGCGTCGACGGCGCCCGCGATCTCGACACCCTACGCGGCGTGGAGGGCAGCGCAGCAGCGGCCTACTTCGCGGTCTTCGGCACCCTCATCACCGCGCCCAACATCTCGTTCACCAAGCGGCTGCGGCGCCCCCCGCCCGACCCGGTCAATATCTTGCTCAGCTTCGGCTACACGCAGTTGGGCAACAACATTCACGCCATGGTCGAAAGCGCGGGCCTCGATCCCTATCTCGGTGGCTTGCACGCACCCCAGTACGGGCGACCCTCACTGGTGCTCGACCTCATCGAAGAATTTCGCCCGGTCATTGTGGACAGCGCCGTAATCCGTGCCCTCAACACCGGGGCGATTTCTCACCGCGACTTTCAGTGGATTAAGGGCGATGACGCCACCGCCGAAGAGCGCTTGCTGCTCGAGGATTACAGCGAAGATGGCGACGGTTCACATGGGGAAGACGCAACGCTGCCGCCACCGGTGATCTTTGGCAAGACCGGCATCCGCAAGTGGGTGGGCGAGTACCAACGCCGCTTAAATGAAATGGTGTACTACCCGCCGCGCGGCTTGCGCCTCAGCCTGCAACACGTCATGCGCGCCCAAGTGCACCACCTGGCGCGGTGCATCGATAACGACCAGGCGTACACGCCGTGGCTCTCTCCGAGGTAACGCATGCGCTACATCATTGCCTACGACATCACCGATGACCGACGACGGCGCAAAATCGACAAGTTCCTCTCGGGCATTGGCGTGCGCGTACAAGAGAGCGTGTTTGAAGCCTGCCTGAAGACGCACCAGCTCACCAGCGTGAAAAACCAAATGCTGGCCATCATGGATCCCGACTTAGACAACGTGCGCATCTACCGCCAATGCGCCAACTGCGAGGCCTGCGCCGAAATCATGGGCGTCGGCCCACTGGTGTCCCCGCCATCTCCCGTGCTGGTGGTGTAAACAGCCTCAACGCCCGCGGCGCCTTCATGCGCGTCATCACACACCGCACACCAGCAAAGCCACTGCAAAATAATTGGCACCCCGCCGGGCCTTTGTTAGGCTGCTCCAACAACTGCAACCCAACACATGGCACGACACGCATGACCATCGCCGCACTCATTCGCACCACACTCCAAGGCACGCCGGACAGCGTGCAAGCCGCAGCGCAGTTGCAACAACAAATTCACTTCAATGTAAAAAAGAAATATCGCGAGCGCCAAAGCGGCGAAGCCGACGACATCGCCCAAGATGTCCTGTGTAATATTTTAAACCGAAAGACCCAGCTCACTGCTTTGCCCGACGACGAGTGCCAACGCTATGCCATGGCCATTTTGCACAACACCATCAACGACCACCTGCGCAAACAGCAACAAATCGACCTCGTCCGCGACGCCCTGCGCGATGCCGAGACGCCCGTGTTTGCCGCCGACAAAACCCACAACGCCAACGACCCCCAAACCCAAAGACGCGAACGCCGTGCGCGCTACATCCGCGACATACAAAGCGCATTGGGACCCGACACGCCTGCGCACAACGCCGAACAACAGCAAATCCTCGCCGACGCCCAAGCCTTGATCCGGCGCATTTACGAACACCTCAAGGCCAACCGCCCCAAGCGCTACTGGTCCTCCCTCGAACAAACCTGGCGCATCAGCCAAAACCTTCTCTTCACCGAAACCAGCATGCACCACGTGCTGTTGCGCGAAAACCTACTCGCTCCCGATGCCGACGAAAACACCCGCATCCGCGCCCGCGACGCCGCCTACCAAAACCAGCGGCGCTTCCGCAACGACATGGCCACGGCCATCGACGAGATGCAAACCAACAACGCCCTTTCCCCGGACGACGCCCAACTCGCCCGGCGCTACATCCTGCGATTTAAGCGCAAGGCCAGTTGTCAGACTTCTCCGGCCCCAAGCGTCACCCCCATTGGGAGAGCCAAATGACCGCAAAGAAACCCACGGTGCCCACCCGCTCTGGCGCCGATAACGTACCCGCCCTGGATATCGCCCAAATGCTGGGTGGCCACTCCTGCCCCGACTGGCTTAAGGACGAAGCGCAATCCCTGGCCACCGCCGGCACCCCTTGGCACCGCATCGCCGCCATCGGGCTTTTGTTGCGCCTTTGGATACCCACCGATCGCAGCGAAAAACAAACCTTCCAGCAGGCCCTCATCACCGGCGCCCCCATCCCGGTCAAAGACCGCGCCCGCGCCTGGCTCGAGACGCTCTCACAAGACGCCATCGCCTCTTTCGAAGCCGACGCCATCGAACGCGCCAACGCGCTCTACAGCAGCATCGATGCGCTCACCCAACTGGTGGCCGCCGATGACCCCCAAGCCGCCAACACGGCACAAACGCTGTTCACTGCACGCGACGATCTCAGCTCGGTGCAAGCCGCCCTGCAAGTGCGCAATGCCGGCGAGCGCCTACAAAACGCCCTGCCCGCGCTCGACCACCACTTCGGCACCCACGGCGACGTGTTCGATGCCCTCGACATCCCCGATACGCCGCGTCTACTGGCTGCCGCCATCGCCGATCCCGATGTCGTGTGGGCGCCCTGCTTTGGCCTGTTCTCCAGCGCCGACCCCGAGGCCGACGAGCCCTGGTACATCGACGACACCGAAGCCGCGATGGCTGTTGGTGAAGAAGAAGATGACGACAGCGCAGAAGATGACGACAGCGCATATGATTGGCGACCCCGGACCCCATTGCCCACTCCCATTCAGGCTGCCGCGACGCATGCCACCCCCAATCCATCCTGGCGCTTTGCCGACGACGCCAAAAAATGGATCGCCGTCATCACGGCCCGGCCCAGCCGCAACGAGCTCCACTGCACCCTCCTCTGCCAAGGGGATTCCACCATGCCGGACGCCCACCTTTGGCTCTTCGGACAAAAACACCCGCTGCCCAAGGGCGACAAACTCGCCGAGTTCTCCATGTCCTTGTTGGCCGCGCACCAAGCCGACCCATCCCAACCGCAGCTCGCCGTGGAGTGGCCCGATGGCACCCAGGCGCTCCTGCACCCCGACCCCTAGCCCGGCCATGCAGCTCACCTACGACAAACTCGCACCCTTTCTCGACGCCACCAGCGACTTCGCCACCCGCGCCCGCATTGCCGAGCAGTTCCTGGGTGGCCTGGCCCCCTTTGTGCTCACAGACGCCGCGCGCCAAGCCGCCAACATCTCTCCGCCCACACTCCCCGATGCGGCGGGTAGCGCCTGGCCGCTCCTGGCCTGGAAAGCGCCGTGGCGTGCTCTCGTCGACGCCCAGCTCTTCGCCGAGGCCTTTGCCCTGCCCCTGCAATGGCTCCCTGCCGCAAGCGCTTCTCCCGGCGATGACCCGCGCTTGCCAGCGGCCTTTGCCGACATGGCCAAACGGGTGCGCGCCGCCCTGCCATCGCATCGACGCGAAACGCACACCCTGCACCTGGCACCGCGCCTGCAGCACCTCGACCTGCGCGCCCTCGACCTGCAGGCCGACTCCGCCTTTGTGCCCTTGGCCGCCGCGCTCTACCTGCGCCAGCACGACATCCTGCCCGACACCGCCGTCTTCACCACCGGCGCCTGGCTGGGTAGCGGCATCGAAGCGGTGGGCGACATCCCGGCCAAGTACGCCGCAGCAGCGCAGCTTTGCCCACATCGCGAATGGGCTTTTTTTGTCCCGGACCAAAACGCCGACGAACCCGGCACCGCCGCCTCTCCCCGCGTGCACAAACTGCCCGCTGGCACCGCCAACCTATTGACCAGCCTGCAACCCCTGCTCATCCGGCTCGCCTCGCCGCCGCCCCCGGACGCCGACCTCCCGCAAAGGCTCCACTACGCCAACACGCCCTTTGTCGCGGTCGATGCCCACCAGCGCCAACGCTACTACGCCACCCACCTGGTCGACGACTTGGCGCAATCGCTACGCCGCCAAAACCCGCAGCAACTATGCCGCCTGGCAGTGGCCGTCAGCCTGCAACCGCTGGTTACCCGCCTCATTGTCCAAAGCGTTCCCGCCCAAGAGCGCGCCTACCTGTGCTCCGAAGCCTCGCTGCGCAAACTCCAACAGGACCAACCCGCCCTGTTCAAGCGCAACGACGCGGTGTTTGTGTTGCGCAACGACAACGCCCAGGCCATCTGCGACGACATCGCCCAATGGCTGCAATCGGCGCCCTCAGCGGTCAACATCACGCCTGGCACCTCCGAAATGACGGCGGTCCTCCTCACCGCCGCCCAGCGCGCCAAGGCACAAGTGCACCTACTCCGCCACGATTTTTTATCCGATCCCCCCAATGCCCAGCGATATGGCTCTGAGCACCTCGACGTGCTCGACTGGACAACACCCTAGGCCGGTGCCCCTAAAATCAGTTTTGCTTCATGTGCCACGCCTATGCCAACACGGCGCCTTCCGACCATTCGATCAAACCCGATAAAAGGTCATCACCTTCTGCGCGATGCGTGCATCCTTCCGTTCGGCAGGTCACCACCCAAGGTTCACCTTTCTTTTTCCTTACCGCGTTGGGACAACCTCCACAAATAGGACATAACGGAACCAGGTACTTATGGTCACTGTCTCTTTCATCGTAATATATATCCATCCCATGAACATAAACTCGAAAAGAAGCACCGCCAATTTCTTTTAACAGCTTGACGGTTACGTCATGGCACTCTTGTTTCAGTTGATACAGCTCAGTTGTTTTAATGATTTCCCCGTCAGAGTTGTAAACTTTACCTATCCAACGCCCACCAAAATCAATTGAATCGTCTCTATCCATTTTGTATACCCATATACCCTTTCACTTATTGGCATCGTCTCATCGTGTATTTTTCTGACACCTACGGACGCACTAAGTGCGGTGATCACCGCTCCGCTATGCGAATCCCGCCCGCGCGGCATTGTCCTACCCGGAACCGCAGCCATCCTGGGACCGCGACCATCCTGGGACCGCGACCATCCTGGGACCGCGGCCATCTTGGCCGCAACCAACGCAGTCACGGTCGTTTCAAATCGCGGGGCTAAAGCCCAGCCCTTTAGCCGGGGAAGGGCACACCCTGGGACCGCGACCATCCTGGTCGCACCATCACGCAGTCATGGTCGTTTCAAATCGCCGGGCAAGCCCAGCCCTTTAACCGGGGAAGGGCTTATGAACGGCCAGCACGCGCACAAACACGCAGTCGCGGTCGTTTCAAATCGCCGGGCTAAAGCCCAGCCCTTTAACCGGGGAAGGGCACACCCTGGGACCGCGACCATCCTGGTCGCACCATCACGCAGCTCAGGTCGTTTCAAATCGCTGGGCAAGCCCAGCCCTTTAGCCGGGGAAGGCACATCCTGGGACCGCGACCATCCTGGTCGCACCATCACGCAGCTCAGGTCGTTTCGAATCGCTGGGCAAGCCCAGCCCTTTAACCGGGGAAGGGCTTTGGAACGGCCAGCACGCGCACAAACACGCAGTCATGGTCGTTTCAAATCGCTGGGCAAGCCCAGCCCTTTAACCGGGGAAGGGCTTATGAACCTCGCAAAGCTCGATGCAGAAGCGACTGCCGAGCGGTGCGAGGCTATGTCTTAATCCCCTTTAACCGGGGAAGGGCTTATGAACAAAAAGGAGCCAAAATGAAAAACATGGAGGTCAAGTCTTAATCCCCTTTAACCGGGGAAGGGCTTATGAACGTCTATGCCGCGACACTGCAAGATGCATTGCTGCAATTGTCTTAATCCCCTTTAACCGGGGAAGGGCTTATGAACGCGATGGCTTCTGCAACGGGGCTCACGCCCCGAAACTGATCGTCTTAATCCCCTTTAACCGGGGAAGGGCTTATGAACAAAAGGCTCGTTACGAGACTTCTTTCGCCACGCTCGTGGTCTTAATCCCCTTTAACCGGGGAAGGGCTTATGAACTGGAATGTTTCCTGAATCTGAAGCTGAAAAAGTATTGTCTTAATCCCCTTTAACCGGGGAAGGGCTTATGAACGACGCCTTCGGCGTCACGACGGTTGTTACGGTTGCTGTCTTAATCCCCTTTAACCGGGGAAGGGCTTATGAACGGCGTTCGCCGCCCTCAAAACGAAGTAGAGAGGTGCCCCTTGTCTTAATCCCCTTTAACCGGGGAAGGGCTTATGAACGCTGGAGCGCTGGCAGCGTCTCGCTGCTTGCGAGCGCTAGGTCTTAATCCCCTTTAACCGGGGAAGGGCTTATGAACGAAATCGGTTTGGCGCGTAAAACCTGGGGAGATCCTGAAAGTCTTAATCCCCTTTAACCGGGGAAGGGCTTATGAACTGAGTGCGCCTGTCGAATCGATCCCCG
>JAAYKL010000037.1 GCA_012522445.1 Myxococcales bacterium | reverse complement strand
GTTAGAAGAGAGAATTACGCGACAATTGGAGAAGGCAAATGAGGTCGAGTCGTAATGCGGCACCACTTGGAAAAATAAATACAAAAAGACACAACACCGCGATATTTCCAGTGCTCCTTACACCACCATCTTTGCGGTGTTGTTGGGCGGCGTGTGGGAAAACAGGGCCGGTAGGACCGGTGGGACCCGTAGGACCCGTGGGATGCCGCGGGGGAGACGAAGGGGGCGATCAGAGTGATTGCCCACGCCAGCAGGATACTGGCGCCACCATGCAGTGGGACCAGTGGGATGCCGCGCCAAAATCAGTACAAAAAGAATCTTTTTTGCGCTCAACAGGAAACTTTCCCGAAAAGCGGCCGATGTACCAGTAGCGGAAACGCGCGCGGCGTTGTTTCGGGTTGAGCATGCGCGCACCGAGGGTGTTATATTGGAACGAGCGATCGAGTTGCACGCCTTGGTGCGGCAGTCACCCACTGCGGAAACACTTCTGCCCGCATCCTAATCGCCACCACCTTTGAGGAAATTTTGTAGTCGCAAAACCCACCCTAGGCGCCGTTCGATGCGAGGGAGAAAACAGGTGCGCACGATATTGCGCAGGTTAACCCGTTGAAATCATTGCACATTATTTTACGTTTTGAAATCCGGCCAAAAATTGTCCCGTCGCAAGACAGATATTGTCCCGTTTTGGTCGGCGTGAAAATGAAATCTGGATTGTTGCTGGGGCGTTGGCGTACAATTGCCGGCACCCGGCGCAACGCTGCGGAAAGGCAAAAGGTGGGACTCGTGAAAAAATATGGCTGGATTTTACTATGTGTCTTGGTATCCGCGATGGCATGTGAATCCGACGATGAGAGCAATGGAAATCTCTACAATAACGCCAACAACGCAACCAATGGCGTGGACACCAACGGCACGCCAGGCCCCTCGACCGATACCGACGGACTGGACCCCAACGCAGACACCAACACCCCAACGGATGACAGCATGGATACGATGACACAGGGCACCGATACAACGCCGCACCCGGGCACCGACACCCCAGGCACGGATATCCAAGGCACTGATACCACGGACACCGGCGCCCAAGACACCTACACCTGGACAGGACCCATCGAGCGAAACGTCGTGGTGGACGGCAGCACCGTGCCGGGCTTTGCCCTGGAGTTCGGCAACGGCACCGACACGTGGCGCTTCGAATTCACCGCACAAAAAGGGGCGCTCATCTCGGGCTTTTACTTGAACGGCCACAACATTTTGCACAACTCCACCGCCAACGGCACGCTGGGGGGCTCGACCTTCTGGCCCAGTCCGCAATCCATCTGGAACTGGCCGCCGCTCGCCGAGTTGGACTCGCACACCTGGTCCGCCACCGTCGACGAGGCCAACCTGATCGTCACGCTAACCTCGCCGGTCATCGGCTCCTTGAGCATGCAGGTCGAGAAACGCTTCGCCCTCGACCTCAACGCCGGGGCCATCTCGCTGACCTACACCATCCACAACACCGGCAGCCAACCGCGCACCGTGGCCCCCTGGGAAATCACGCGGGTCGCGCCCAACGGCCTCACGTTTTATCCCACCGGTGAGGGCGTGCCCTCCTCGGGCAGCTTCTCGCCCATCCCGTATTCCAACTCCCTGGGCACCACCTGGATCGACCACCGCGACGTGACCGGCGAACACAAGCTGCTGGCCGACGGCGCCGAAGGTTGGCTGGCGCACAGCGACGGCACCGTGCTCCTGCTCAAAACCTTTCCGGATATCCCCCTCGCGCAGGCGGCCCCCGGCGAAGGCGAGATCGAGGTGTACGCAAAAACCACCTACGCCGAAGTGGAGCAGCAAGGCGCCTACGAAACATTGGCAGCCGGCGCGTCCTCCGTGTGGCAGGTGAAGTGGCAACTGCGCGCCTTGCCCGCAACTGTCGTCAACGAGGCGGGCAGCGAACCCCTGCTCAACTTCGTCGATTCCCTGCTGTAGGCGCCACCGCCCCGCGCCCCGACCCATTCGAAAGCGAACCCCTGCCATGAATGCTGCCAACAAACCGCCCCACGCTGCAAACCTCACCTGGCACACCGCTGGCGTCAGCACCGACGACCTGGCCGCGCTCCACGGTCATCCGGGCATTACCCTGTGGTTCTGCGGCTTGTCGGGCTCGGGAAAATCCACGCTGGCCAACGCCGTGTCCGTGGCACTGCACGCGCGCGGCATTAGCACCTTCGTGCTCGACGGCGACAACGTCCGCTTTGGCCTCAACAGCGACCTGGGCTTCTCCGATGCGGATCGCCTCGAAAACAACCGGCGCGTCGGCGAGGTGGCCCGGCTGTTCACCAAGGCGGCCATCGTCAATCTGGCGGCGTTCATCAGTCCCTTTGCCGCCGACCGCGAGCTGGTGCGCTCCCTGCAGCCCGACACCTTTGTCGAGATTTATTGCCACGCCGATCTCGCGCTCTGCGAAGCCCGCGATCCCAAGGGCCTGTACAAAAAGGCACGGGCCGGCGAGATCGCGCAGTTCACCGGCATCGACTCCCCCTACGAGGTCCCCGAGAACCCGGACCTGCGCCTGGACACGGGCCGCGAATCCATCGAAGCCTGCGTGGCGCGCGTCCTGGCATTGCTGGTAGCGCGGGGCGTTATCCCGGCGTAAACCGGCGCCGACACAGCGACATATTTTTACGCCATTGGGCTGGGTTACGGCAGGGACAGCACCTTGCGGATGTGCGCGTCGAGCTCGCTTTCGGAGCGAAACCCCGACAGGGACGCCGCGATGTTTTTGTCGCCGTCCAGGATGTAGAGGGCAGGCAACGACGAGACCCGGTAGTCCATGGCGGCTTGGTTGTGGGGGTCGAGCAGCATGGGATAGGTGATGCCCCGCGCCTGGGAAAAGCGCTGCACGTCTTCGGTGGTCTCGCCGCCGATGCTGATGCCGACGATGCGCAGTCCCTGGTCTTGGTAGCGCGCGTAGAGCCGCTTGAGCACGTCCATTTCGCGCAGGCAGGGCGGGCACGACGTGGACCAAAAGTCGATGATGAAGGCGCTGCCCTCTAGGTCGCTGAGGGACACCGCGTTGTAGGGCGGGTTGGCGCGCTCCAGGACAAAGGGGGGCGCGGGGGTGCCAGCGCGCAGCATGCCGGTGTCGCTGAGGCTGCCGAGGAACAAAAAGACCACCACCAGGGCGATGACGATGGCCAGGATGCGCGAGGCGTTGAGCGGCGCTTTGGGCGGCGCGGGTGGCGTGGATGGCGCAGGTGGCGCGGGGTGGCTGTCGCTGTGCGGGGAGTGGGGCGTCATGTCAAGCGTTGGCGGTTTTGGGGGTCAGGGCGTCGATGAGGCGGCTCCGGATGTCGCCAAAGGCGCCGTTGGAAAACAACACGACGATGTCGCCGGGTCGCGCGGCGTCGACAATGGCCGCAAGGACGTCGTCGGTGGTGGCGGTGGCGGCGGCGGTGGTGCCCCGTGTCCGGAGATCGCGGGCGAGCCGCTGGGTGTCGAGTCGCTCGGCGTCCGGGAGGTTGCGACCGCAGGGCGCGATGATGGTTAAGGAGGCGTCGTCGAAGGCCTCGGCGTAGGCCTGCTGGTGCAAACTGCGACAGGCCGTGGCGGAGCGGGGCTCAAAGGCGGCGATGAGCTTCCCGTTGGGGTGCCGCGCCTTGAGGGACGCCAGGGTTTCGCGCACCGCGGTGGGGTGGTGGGCGAAGTCGTCGTACACGGTGATGTCGCCCGGTGTGCCGAGCAGTTGCTGACGCCGCTGCACGCCCTGAAATTGGGGCAACTGCGCGCGCAGTGTTTCGAGGGGGACGCCCTGGGAGACGTGGGCCACGATGAGGGCGGCCAGGGTGTTGCGCAGGTTGTGCCGACCCATCATGGGGCTGCGGAACAGGCCGGCCTGGCGTCCTTCGATGCGGAGCTCGAAGTCGTGCAAGCCCTTGGGGATGGCGAGCCAGGAGGGTTCGAAGGAGAACGGGTCGCCCTTGACCGCGTAGGTGACGACGGGGCAGTCCGCGTGTTCGGCGACGCGCATGGCGCCGGCATCACCGCTGTAAATCGCCAAGGGACCGGGGTCTACTTGCTCCACCAGCGTGCGAAAGGCCGCTTCGTAAGCCTCGGCGGTGGGGTAGATGTCGATGTGATCGTGCTCCACCGAGGTGATGACCGCCGCGTGGGGCACATAAAAGGAGAACTTGGGCACCTTTTCGAACCAGGCGCTGTCGTATTCGTCGCCCTCGATGACAAAGGCTTGGCCTTTGCCGAGCTTGAACCCGCTGCCGAAGTCGCGGGTGACGCCGCCGATGAGCACCGAGGGGTCGCTGCCAGCGGCTTCGAGCAAGAAGGCGGTGAGGGCGGTGGTGGTGGTTTTGCCGTGGGTGCCCGCGATGACCAGGGACTGCCGCTCGCGCAAGAAGAGGTCGCGCACCGTGTGCGGAAACGAGGCGT
Source organism: Myxococcales bacterium (assembly GCA_012522445.1). GTDB lineage: Bacteria > Myxococcota_A > Polyangia > JAAYKL01 > JAAYKL01 > JAAYKL01. Next base: position 34,603 of record JAAYKL010000037.1, on the reverse strand, counting down.
AGGGGATGCCCATGTCTTTGGCCGCCTGGGCCTCGGGGTGATCGGCGCGGCAGATGTTGCCGACGATGACAAGGTCAGGGCGCGGGTCGAGGTTTTGCGGACCGTAGCCGATGGCCACGGGGATTTGCAGGGATTGCAGCATGTCGCTCATGGGCGGGTACACGCCTTCGTCGGAGCCGGTCACGCGGTGGCCGCGCGCATTGAGCAGGCCCGCCAGAGCGCCCATGCCCGTGCCGCAAATGCCGATTAAGTGAATGTGTGATGAGGGGGGCAAAGATAGTTTGTGCATGGCGGGAAATTTTAGTGGGTTTCGCCCGAAAGGCCAAGCGCGCTTTTGCGGGGCTGCGGCGAAGCGTGGCCCCAACCACATTGCCCCTTAGTGGTGGTGGTGATGGCCTTGGCTGCAGGCGTCTCCCGGTGCCAGGGGCACGAGTTTTCCGGCGGTGTGGGCTGCCACGGCTTCAGCCACCGTCGCGTGCGGCGATGAGAGCACATCCACGCCCATGGCCGAAAACTTGCGGATGGCCCCCGCGCCGATGCCGCGAACGATGAGCGCCTGAATGCCCATGTCGGCCAACAGCGCCACCGGAGCGCAGCCCCCGTGTCCGTGGTGCTCGTTGTTGTTTTCGGCAACGCGAAACTGCTGGGTGTCGGTGTCGACAATGGCGAAGAGCGGCGCCGAGCCGAAGTGATCGCTGAGGGGGCTCTTCATTTCTTCATTCGATTCGATGGGCATGCAAATGATCATTGGGATTCCTCCTTGGGAGCGGTGTGACAACGCAGTTTGCGTTGGTGGTGGTGTCGTCCGGGTCGCTGGCAGCACGGGTGTTGGGGAGCGCGCACCGGACCGCCTTCGATGCGCAGCATGGCGCCGTGTAGCAGCACGTAGGCGACCTTGTGGCGCGCCCGGGTCAGGATGCGGCTGAACGTCGCCCGAGACACCCCCATGTGGGCCGCCGCGGCCTCCTGGTAAAAGCCGTCGAGATCGCACAGTCGCAGGGCCTCGAATTCGTCGAGGGTCATGTGTACCGCCTCGGTTTCGCTGCGGGGCATCCCGGCGGGCTTGAAGAGCGACGCACCGGGCTGGGCAAAGACATCGCGTTTTTGTGTGGGTCTGGGCATGCGTCCTCCAGGCATCTTTATGAACATATGCTCATTACACGTCAACGGCATTTCGCCATGCGACGGCGCGATTTTGTTTTTTACAGGCGGGAGATCACGTAGGGAGGTGGCGTCACGGCGCGGACCAGCAGCGTCACCGGCCGTACTTGGCCGCGGCTTCGTTCTTAATGGCCCCGGAGAGATCGGGACTTGCGGGATTTTCGTAGCCCCACTCCCACCAGCCCACGCCGCCGAGCACCGCGCGGTTTTGGAGCACGCTTTGGGCGGGGTCGAGCACCGCTGCCATCTTGGCGCGCAGGGCATTGGGCGTGTTCCACCAAAACCCGCCGATCTGGACCTCCAGGCTCGCGGCATCCGGCGTCGCGGTGTTGCTCTTCACCTCTGGGGGCGCGTTGCGCCACTGGGTTTGATTGCTGGCGTAAAACGGATTGCCCATGATGATTTTGCCCGCTGGATAGCCCTGGCCCAGCATGTAGTTCAACGCGCCGCGGCAGGAGGCCTCGATTTTGGCGCCGCCAAAGGCCGTTAACGTCGCGCCCGGTTTGGTCATGGGACCCTGTTGCGGATTGGACCAGTCGTAGCAGAAGTAAAACGCATAGTCCGAGTAGTTGTTGAGCTGCGCATATTGAAACTGGTCGATGTAGTAGCCCGGGCTCACCCCGAAAAACACCAGGTATTGGCTGCCCTTGGCCTTGACCGCGTTGTAAATCGCCTTGAGCAATTCCGTGAAGTAGCCCGGCTCTTGGTCACCGACGGGAAACTCCAAATCCAAATCGACGCCGTCGTAGCCCCAGTTCACCACGGCGTTCGCCACATTGGCGGCGAAGTTGTTGCGCCAGGAGGCGCTGCCCCAATTGGCCTTCATCGGATAAGAGTGGTTGGCGCCGCCCAGGCTGAAGAGGATTTTGATGCCGGGGTTCTTGGCCCGCGCCTTGGTGAGCAGCCCGGCTGTGCGGTAGTTTGTGAAGTCGTCGTTGACGCCGACCACCTGCTCGGTGTTGCTGCCGCCGGCCGTGGCAAAGGCGTGGATGAGCACGTCCACCGCCGTGAAGTCGATGCTGTCAAACGCCGACACGCCCCCGATGTTTCCGACGCTCAGCAGGTAGCCCACCAGCTTGGGCGCCGATGTCGACGGCAGGCACACGCCGTCTCGGCAGCCGTTGGCGCACGTGGTGTTGTCGGTCCAGGTGTGCGTCGTGTCGCTGCAGATTTGCACCACATCGCCCGCGCAGCGCCGTTCGCCGGGGGTGCAGTCCGCAGGGGTGTGCGGGGTGCAGTCGAATCCGACGGAGCCGCAGGAACTGGCGCACGCGTCGCAGTAGACGCAGGTCCATATTTGCCGGAGCATGTCCTCGCCGCCCGGATGCTGCTGGACGCAGTTGTCGTAGCAGTCCTGCCATGCCTGGCCGCCCAGGGCGTCGCAGGTGGGGGAGAGGCAATTTTGGAGCGCGCGGCATTGGGCATTGGCGGTGCAGGCGGCGTCCAAACCGGCGCACAGACCGTCCAGGGCGCATCCCCAACATGCGCCGTAGCAGTCCAGGGTGGCGTCGCAGTCGACCGGGTCTCCCCCCGACGAATCATCGGTGCTGCCAGTGTCGGCGCCGGGGTTGTTGTTGCTGTCGGTTCCGGGGTTGTTGTTGTTGCTGTCGGTTCCGGAGTTATTGTTGTTGCTGTCAGTACCGAAGTTGTTGTTGCTGTCGGTTCCGGGGTTGTTATTGTTTCCGTCGGTTCCGGAGTTGTTGTTGTTCCCTTCGGTTCCGAAGTTGTTGTTTCCGTCGGTACCGAAGTTGCTGTTTCCGTCGGTACCGAAGTTGTTGTTCCCGTCGGTACCGAAGTTGCTGTTTCCGTCAGTGCCGTAATTGCTGTTTCCGTCGGTGCCAAACGGCGCTGCGGCACCGGCATCTTCTGACGAACAGGCCGCTCCCAACAAGAGCCCTGCGATGCCCCAGACCACCCACATAAGCGACAATCGTTGAATCATGACAAACCCTCCCTGCAACAGATTGCTGCGCGGCAGCGCCGCTGAAAATACAACAGTAGCAGAATTCCGACCTAAAACGTCAACGGTTTTGATAAGAAATCAACATTTTGCGGGTGGAGGCGCGGAAAACGCGGGGGCGCTCAGACGCCGATGAAGAGGCGGTTGCCAAAGTTGCGCTCGAGGCCGAGGCGAAAGATTTTTTCGGCGGCGGCTTCGATGTCGTATTCGACGCGGCGAAATTTGAACACGCGGGTTTCGGTGTCGTACACGGTGTAGCTGGCGCGGTTGTCGTAGTCGCGCGGCTGGCCCACCGAGCCCACCGAGATGATGTACTTGCGGTTGGCGTCGATGGTGAACACTTTGTCGGCGATCTCTTCGACGGTGCGTTCGGTCAGGGCGAAGACGCGGCACAGGTGGGAGTGGCCGATGAAGGTGATGTTGTTCAACTGCGCGTAAAAGGGCAGCAGGGCGTAGGCCTGCTCCGGGGCGAAGATGTAGTCGAACTCTTCGACGTCGATGGGGGAGCCGTGGCAGAGCTTGATGTCGTGTTCGTCGAAGACCAGCGAATAGGGGAGCTGTTGCAGCCAGTCGGCGTTGTCGGGGGTTAGCAGCCGCTTGTGGGCGTCGAGCACTTGCCGGGCCGCATCGTAGTAATAGGAGTAGTCCATCAGGCCGGCCACCGCCGCGTCGTGGTTGCCCAAGACCACGTTTTCGGTGATGCCGCGCACCCGGGTAACGCAGATGTCGGGGTCGGCGCCGTATCCCACGACGTCCCCGGCACACAAGAACATGTCGATCTCGTCGTCCTCGTATGCCGCCATCACCGCTTCGAGGGCTTCGATATTGGAATGTACGTCGCTGAAAATGCCAATGCGCATGGGCGTCCCTGGGCCTCCGTTTTAGGGCGCTGAGTTTACGACGGATGGCGAACAGGTGTCCATATTCATTTGCGGTTACTCGGCGGGGGCACGCTGTCGAGATCGGCAAATGCCCGCGCAATGCCCGCGGCCGAAGGGGCTTCGGATACGGCGCGCATGGCCTCGGGTGCCGATGTGCGCTGCACCAGCTCGCGGATGGCCTCCAGGGAGCGCACCGGCATGTCAAAGATGTCGGCGTTGATGTGGGCCGGGGGCAGGGTTCGCAATTGCTGCAGGGCGGCGGCGCGCAGTTCCACGGCGCGGTGCAGGAGCGCGTGGGGCACCAGCAGGGCCCAGGCATCGGTGGCGGACAAAAAGACGCCGATGGGCTCGGAGATGGACCAGGACAGGGCGCACGCCGGGCACGTGATGGGTTGCGAACCGTCGGCGTTGAGCGCGTACAGCAGGTCGGCGTCGACGCCCGCGTTGAGGGTCACCAGTACATCGGCGGTAAACCAGTGTCCTTGGGGACAGCTCAGGGCCAGTGATTGTCGATGTGTTTTGATCATGGCACCCTTGGGTTGTTTGTCGTCCTGCGACGCGCCACCTAGCGCCGGCGGTTGGGATTGTCGATGTTGAGTTTTTTCATTTTGCGCCACAACGTGGTGGCCGAGAGTCCCAGGGCCTCGGCAGCCGCGTCCGTGTTCTCGTGGTTGATGAGGGCCGCGCGGATCGCTTGCTTTTCGGCCACGGCCACGACCTCTTCGAGGGTTTGCGCGGTGGCACCGGCAGCGGCGGGGACGCCCCCGAGCAAGTCTTCGAGTTGGATTTCACCGCCGTGGGTGGTTAGGGCCACGCCCTGCTGAATCATGTTCTCGAGCTCGCGCACGTTGCCCGGAAACGGGTAGGCCACCAGGCGCTCCATCGTGCTGCGAGACAAGCGCACGGTGCGCCCCATCTGCTTGGAGAAGAGCTTGAGAAAATGCTCGACCAAGGGCGGGATGTCCTCGGGGCGCTCGGACAAGGACGGCAGCACAAAGCGCGCGACGTTGAGCCGGTAGTACAGATCTTCGCGGAAGCGCTTCTCCTCGATGGCCTGCAGCAGGTTTTGGTTGGTGGCCGCGATGATGCGCACGTCGACGGAGATGGGCTTGTTGTCACCGATGCGGCGGATTTCTTTTTCTTGGATGGCGCGCAGCAGCTTGGCCTGCAGCGTGGGCGAGGTCTCGGCGATCTCATCAAAGAAAAACGTGCCGCCCTCCGCCTCTTCGAAGAGTCCCTTGCGGGTGCTCACCGCGCCGGTGAACGCGCCGCGCATGTGGCCGAAGAGCTCGCTCTCCAGCAGGGTTTCGCTGATGGCCGCGCAGTTGACCGGCACAAAGGGCCGGGTGGCGCGCTTGGAGTTCGCGTGGATGGCCTTGGCGATGAGCTCCTTGCCGGTGCCGCTGTCGCCGGTGATCAACACCGTGGTGTCGGTGGGGGCAATTTTGATGATGCGCGTCAGGATTTCGCGGATGGCCGACGAGCGCCCGATGATGTTTTCGAAGCTGTAGCGCTCTTTAAACTCCTGGGTCAGCAGGGAGAACTCGCCCGACATCCAGCGGTGCTCCAGGGCCTTGTCGACCTTGATGAGCAGCTCGTCTTCGGAAAAAGGTTTTTGGAGGTAGTCGGAGGCGCCCAGGCGCATGGCCTCCACCGCGCTCTCGACGGTGCCGTAGGCGGTCATGACGATGATCTCGGTGAGCGGCGAGGCCTCGCGGATGTACTTGAGCACCGCGATGCCATCCACCTTGCCCATGCGCAGATCGGTGATTACCAGGTCGTAGTTTTCGTCGTCGATGGCGTCACAGGCGTCGGAGCCGTCCTTGGCTTCGGCGACGTCGTGTCCCGCGCCGCGCAGCATGATGGACAGCGTCGCCCGCATATTTTTTTGGTCATCTACAACTAGAATCCGCGCCACGGCGTTGCTCCTTCGAGGTTTGATTTCATTTCTGAAAGTATAGCTATATATGAAGCGAGTCCTTCACTCAACCGCTGATGTGAAACATTTCAGTTAGGCTTTAGCTTTTCACCTGTTTTTTTTGGTTTCCCGCTGTTCCCCGCGCTTGACGGGCTAGGTCGTGTGCCTACATTGCCCCCGACAGACAAACCAACACCGCGAAAAAAGAGTGCTTTTTCCTCGCGGTCAGCCCGTAACGCAGGAGGCACAACATGGGACGAACAATTGGCATTGACTTGGGCACCACCAATAGCTGTGTGGCGACGATCGAGGGCAAAGACCCCATCATTATTGCAAACGAAGAGGGCGGGCGCACGACGCCATCGGTGGTGGCCTGGGACGACAACGGCGAAACCCTGGTGGGCCAAATCGCCAAACGACAGGCGATCACCAACCCGGAGAACACCATCTTTTCCATCAAGCGCTTCATGGGGCGGAAGTTCACCGAGGTCGCTGAAGAAACCAAGATGGTGCCCTACAACGTCGACAAAAACAAAAACGGCGACGTGCTCATCGACGTGCGGGACAAAAAGCTGTCGCCCCCCGAGATCTCGGCGCGCACCCTCATGAAGCTAAAAAAAGCCGCCGAGGATTACCTGGGCGAACCCGTCACCGACGCCGTGATCACCGTGCCGGCCTATTTCAACGACTCGCAGCGCCAGGCCACCAAGGACGCCGGTCGCATCGCGGGCCTTGAGGTCAAGCGCATCGTCAACGAACCCACCGCCGCGGCCCTGGCCTATGGCCTCGACAAAAAAGAAGAAGAGCTCATCGTGGTGTACGACTTTGGCGGCGGCACGTTCGACGTCTCCATCTTGGAGGTGGGCGACAACGTCGTGCAGGTCATCGCCACCAACGGCGACACCCACTTGGGCGGCGACAACATCGACCAGTTGATCATCGACTACTTGATCGCCGAGTTCAAAAAAGATCAGGGCATCGATGTCTCCAGCGACAAAATGGTGCTGCAGCGCCTCAAAGAAGCCGCCGAGAAAGCCAAAATCGATCTCTCATCGCTGATGGAGACGCAGATCAACCTGCCCTTCCTCACCGCGGACGCCAGCGGTCCCAAGCACCTCAACATCCGCTTGTCGCGCGCCAAATTCGAATCGATGATCGCCGACTTGGTCGAGCGCTCGCTCATCCCGTGCCGCAAGGCGCTGGACGACGCCAACAAGAAACCCACCGACATCAACGAAGTGGTGCTCGTGGGCGGCTCCACGCGCATTCCCATGGTGCAAGAGGCCGTGACCAAGTTCTTCGGCAAGGAGCCCCACCGCGGCGTGAACCCCGACGAGGTGGTGGCCCTGGGCGCGGCCATCCAAGCGGGCGTCTTGTCCGGCGATGTCAAGGACTTGCTGCTGCTCGACGTCACCCCGCTCTCCCTGGGCGTCGAAACCCTGGGCGGCGTCATGACGACCATGATCAGCCGCAACACGACCATTCCGGCCAAAAAAACCGAGGTCTACTCGACGGCATCGGACAACCAGCCCTCGGTGGAGATCCACGTGCTGCAGGGCGAGCGCCAAATGGCGGGCGACAACCGCACCCTGGGCAAGTTCAACCTCGACGGCATTATGCCCGCACCCCGCGGCGTGCCCAAAGTCGAGGTGACCTTCGACATCGACGCCAACGGCATCGTGCACGTGTCGGCCAAGGACCTCGCCACGGGCAAGGAGCAAAAAATTACCATCACCGCGTCGTCGGGGCTCAGCGATGCCGAGATCGATCAAATGGTCAAGGACGCCGAGAAGAACCGCGAGGCAGACGAAGCGCGCAAAAAGGCCGTGGAGGCCCGCAACAAGGGCGAGCAGTTGCTGTACGGCATTGAAAAAATGCTCACCGAAAACAAAGAGAAGCTCCCCGCCGAGGAGATTGCGAGCACCGAGGCGGCCATGCAGGCCCTCAAAGACGCTTTGGCCAAGGACGACACCGCCCTCATCGAGACCGAGATGGAAAACCTGACCAAGGCCTCGCACAAGCTCGCCGAGATGGCTTACCAAAACGCCGGTGGCGCGCCGGGTGCCGATGGCGCAGCGGGCGATCCCCAGGCCGGTGGCGCAGATGCCGCCCCGCAGGACGACGTCATCGACGCCGAATTCGAAGAGAACTGATCTCCCCCAACGGCGCTCCCTTTTTGGGCGCCTCACCCCGCTGGCGCGGGCGCAGGCCAGGCATCGCTCACCTCTTTGGCGGTCAGCGGTGCCAGGTCCCGGGTCGGCACGATGGGCAGCGTCACCCCCTGGCGCAACGCAAACTGAAACAGCATCCGCAGGTAGGTGAGGTAGAGATTTTTGCGCGGGAAGCGCAGCTCTGCGGTGCGCATGCGCTCGCGGATGCCCGTCAAACGCGCCGCGTCAAAGCCGTGCAGGGGCATGCGTTCGTCGAGGATCGCCGCCCCGTGCTGCGGCGTCAAAAAGAAACCGATGGCCTCTTCGAACTCGGCGCGGGTCCCCTCGGAGCGCGTGGCGAAGTGCGCGCGAAACGCCGCGATGAGATCGCCAAGAGACAGCAAGGGGGCGTCCGACAACGCCGGCGGGGCCTGGGTTTCTGGTGCGGGCTGCGGGGCAAGAGCAGGGGCCTGGGTTTTTGGTGCGGGCTGCGGGGCAGGAGCGAGGACAGGGGCTTCGGGGTGCGCTGCGGCGGCCTGCGACAGGTGGCGGGCGGTCGCGCGTTTCTTTTTGGGGCGCCCGGGTTTGCGCCGCGCGGGCAATGCGTCGAGGTCTGGCTGTTCGTCCAAGCCAGCCGCGCCCTGGGCGATCATCAGGCGCACCCAGTCGGTGGCGGTGAGCTCGGCGCGTTGGGCCAGGTAATGCAGGAGCTGTTTTTCGCGGCGCGTCAGGCGAAAGGTGGCGGTCTCGGTGGCTTTGTCCTGCGGTTTTTTGTACAGCGGCATCGGCGTTGACCTCACGGCATGGGCCGGGTCTGCAATGCGCGAGACGCGGCTGCCCATGCGCCCACAGTATCACCGACCGCGCGGGACACCCAATTTTTGCCGCGGGGCAGGCTAGGAAAACTGGTGACGGAAGAACAGCGCCACGCTCTCTTCGGCGGCGTGCAAGGTGGGGTCATCCACGGGGCAGTCGGCGAGGTCAGCGGGCGCGGACCGGGCCAGGCGGAGCAGCCACGCCAAGGCCTGGTGGGGCAGCAACAGCGGACCGCCGCCACAAGCGGTGCACACCACCCCGCCCCGAAGCGGATCGAAAAAGGCGCTGCGTCCGGCAGGCAACGCGCGTCCACAGGCGGTGCATCCGGACAGGGCGGGCGTAAAGCCGCTGTGCGCCATCAACTGCAGCAAAAAATAGAGCGCGATGATGCGCGGCAGTTGCCCGTCGGCGGTTTCCAGGGCGCGGATGCTCGCCGCGAGGAGCTCGTACAGGTCGGGGTCCGGATGGCCGTCGTGGGTGGCTTGCCGCAACCAGAGCAGGATGTGTCCGGCGTTTTCGAAGCGCGCGTACACCTGGGAGAGGGCGGCGTGGGCGTCGATGAGCGTGGCCTCGCTCAAGGTCATCAACTGGCCCCGCGTCGGCGGCCGCAGGACGGCTTCGAATTCGGCAAAAGACGAGAGGGCACCGCCAAAGCGCTTGCGGCTCGACCGGGCGCTGCGGGCCATGGCCGAGACGCGGCCCAACGAGCGGGTGTACAGCGTGAGGATGCGATCGGACTCGCCGTAGTCGACGGCGCGGAGGATGAAGGCGGGGGTGGTCAGCATGGAGCGCGGTTACAAGAACAGCGCCACGGCGTTGAAGTAAATTAAGACGCCCACGATGTCGATGGAGGTGGTGACAAAGGGGCCGGTGGCCACCGCGGGGTCGACACCCACCTTGGCGAAGAAGAGGGGCAGCGCTGCGGCGATGGTGGCGGCAACCATCATGGCCATGGCCATGGCCACCCCGAGCGCCAGGGCGATGGGCGCGACCTCCATGACGAAATGGCCCTGCTTGACGAAGCGCAACCAGCCCACGCCGCCCAAGATAATGCCGTACAAAATGCCCAGCAACAGGCCCACCACCAGCTCGCGGGAGACCGTCTTCCAGAAGAGGCTCAGGGTGTTGCGGCGGGTGGCCAGGCCGCGGACGACGATGGCCAGGGACTGCGTGCCCACGTTGCCCGCCATGCCGTTGATGACCGGGATGAACGCCGCCAGCAGCAGGTACTTGCTCAGCAGGTCTTCGAAGTGGCTGATCACAAAGGACGCCACCAGGCCGCCGCCCAGTGCCGCAAAGAGCCACGGCGCCCGGGTGATGAAGCTGCTCCGCAGGGAGATGGTGTCCTCCACGTCGTCGCCCGCTCCGGCCATCTTCAGGATGTCTTCGGTGGCTTCCTCGCGGATAACGTCGATGACGTCGTCCACCGTGACCACACCCACCAGCGTGTTGGTGGCATCGACAACGGGCACCGCCAAAAAGTCGTAGCGAGACACGATGCGCGCGACTTCCTCTTGGTCGGTCTCGGTGTGCACGGAGACCACGTGGGTGTTCATGAGGTCTTTGACTTGGGTGTCGGGGCGCGAGGTCACCAACTGGCGCAGCGAGAGGACACCCGCCAGCTTGTTGTGCTCGGAAACGACGTACAGGTAAAAGGGCATCTCCACGTCGGGGGAGTTTTGCACCACGCGGATGGCCTCGGCGCAGGAGAGGGTGGCGGAGATGGCCAGCACGTCGGGGCTCATGATGCCGCCGGCCGTGTACTCGCCGTAGCGCATCAGGTCTTGGATGTCGTCGGACTCCTTGGGGGGCATGGCCGCCATGATGCGGGCAGCGGCCTCTTCGTCGAGTTCGCCCAGGACGTCGGCCAGGTCGTCGCCGTACATCTCGCAGGCGATGGCCACGGCGCGTTGGAGCTCCATTTCGGCCAGCAGCTTGGCGCCCTCGGTGGCGGGCAGGGCCGCGACGATCTGCGCCTGGCGGTCGTCGGAGCCCGCGTGGGTCAGCAGTTGGATGCGGTCCTCGATGGGAAAGAGCACCAGCGCATTGGCGAGATCCGCCGGATGCGTGCGCGTCATAATTTTGCGGATGTTGTTGCCGGCTTTACGCCGCAGCAAGCGGCGCAGCGTGTCGGCCAGGCGTTGGTTTTGCACTTGAGATACTGGCACGAGGAACCTCCATCACAGACCCGCCCTTTTGGCCCGGCATTCGACACCGGCATCGGTGGTGGGGTTGATGGAGACGCATTTTTCAAAAGCCTCGATGGCGTCTTCGGTGGATTCGAGGCGCAGGGCCACCATGCCCAGCAACTGCCAAGCCTCTTGCATGCGCGCGCAGCCGCTCTCGGTGCTGTTGGTCACTTGCTCCAAATTGGCGCGGGCTTTTTCCCACTGGCCCTGGCGGTAGTACAGGGCGCCCAAGCGGTAGTACCCCACGCAGAAACGCGGTTGGTCAAACAAGGCGCGCTTGAGGGCGTCCTCGGCGTTGGCGAAGTCGCCCAGCTCGGTGTACGCCCAGCCCAGGTTGCCAAAGGCGAGCCAGGGCTCGCGGTTAAGGACTTCGTTGGCGGCGGTTTTGAGCAGGGAGACCGCTTCGTCGAGGCGCTGCATGTGGATGTACAGAAGCCCCAGGCTGTTTTGGGCTTCGGCCCGCGCGGAGGGGCGATCGGCGCGGCGGTGCTTGAGGGCCAACTGGAGGTGCTTTTCGGCCAGGGCAAATTCGTTGCGACCCATGCGCAGCACCCCCAAGAGGTATTGGGCGTCGTCGTTGGCTTCGTTTTCTTCTACTGCGCGGGTGAGGTGGCGGATGGCGGCGAGCACATCGCCCTGTTCGGCCCAGGAGACATAGGCGGCCTCGTAAAAGCGCTGGGACTGCCGGATGGCCTTTTCATCTGCGGCTGTGGCGCCACAAGAAGCAGCGGCAAACAGCAGTGCGATGGTCAAAAATATGCGCATGGAAACTCCGGGGCAGGGCGCGCGAGACGCCCTTAAAATTTGCGCCCGTTGTTAGCAGCAAACACCGGGATGGTCAAGGAACGACGCGGGGTGGGACGCGAATTTTGGTGGGCTTTTGGCGGTTTCTTGGGCGCCTATTGGATGGCGATTTCGCCCTGGGAATCCATGCGGACGTAGATGTTGTCTTGCGGGGTCTCTCCCGCGGCGAGGACCACCCGCGCCACGGGGCCTTCGATGAGGCGTTGGATGGTGCGCCGCATGGGTCGCGCGCCGAGGTGGACGTCGAAGCCCCCCACGTCGATGAGGTGGTCGATCACCGCGTCTTCGACCTGCACCGAGATGCCGCGCTCCGCAAAGAGGCGCTGGGACAAGCCGTCGATGAGCAGGCGGGCGATGCGCCCCACGTCGGTGCGGCGCAGCGGGGCGAAGACCAGGGGTTCGTCGATGCGGTTCCACAGTTCGGGGGGCAGGGCTTCCTTGGCGCGGTGTTCGATGATTTGAGAGACGTCGGACTCGGCCGCGTCGATCTCGCTGTGGGGCAGCCGTCCAAAGCCCACCTGGCGCTGCACGCTCAGGACGTCGCGCAGGTCCGAGCCCAAGTTGCTCGTCATGACGATGACGGTGTTTTGAAAATTGACGGTGCGGCCCCGGCCATCGGTCAGGCGCCCGTCGTCGAGCACCTGCAGCAGCACCTGCACGACATCGCGGTGGGCCTTTTCGATCTCGTCGAGCAGCACCAAACTGTAGGAGCGCTTTCGCACCGCCTCGGTCAGTTGGCCGCCCTCTTCGTGGCCTACGTATCCCGGCGGCGCCCCCACCATGCGCGCCACGGCGTGGGGCTCCGAGAACTCCGACATGTCGAGGCGAATCATCGCGCGCTCGTCGGCAAACAGGAGCCGCGCCAGGGCCTTGGCGGTTTCGGTTTTGCCCACACCGGTGGGGCCCAAGAACAAAAAGGATCCAATGGGACGCCCGGTGCGAAAGCCCGCCGCATTGCGCCGTAGGGTTTCGCCGATGGCGTGCAGCACGTGCTCGTGTCCCACCACGCTCTCGGCCAGGAGCTGCTCGAGCTGCAGCAGGCGTTCGTTGTCGGAGGTCGCGAGCCGCGCCACGGGCACCCCGATGCGGGCGGCGATGACTTCGGCGATGTCGTGGGGTTGCAGCATGTTGGCATCGCGGCGCTTTGCGCGGGCGCTGGCCAGGTCGACCACGGCGATGGCCTTCTCGGGCAGGGGCTCCTCGGGCAGGTAGCGCGACGACAGGCGCACCGCGACTTCGGCCACCTCGGGCGCGATGTCGATGCCGTGGTGGCGGGCGTAGGCCGGCAGCAGGTGCTGGAGGATTTCGCGGGCCTCTTCGGGGGCGGGTTCGCCGATGTCGACGGCGGTGAACAAGCGGCCGAAGGTCGGGTCGCTCTGCATGATGTGGTTGTAGTCGCCGGGCTCGGTGGCCGCGATGCACTGGATGGCGTCGCGCCCCAAGAGCTCTTTGAGTTCCAGGACAGCCTCGGCGGCTTCGCCAGAGGAGAGCAGGACGTGTATGTCGTCGAAAAAGAGCAGGGCCTTGCCTTGCAGGGATTCGATCTCTTTGCGGAGCTCTTCGATGCGCTCGCTTTGCGCGCCGCGCAGCGAGGTGCCGGCGATCAGCTCGGACATGCGGACCTCTACGATGGCCTGCACGTTGATCCCCGGGCACTTCCCCTGGGCGATGCGGGTGGCCAGGCCGTGCACCACCGCGGTTTTTCCCACCCCCACGGGACCGACCAGGCAGGGGTTGCGGCCCTTGCGCTTGTGCAAGATGTCGAGCAGTTGTTCGATTTCGGCGTGGCGGCCCACGATGGGATCGATTTCGTCGTTGCGGGCGGCGGCCACGAGGTTGCGGCCGATGGCGCTGAGCTGCGGGGTGGTGTCCGGGCGAATGCAGTCGCTCTCGTGGCTGTGTTGCGGTGTCGCGGTGCCGCGCGAACCATGGGCGTGGTGGGCCGGGCGCGTGCGGGCGGCGCGTGCCTTGCGCTGCACCTGTTCAATGGTGAGGCCCATCTCGTCGCGGGGCAAGCGGATGCCCGTTACGCGCTGTGCCGGTGGGGCGTCTTCGGCGGGCGATTTCGATCCAGTGGCGGCGTTGTTGCCCGGCGCGCTTTCCCGGGAGCCTTTGTGACTGGACCCCGCCCCGGATGTGCTGCGCGTCCCCTTGTTTTGAAGGAGCGGCAGCGAACCGTGCTCGGGGGTCAGCCCGGTAACCATATTGCGCAGGGATTGGTGGCGGATGGTGTCGCAGTTGAGCCCAGCGCCTTCGAGGATTTGGTAACCCAGCGAGCTGCGCACGGTGGCCAGGGCCGCGAGCACGTGCAAGGCGGCCGGCTGCGCCACCCCCACGGTTTTTGCGTACTGGGCGCTCTTTTCCATGACGCTCTCCACCGCATTTTCGGGCTCTTGTGCCTCGTCGCGAATGGCCGCGCGAATTTGGGTTTCGCTCACGGAGCGCAGCGAGAGGGTGCGCGCTGCGGTGCCGGTGCCCTTGAGCACCATGAGCAGGAGGTGTCCCGTGTTTACCGGCACACCTGCGGATGCCGCAAAGGCTTTCGCTTTTTCGAGGATGTCGTCTGTTGCCATTTTTACCAATAATTTCACATAGTTAAAAGGTTAGTGAGACTATGCCACAACCGGGGAGACGGAAGCAAATTTTTGCCCCATTATGCGCCGGATGCGTCCTGGCATTGCGGTTCACAGGCGCGCAGCCGGTTGCGCAGCGTGCTCCGCGGTACGGCGAGATACCGGGCCGCGGCGGTGACATTGCCGTCGCAAACGCGCATCGCATCGGCGATCTCGGCGTCGCCAAAGGGCAGGACATTGCGCCGAAACCGCGGTTTTTTGGATTCGGTGCCCAGCCGCAGGTCGGTGTGTTGGATGGTGCTTCGTTCGCAGGTGGCCCAGGCACGCATCACCGCGTTTTGCAATTCGCGGATGTTGCCCGGCCAGTGGTAGCGCTCCAGCGCCAGCAGGGCCTCTTCGGAAAACACGCGCTTGGGGCCGCCGCGGGTTAACTCGGCCAAGAAATGAGCGGCCAAGAGCGAGATGTCGCCGTGGCGCTGGTGAAGCGGCGGGGTCTCCAGGTCGAGCACGGCGATGCGGTGAAACAAATCGAGGCGGAATTTGCCTGCCTCCACCATTTGCAGGAGCGCGCGGTGGGTGGCTGTCACCAGGCGAAACGAAACGCGGCTGTGGGTTTCGCTGCCGATGCGACACACCAAGCCAGTCTCGAGGACGCGCAGCAAGGCCGACTGCTGGGCCAAGGGCATCTCGCCGATTTCATCGAAAAACAGCGTGCCGCCATCCGCTTGTTCGAAGACCCCGCGGTGGGCAGTACCCGCACCGGTGAAGGCGCCCTTCTCGTGGCCGAAGAGCACGTCTTCGAGCAGGCTGTCGTTGAGCGCACCGCAGTTGACCGGGACGAATGGGCCGTGGGCCTGGGGCGACAACTCGTGCAGGGCGCGGGCCGCCAGCTCCTTGCCCGTTCCGGTCTCGCCGAGGATCAGCACCGGTGCTTGCAGGGGCGCGAACTGCCGGATGCACCGACGCAGTTGGGCGATGGCGGTCGAATTGCCGGCGATCTGCGACAGGGTGTCGCGGTAAAGAGAATCGCCATGCGGTGAGGGGACGACGCGGGAAACGACGGGTTTGACAGATGCCGTTGCGCGGGCTTGGGGTGTCGTGCCAAATGCGCTGAGCGCCACAATGCTGTTTCGATTCATGATGTTCCTCCTGGGGCTGAATGCTCTCTGGTCTGAATGCTCTCTTGCTATATCGGCCGCTGGAGCGAAGAGTTTCC
This sequence comes from Myxococcales bacterium, assembly GCA_012522445.1. Taxonomy (GTDB): domain Bacteria; phylum Myxococcota_A; class Polyangia; order JAAYKL01; family JAAYKL01; genus JAAYKL01. The sequence goes on along the minus strand of JAAYKL010000037.1, from coordinate 18,935 downwards.
TGTTGAAATGAAAATTCATGCACAATGGCGGCGCGCGTACCTCGACGGAAATGGGACTTTGCGATAAAATGCGTTGTGATTTTCAATGCTTGCGCTTTGGCGCTCTTTGCCAAACGAAAGGTCATCAAAATGCACATTAAATTTTGGACAATGCTCGTCGCCATCGCGATGCTCTGGGCCTGCACCGAGTCCGAACCGCGCGCTCGACAGATGCCCCTGCCCCCCTCCGACGACAGCAGCAGCGACACCGATCGGCCTGCGGGAACCGACACGACACCGCCGTGGCAGCCCGGCGATACAACATCCGACGACAGCACCGAAACGCCGCCGCCCATCGACACCCAACCCATCACCTCGCCGGAGTGCGAGAACGAGGGCGAGCGCTACTGCAATTTCACCTGCATGCTGCCCAACACCAGCGATCACTGCGGCGCCTGCAACACCCGCTGCTCTGCGGGGACGGTTTGCATCGAAGTGGGCCCGTTGCAGTGGGACTGCGGCTGCGCAGATGGCGCGGTTCGCTGTGGCGGCAAGTGCGTCGACCCCATGACCGATGCGGCCTTTTGCGGCGCTTCGGGCACCTGCACCGGCCTGGAGGCGGGCGCAAACTGCGGCGTCTTGGGGGCCTGCGTCGACGGGTTGTGCCAGTGCATCGAGACCCACACCAACTGCGGTGGACAGTGCGTCGACACCCTGACCCACCGCGATTACTGCAACCCCACACCGGGCTCCTGCGGTGTGTCCTGCATGGCTGGCGGCGTCTGCGTCGATGGCCACTGCGCGTGCCCCACCGACCGCTCTCTGGAGTGCAGCGCGGGCTGCGTCAATCCCCAAAACGACGACAATGCCTGCGGCGGATGCCCCGAGGACGGCGGCGAAGTTTGCGACACCGCCAAGGGGTTTTCCTGCATCGACGGCAGTTGCCAATGCCCCGCCAACACCGCGCTCTGCGACGGCCAATGCGTCGACACCCGCAGCAGCAACGACCATTGCGGCGGCTGTTACAACGACGGCGCCGGTCCCGGCATTCGCTGTGGCAGCAGCCAGGGTTGCTTTGCCGGCCAGTGCGTCGACAGCCCCTGCGACCCTCTGGTGATGGGCAATGTCTGCAGCAGCGCGCCGGTGCGCACCAAGAGCGCGTGCGAAACCTCCGACGATCACTTCCAGGCCGGAGGCATCAAGTGCGACAACAACAACAACCAGATCCCCAAGGGCGATACGCTCTGTTTCGATATCCGCGACGTGGCGAGCTACCAGGAGTTTCGCTGCTGGTGGAGCGGCCGCAGCCTGACGGTGAACGGCCAAGTCATGTCCTGCAACAACAATGGCGACAACATCCTGCCGCTGCCCCCATCCGTGGGCGGGCATTACTGCGTCTACTTCCCCCCCTCCAACCAGGACGGCGCCGGAACCGACGGTTTCTCCATGGGCAACCGCTAGCGCCTACTCGCAAATAACAAAAATGATGGGGGAGGCTACTTGGCCAGGTCGTCGGCGAGCTCGCCCAACGCGTCGGTGAGTTCGAAAATGTCGAGAAAACCGGACCAGCGGCGGCCATTGATGAAGATCGTGGGGGTGGCTTCGACGCCGTTGGCCAGGCCCTCTTTTTTGTAGGCCACCAGGCGCTGGACGATGGCGGGGTCGTTCATCATGCGCTCAAAGCGCGCGGCGTCCATGCCGAGTTGTCCGGCCTGTGCCGCCAGCTTGGTGATGTCGTACGCGTTGTACTCCTTGTAGAGCTTGAGAATATAAGGCCACATCTGGCCCTGCTCCAGCGCCGCCAACATGGCCAAGGCGCCCTCTTTGGCGTCTTTGTGGCTCTTGAGCGGGAAGGGTTTGAACACCAGGCGCACCTTGCCCTTGAGCGCACCGCTCGTCGCCGCCGCATGGAGTTGGGCCACGAGGCGCGCGCAAAAGGGACAGCGGGCGCAGGCGTAAATTACCACGGTGATGGGGGCGCCAGCATCGCCCGCAATTTCGAGGCCCTTGAGGTCGATGTTGCGCACGGGCTCGCGCGCGGAGAGGCTGCGGGCGCGGGTTTGCAAGCGCCGGATGATGCGGTCCTTGGCCTCGCCGGCCGCCACGTGATGGCAGATGTTGTCGGCCAGGCGCGTCACCAGCGGGCAGGGGCTCTTGGCCTTGAGGCACTCGGCGATGGTTTGGTCGCAACACGCGTGGGGATACTGGCTGGCGAGCAGCTCGTTGGCCAAGGCCTTTTGGTTTTCGGGGAGCGCGTCGCACTTGGGCGTTTGGGCCTGGGCGGCGACCACCCACATAGTGGCCAGCGCGCCAACCAAAAAAGAAACAGTGTATTTTTTCATCGAGAGACCTCCTGACACATCCAACGCCGATGATTGAGAAAAGGGTGCGCAATATAGACGCGCGACGGCGCGGGATGATTCATCGTTGAACGCTTTGACAGCGATGTCAACGGCCGCGGCGTTGTTGGCGAGCCTAGAGCCAGATGGAGAGCCCGAGCAGGATGTTCATGGAAAAGCGCCAGTGATTGAAGCCATCTTTGACGGGGCCGACCTTGGTGCGACCCGTGCCAAAGCGCTGTTGCAGGTCGAGCAGTGCGTCGATGGACACCTTGGGCGAGAGCATAAAGTGCACGCCGCCGCCTATCCCGAACAAAAAGGACCACCAGCCGAATTTGACGTCGCCCATGGTGTCGTGCATGCCCTCAAAGCCGAGCTGCCCCATCACAAAGGGGCGCGCCAGGCCTTTGAGAAAGACGTATTCGATGTAGGGCACCAGCGACCACACGAAGTGTTCGCTTTCATCGGCCAGGTACCAGTCGCTCGCCGCCATGGCCACCGTGGCTTTTCCGCCCAGCACGAAGCCCTTGCCCAGGGTGCCGCCCAGGCCCAGCCCCATGGACGGTGTGCCCAGCCCCACCTGGAAGCCGCTAAACGAACTCTTGCCACCGGGGCCATCCGGATCGACGCTGCCCACCCCCACGCCCAAAATCGGCGTGTCGAGGTGAATGCGAAACAACCCGGACTGCATTTCGGCGCGCGCCTGCGGTGCCAGCAAAAACAAGGCGGCGATGCCGATGCCCATTAAGTATAATTTTGTGCGTTTCATAGTTGTTATCCCCTTTGTGGCGGGAACGCGGCGCCAAGCGCGTCACGTCCGCTGTTGAATGGATTCAATGGTACACGTCATGCCCGGGTGCACCTCGGCGGCGTTGGCCTCGTCGGTGTCCAGGTGCATCTCGAGGCTGAACCCCGGATACACGCGCACGAGCACGTCGCCAAAAATCACCGAGCGCTCGCCGGGGATGTGCACCCGCACGATGTCGCGATCGCGCAGGCCAAAGGCCAGGGCATCTTCGGGGTCCATGTGGATGTGGCGGTAGGCGCAGATGACGCCTTCTTCGATGTCGATGGAGCCCGCCGGGCCGCGCAGGGTAAGGCCCGGAGAGTTGGCCACATCGCCCGAGGCGCGGATGGGGGCGTCGATGCCGAGCTTGAATTCGTCGGTGCGCGAGATTTCGACTTGGGTGTTTTCGCGGGCCGGGCCGAGGACGCGCACGCGCTCGATGGTGCCGCGGGGGCCCACCAGGTCGACCATTTCGTCGCAGGCCCAGTTGCCCTTTTGCGAGAGCTCGCGCAAGGGGGTGAGCTCGTCGCGGCCAAAGAGCGGGCGGATGTGATCGGTTTGCAGGTGGACGTGTCGCACCGAGATGCCAATGGGAATTTGGCGGTCTTTGCGGGCCGACAAAATGTCGTGCAGGCCGGTGCGCTCGAGGGCTTCGAGGGTTTCGCGGGCGATCATGGCCTCTTCGTCGGTGGGGACGATTAGCACGCGGACCGTGGACTCGGGTGTGGAGATGTCGAGGGCCACGGAGATGTCGGCGCTCGGCGTTCGGTTGCGCTCGGTGTCGATGTGGATGCCGATAAAGCCCATGTCGCTGGCGATGCGCTGGCGGACGTTGATGGCGTTTTCGCCGATGCCGCCGGTGAAGATTAAGACATCGATGCCCCCCATGGCCGCTGCATAAGCGCCGATGTACTTGCGCACGCGGTAGCAGTAGGCCGCGATGGCCAGCATGGCGCCCTCGTGTCCGGCGTCGGCGGCTTTTTCGACGGAGCGCATGTCCGATGCCAAGCCCGAAAGACCGAGCAGGCCGCTCTGGCGGTTGAGGAGCTCGTCGAGGCGCTCTTCGGTGTAGCCCAGCCGCATGAGGTGCAGGATGAGGCCCGGGTCCACGTCGCCGCTGCGGGTGCCCATGACGAGGCCTTCGAGGGGGGTCATGCCCATGGAGGTGTCGACGGAGCGACCGTGGTTGATGGCCGCCACCGAAGAGCCGTTGCCCAGGTGACACGAGACGATTTTGAGGGTGCCCGGCGGCTTCTCGAGGAACTGGGTCGCGGCCTGGCTGACGTACTTGTGGCTGATGCCGTGAAAGCCGTAGCGCCGCAGTTGTTCGCTTTGCGCCAGTTTGCTCGGCAGGGCGTAGGTGTAGGCCTGCTCGGGCATGGTCATGTGAAATGCGGTGTCGAAGACCGCCACCATGGGCGTGGCCGGCGAGACCTTTTTGCGGCAGTACTCGATGCCCAGCACGTTGATGGGATTGTGCAGCGGCGCCAGGAGCGCGCAGCGTTTGAGTTCGTCGAGCACTTCGTCGTTGATGGGCACCGAGTGGGTGAAGCGATTGCCGCCGTGCACCACGCGATGTCCCACCGCGCCGATGTCTTCGATGCGATCGAGGGCGCCGAGCTCGGGGTGGATGAGCCAGGCGAACATTTGGTCGAGGGCTTGTTCGTGGGTGATGCGGCGCAGTTGTTTGGTCTCTTTTTGGTCGTCTCGGCACTGGGTGATTTGCGCCTCGTTGCTGCCGATGCGCTCCACCAGGCCGCAGAGCAGCGATTTTTGGTGTTGAAAGAGCGCGTACTTGAGCGAGGAGCTGCCGAGGTTGACCACCAGCACCGGTAGGGTGGTGCCCGACTCGTCACGGACGCGGCGCGCGTGTTGCGCCAAGTCTTGAAAGTCGGCGTTGTCGCGGCGGCTGGCGTAGCGGCTGGCCATTAACGTGGCGAATCCGCGCGTGGCCAGTGGGTTTTTGGCGATCTCTTGCAGGATGGCCGTGTGGGGCACCATGAGGACCTGGCTGTCCACCTTGGCGTGGATGTCGGCCACCGGGGGATCGCCGGTGAGCAGGCCGAATTCGCCGAACACCGCACCCACTGTGGGGCGCTCGACTTCGAGGTGCTGCAGCTCGGTTTTGAGTTCTAGCGCCAGCTCGCCCACGACGACGATGCCCACTGCGGTGCTGTGGGTCCCCCGGGACACAATGCGCTCGCCCGCGGCGAAGGAGCGAAGCTCGGAGGCCTCGCTTAGGCGGGAGATGGCGTCATCATCGAAGTCGGCAAAGGGCGCTGAGTTGCGAAGGATGTTTTGGGCATCGGCCATGGTGCACTCCTGTGGGCAAAATTAGGGTGACAGTAACAGCTTTTGATGCACCAGAACAAGGCATGACTGCGCATTATTAATCGTGATAACGTCGGCGCCATGTCCGAAGTGCTCACCTTTATTCCGCAGTGGCAAATCCTAATCTTTAGCGGCCTATTCGGCGCGGCTTGGGGCTCGTTTGCCAACGTCGTCATCGCGCGCTGGCCCCTCGAAATGTCCGTGGTTCGCCCGGGCTCCCATTGCTTTTCCTGCCAGGCCAAGGTGCGCCCTTGGGACAACATCCCCGTGCTCTCCTACTTCATTTTGCGGGGCAAGTGCCGCCACTGCGGCGCCTCCTTTTCCCTGCGCTACGTCTTCGTCGAGCTGCTGCTGGCCTTGTTCTCGGTGGCGGTGATGCAGCGGGCTCTGGCGCTCTATCCCGACGCCCCCGGATGGCTGCTGGGCACCTGGCTCATCTGGTTCGCGTTCATCTGGGCGCTGGTGGTGGTGGCAATGATTGATCTGGCGTGCTGGCTCATCCCCGACAGCATCGTGCTGCCGGGCATCGCGGTGGGCGTCGCGGCCAACGCCCTGGGGTTGCTGCCCCTGGGATGGCTCGAACCCGTGGTCGCCGCGGGCATCGCCTACGCCGGGCTGCGCCTCCTGTTCATCGACGGCTACCAACTGCTCACGGGCAAGCCGGGCATGGGGCTGGGCGACGCCAAACTCCTGGCGCTGTTCGGGGCCTTCCTCGGCTACGAGGGCACGCTGTTTGCGCTCTTTGCCGGGGCCTTTCAGGGCCTCGTCGTCGGCCTGGGCATGGTGCTGTTTCGCCGCCGCAAGGGCCTCGACAACGAGCCCGTCTTCGAAGAAGACCTCGGCGAGGACGGCGCGCCAACGGAGCCCACAGACGACCGCCTGCGCAAGGCCAAGGTGCCCTTTGGTCCGTTCTTGGCGGCCGGGGCCATCGAGTATCTCTTTGTCGGCGAGGCGCTGATCGCGCACTACACGAAGTGGGTGTTTTACCTGACGCTGCGGTGGTTTTCGTAAATCGCGGCGAATGAACGCAGGTACTGCGCGCCCGAAAACAATCCCACGAGGATGCCCAGCACGATGGAGAAGGTGCCGCCCTCTAGCACGAAGAGGCCGGGGGAGATGCCCAACAGGGGCTGGACGTTCGGCGTGCTGCTGGGATGCGTCAAGATGGCGCCCAAGAAGAACAGGAAAAATCCGTACTGCATCAGGCTCGACTTGGCCTTGCCAATCCAGGACGAGGGCAGGGACGCGCCCTTGGCGTTGACCCAGATGCGCACCGTGCTCACGAGGAATTCGCGGAACAGATAAATCAGCAGCCAGCCCATCCAGAGGCGGCCATCGACGACGGCGATGAGCAGCACCGTGGACTCGAATATCAAGTCGCCCAGTTGGTCGAGCAGGGCACCGATCTCGGTGACTTGGTTGAGCTTGCGGGCGATGACGCCGTCGAGCAGGTCGGTGATGCCGACGAACAGGCCGAGCATCAGGCCCAGGGCGGGGCTGTCCAGGGTGAACCAACAGACGGGCAGGAGCGGCGTAACGAGGATGCGCGCGATGGACAGCGAGTTGGGTACGTTGAAGAGATCGCGCAGCAGGTGGCGGGTCATGGGGTCTCCTTGCAGACGCCGAAGTCCGGGTCGGCGTGATCTGCGTCGTCGGGGGTGGTGGGACAGGCGATGGTCGGGGAACCTGCGGCGGCGTCGCCATTGGCGGGCGGCAGAAATGAGGCGTAGGCCCCGACGCTGAGTTGAAAGGACACCGGGCCTTGCAGGGTGTCGTCGCGGCCATCGTGTTGGGCGTCGCGTGCGTCGTCGCGGAGATACACGACCGAGCCCCCTGCGGCACAGGCGGCGTCGATGACCCATTGGCGGCAGGGCGGGCGCGTGTAGTCGGGGCAGTGCGACGCAAAGAGCATGGCCACGTCGCGAAAGGGGCGTACGGGCACTTCGCCGGGGGGCAGCACCTCGATGTCGCATCCCGCGGCCTTGGCCGGTGGCGGCGGGCCGATGCGGGTGGTGCGCACCGGTTGGCAGGCGATGGCCGCCAACACGACGCCGATGCAGAGCAGGTGGAGCCGGTTCATCGGGGCTTTCCTTTTGCGGGCGGTTTGGGGCGCGCGGTGCTTTTGCGGCGCGCTTTGGGGGACTCGTTTGCTGCGGCGCGCAGTGCCTTTTCGGCGGCCTGGCGCTCCCGGAAGAGCCGCCCCATGTCGGCGCGGTTTACCTGGCGGGCGCGGGCGATGGCCATGGCGTCTTCGGGTACGTCGTGGGTGACGGTGGCGCCCGAGGCGATGTAGGCGCCGCGGTGCAGGGTCACCGGCGCGATCAACTGGCAGTCCGAGCCGACGAAGACATCCTCTTCGATGGTGGTGCGGTGTTTGAGGTAGCCGTCGTAATTGCAGAAGATGACTCCGGCCCCGATGTTGGCGTTGTCGCCGATGTCGCCGTCGCCCAGGTAGGCCAAGTGGCTGGCCTTGCTGTTGTCGCCCATGACCGTGTTTTTGAGTTCGACCCAGTTACCCACGTGGGCGTTGTCGCCGAGCCGACTGCCGGGCCGCAGGCGGGCCATGGGACCCACTTGTGCCCCGGCGCCGATGTGCGAACCCTCAATGACTGAGTAGGCGCGCACCCGGGCGCCATCCGCCACCACGGTGTCGTGCAGCAGCACCCCGGGCTCGATGTGACAGCCCGCGCCGATGCGGCTCTGGCCGGTGATGTGCACGCCGCGACCGATGTCGGTGTCCGGTCCCACGGAGACTGCGGGGTGGATGCAGATGGTGTCGGGGTCGTGCAGCGTGACGCCGTTGCGCATGAGGGTTTGGGCCTTTTGGGACAAGAGCACGCGCTCCACCTGGGCCAGGTCGACGCGGTCGTTGATGCCGTGCACCTCCGCCTCGTCGGCTTGCACCGTGGGCACCGCACCACGCTGCGCGGCCATGGCCACCAAGTCGGTGAGGAAGAATTCGTTTTGCGCGTTGTCTTGGCGCAGTTTTTTGAGCGCGCTCCGCAAGAAGGCCGCCTCGATGAGGTAGGTGCCGGCGTTGGCTTCTTTGATGGCGCGTTGCTTGGGGGTGCAATCGCGGTGTTCGACGATGGCGCGCACTTCGTCGTTTTCGCGCACGACGCGTCCGTAGCCCGCAGAGTTGCCCGGGACAAAGGTGACGAAGCCCAGGGGCGCGGTGCTGCCCTGCATTTGTCGTTGCAAGCGCTGCAGCGTGCGGTGGGTGAGCAGGGGGACGTCTCCGGAGAGGATGAGCATCCAGCCGTCGTGTTCTTTGAGCGCGGGCAAAGCGCACATAACGGCGTGTCCGGTGCCGCGTTGTTCGGTTTGTACGGCGAAGCGCACCCGGTCGCCACCGGGGCATTGGGCCACCGCGCGCTGTACGGCGTCGCGGCCGTGTCCCACCACCAGCACCGTCGTTTCGCTTTTCATTTGGGCCGCCAGTTGCAGCGGGTACGCGATGAGGGGCGCTCCGCACAGCGGGTGCAGCACCTTGGGCAACTGCGACTTCATGCGGGTGCCCTGACCGGCGGCCAAGATGAGGGTGGCGATGCGCGACATGGGGATTCCTTTCGCCTGGGTGCCGCCTTGGGCGACGCCCACAATTACCGCTGCGGCTTCGAGCGGGGTAGCGGTTTCTTTTGCAGCGCCAGCCACGCTTCTTCTTTGGCGAGTTCGCGTCCTTCGGCGCGCAGGGCCGGCAAGATCAAAAAGGTCGACACCGCGGCCAGGAGCATGGTCATGGCGATGAGCAGGCCAAAGCGCTGCATGGGCACGACGTCGGAGATGGTCAACACGAGGAAGCCCGCGGACACCAGCAGGGCGTTGGCGGCGATGGAGGGCCCCACGTGGGCGGTGGTGTCGGCCAGGGATTCACCCCGGCGTCGGCGGCGCCACAAGAAGTGAATGGCGTAGTCGACACCGATGCCCAACGCGATGGAGGCGATCATGCTCGTTGTTAGATCGATGGGAATGGGCACGGCGCCCATGATGCCCACCGAGAGCGCCATCATCAACAACGACGGCGAGATGCCCTTGAGGGCGATGAGCACCGAGCGGAAGAGGATGGTCATCACCGTGACGAGGATGAGCAGGGCCACCGCCAAAGAGCGGAGCTGGTTTTTGATGGTGCTGTTGCAGAACGCCACGTTGATGACGGGCTGTCCGGTGACGCGGGCCAACACCACCGAGGCGTTTTCGCCGGAATGCGGGAAGGCGTAGATCGGCATGGCCAGGTCGGTCATGGCCCACATGATGCGCGCCGTTAGGGCCGGGTCGTCGGCCGGGTTGATTTGTAGGGCGTCCATTACATGGGGCACCAGGCGCTGGGCACGCACCTCGGAGTGGACCTGCAACAGCCCGATGGCCATGGCCTCGGAGGTCAGGCGGATGCCGTCGGCGTCGCGGGATGCGGTGAGGGGCAAAGACTGCTGCAACAGCCCGGCAACGGCGTCGGCGTCAAGGGTTGTTGCCATCTGCGGAACGATGGTCGCAATCGTGCGATCGGTGCGGGCATCCCACTCGCTTTGCTCGCGCTCGCGGACTTCGTCTGGGGCGTCGGGCTCCGTGCCGTCGGCGCGCAGGGCGGCGAGCTCGTCCAGGTCCATCAGGCTGTATTCCTCTTCGAGGTGTTCGTGCACCACTTTGGTCACGGCTTGCGTTAGGTCGTCACCGGGTGCCAGCGGGCCAAAGGCGCGCGCATCGGTCATGGCCTGGACAATGCGCTGCACGTGGGCGTCGCTCTCGACCGGCAGCGTGCGGTGTTGCATGCGGGCCAGGCGCAGCAGCCGCTCGGCCACTTCTCGCTTGAGGCGAGACTGGTATGCGTGCCGTTCGTCGGGCGTCGCTGGCTGGTGGATGACCGTCGGTTGCAGGGGTTTGACGACATTGCCTTGGTCGTCGATCTCCTCGGGGACGGCGTAGTCGAGGCGGATGTCTCCGGGCACGGCCGCTTGGGCGATTTGCACAGCCTTGAGGCCCCGGGGCACCTTTTTGTCGATGAACGCGCGGATTTGCTGCACGGTTTGGTTCACCTGGTCGGGCCCCACATCCCCCAAGCGCATCTGCACCAGCGCGGCATTTTTTTCGCGGGCGATCATTTGTTCGACGGCGGCGGTGCCTTCGAGGAAGGGGTACAGAAATCCCACGCGGCGGTTGTTGATGGGCAGATCGGCCCGCCCGCCCATGGCCTCGTCCATCATGGCGATGGGGTCGGTGATGGCGGAGACATGGACCACCTCGTCGAGGCCGCGGGTGAACTCGACCACTTTGCGCAGCTCGGAGAGCACAAAGGGAGAGCGCATGTCGCCCTCGAAGTAGATTTGCAGGTAGTTGGAGCCGCCGAAGTGCTCGACGAGGAAATCGTTGGCCAGGGCGGGGCCGGAGTCGTCGGAAAAGAAGGACTCGAGGGTGGCGTCCGGGGCGATGCGCATGACGCCAAAGGTGCTGAAGAAGCCCACGGCCACGGCCAGGGCCAGGATGCGCTTGCGGCGGCGGGCGGCAAAGGCGCCAATTTTGGCGAAGAAGCGGGCGAATTGCGAGGCGGCGAGCCCGGCAGGGGGCGTCTTGGAAAAGGAGAGCACCGCGGGGATGACGGTGAAGGCCAGAAGCAGCGTGAGCAGGACCCCGGCGGCGGCCTGAAGTCCGTATTCGCGCAGGGGCTGGATGTCCATGACGACAAACGAGACAAAGCCCGCAGTGGTGGTGGCGGCAGAGGCGATGACCGGCGGTCCCATGGTGCGCAGCATTTCGGCGATGCGGCCCGGCACCGTGGGCGAGGTCCCCGAGAAATAACTGGAGAGCAGGTGCACGCCGTAGGCGCCGCCGATGGCCATGAGGATGGTGGGCAGCGAGGAACTGACCAGGGACAGGCCGTCGCCCTTGTAGGCGATCCAGCCCATGACCCACACGATGGAGACCCCCACAATGCCGAGGGCCAGCATGACGCCCACGGGTTTGCGGAAGACGAGAAAGGTGACCAGTATCACCACCAGGGCGACGATGGGCGTCAGGCGGTCGAGGTCGCGCTTGGTGCCGCCGGCGATGTGCAGGCGGATAAAGGGCGAGCCGCCGAAGAAGATTTTTTCGTCCTTCCACACCTCGAGGGCAGCGGCCTGGATGTCGGCGGCGATGTGGATGGGGGGGCGCGATCCGCCCAGAAAGCACAGCACCATGGAGGCGCGGCCGTCCGGCGAGATGAGGTTGCCCACGGCGTTTTCATTGGCGAGCACGCGGCGTTTTAGGTCGGCCAGCTCGGCTTCGGTTTGGGGGATTTCGTCCATCACCAGCGGCGTTACCCGCAGGCCGTCCGGAGAGGGCTGCGGATCGGGCACCTCGGTGAAGGAGAGCACGTCGAAGACGCCTTCGATTTCGGCGAGCTGGCGGGTGAGTTGGCGCGTCGATGCGATTTTCTCGGTCGTGAACATCGAGTCGCTCTCGATGCCGATGATGGCGACATCAAGGCCTCCGAAGCGCTTGTTGATTTGGTTGAACAAGCGGATGTCCGGGTCGTCGCCGGGCATGAACTTCATGACGTCGTCGTCGGGCTCCAGGGTGGTCATGTGATAAATCGCAACCGCGGTGACCAGACCCAGCAGTACGAGAATGGGGATGCGCAGAGCAATGATGCGATAAGCCAGTTTTTCCATGGTGATGTTCTTTATTTTTTTAACAACTAACGCAACAAATCGCGAATGGCTTGCGCGCCGTGCGCAGGACGCGATTCGGTATTTTGTGGGCTTAGGTATCACGAAACACCCCGTTGCGCGACGAACATTATATCATTGAAGAGTTCGGTGGCGACATCTGCGGCGACCGCCCTTGGGCACCGCGCAAACAAACGACGCGCCCCGCGCAAAAAAACGACAAAAATTTGCCTTCTCTTCCCGAGCGTGTATACATGTATCCTACATTGTGGGTGGAGAAGAGGCCATGCAAGATTTAAGCAAATTCAAAAAAAGAGACACCATTGAAATTCACCGGCGTTACCTGTCCTTGCTGACCATTGGATCAGTGGCCACCGTGGGCCTGGTATTCGCCTTGGGACTCCTGCTCGGCAGCCGCCGCGCCGACAACGCGCACGTTTGCCCGACACCGGATTTGCTCACGCGCTTGAACGAGCAGTCCGGCGAGCCAGAGCTGCCCCAGAAGCCCAAAACGCACAGCTACCACGAAACCCTGAGCACCTCGCTGGAGACGGTCCCCACCCCGGCGTCCTTGCTGGAGACGGCGCACAAGGTTGCGGACGCGACGCCGACAGGGAGCGTTGCCAAGGAGGCCCCCATCGTGGCGCCGCAAAACACCGAGGAGGCCATCCTCGAAAAGGTCAAGGACGGCGATGCGGGCGTTTACACGCTGCAGGTCGGCACGTTTGCGGACATTCAGGAAGCCTCGCAGATGGTGGCCAAGCTCGGTCGGGCGGGGCACAAGGCATTTGTCGTTCGCGTGGAGATGCCCGACGAGCGCGGCACTTGGTACCGCGTGCGCGTCGGTCCGTTTCACTCCAAGAAATCGGCCTGGGATTACAAGCGCACCTTCGAGGAAAAAGAGCAGTTGCCCGCCTTTGTGGTTAAAAAACGCGCTTGATTGATGTAGACTGAACGACGCTGTTTTGGGCCCCAACGCCCGAAAGGCACCCAAGGACAACAGCCAACAGAGGAGAGCGGCACCATGTTTTAATCCAAGCTGGAAAATGCAGTCACCGGCGTTGCGGGCGGCTATGCGGCCATTCTCATGGGTTTTGATGGCATCGCCGTCGAGTCCTACGCTGCGGAGGCCCCGGTGACCGACATCGAAACCGTCGGCATGGAGTTTTCCATTCTGCTCAATGAAATGCGCAAGGCCGCTGCACAATTGGAGGCTGGCGAAGCCCAAGAGATGACCGTCCGCACCGAAAAGTTGTCGACCATTTTGCGCATCATCAACGACGATTACTTCGTCGCCATGGCGCTGCGCCCGGATGGCAACCTGGGCAAGGCGCGCTACACCTTGCGCCTGCTGGCCCCCGAATTTTACCGCGAACTCTCCTAAAATCCCCCGCGTCGTTTTTTGTTTTGTCAAGCAAGTGCCGTGCGGCGCTGCCCGCAAAATGGCGGAACCGCATACAAAGCCAAAGAACCGCAAACGAACATTGACGTCTTTTGTAGCGCTCTTATAAAGTACGTGCGTCGCGCGGGCGACAGTTGTAAAGAGAATTACGCGCGCGATGTGCCGTGAGCGGTTCGCCACATCACAGCCCATCGTTCGCATTGCGAAATCGAGTTCACGTGTCGAAAGATAAAAGCAGAGTTTCCGATCTGGCCAGCAAACTCATTGCCAGGCGCCAATACGACAAGGCCGTTGGCGAATACCAGAAGCTGCTCAAGACCGATCCCAACGACATCCGCACCTGGTTGCGCCTCGGCGAATTGTACGTGCGCATGGGCGCCCGCAAGGAGGCCACCGACACCTTTTTGTACGTCGCCGATCACTACATGCGCATCGGCTTCCACCTCAAGGCGGTAGCGGTCTACAAAAAAATCCTCGAGTACGATCCCATGATGGGCTCGGTCTACGAGATGCTCGTCAACTGCTACGTGCAGATGGGCTGGGTGCAAGACGCGCTCACTTGGCTCGATCAACTCGTGGACGTGGCCTCGCGCCTGGGCAACGCGACGATGCTGCTCACCGCGCTGATCCGCATTGTCGAAATCGAGCCGACCAACCTGGCGGCGCGCATCCGGCTGGCAGAGCTGCTGGCCCAAGAGCAGCGCACCGACGAGGCCGTGGCGCAATTTGCCTTTGTCGCCGCCGAGCTCAAGCAACAGGGCCGCATCGACGACTTCCTGCGCATCGCCGAACACCAGCTCTTTTACGAACCCGACAACCTCGAACTCTCTTTGGAGGTCATCCGCCTCCACCTCGACCGGGGCGCGGCGCAAAAGGCCCTCGACCGCCTGCAAAAGTGCCTCGCCAAACACAAACACGACGAGCGCGTCCTGTCGCTGTTGGCCGACGCTTTTCTCAGCGTGAAGCAGCCCGAAAAGGCCGTGTCGGTCTACGAGGAAATGGCCAAGACCGCCCAAGCGCAAAACCGCACCCCCGATCGGCTCCGCTACTTGCAGTCCATTCTGGAAATTGATCCCAACCACGCCGAGGCGCGACAAGCCCTCAACGCCGCCGTAACCCACACGCTGCGGGACAGCGCCGCCGTCAGCGCTGCGCCCCTCTCGCCCCCGGCAGCGCGTCGCGAGGGGAGCGCGCTCAAAAACATCCCCACGCTGCTCGAAGAGGCGGAGGTGCTCATCAAGTATGGGCTCATCGACCGCGCGCGTGAGCACTTCGATAAAATCTTCAAAATCGACTACTACAACAGCGACGCCCGGGAGCGCCTCAAGGACGTCCTGCTCAATGCCGGCGACACGGCCGGTGCCTGCGATCAACTCTTTGTGCTCGCCGAAGCGTTCCGCACCGAGCAACCCGAGGCCACGGTGTACTACTTGCACCAAATTCTCGGCATCGATCCCTACAACCAACGCGCGCGCGAGGAGCTCGTCAGCATCGGAGGGGTCATGCCCGAGGGGCTGCCCGAGATGGGCACCAGCACCGACATCTCCCTGGACGACTCCGGGCTTTTGTCCATCGACAACATTCCCTACGTCGCCATCCAAAATAAGTTCTTCGACGACGAGAGTTTCGTGGAAAACATCGAACCCCTCGACGCGGATGACCTCACCGACCTGGCATCTCCGGCCGCCGCAATGCATCTGCCCGACGCCGGTGCGCCCGCTGGGGATCCCGTCTACCTCCTCGAAGACGACGTCGAAGACGACGAGCTCACCGTGGCCCAGCTCGCGCCCACCGCGCCGCCCCCACCGCTGCTGCCGCGGCCTTCTGTGCTCCCGCCGGCGATTCCGGATGCGCCGCCGCTGCCGCCTCCCATGCCGGTCGCGCCGTCCTTGCCCCGACCGTCCATGCTCGGGGCTCCTCCCGCGCCGCCCATGCCGCCATCGGCTCCCCCCGCGCCGCCTATGCCGCCATCGGCTCCCCCCGCGCCGCCCATGCCGTCATCGACTCCGGCCGCGCCGCCCTTGCCCATTACCGATTTGTTTTCCCGCATCCCTTCGATGCCCGCCGATGCCCCGGTCGACGTCCTCGCCGAAATCGAGGAGATCGAATTCTTCCTCGAGCAGGGACTCGAAGACGACGCCCGCAACATGTACTTCGATCTCAAAGAGCGCTTTCCCGGTGATTTGAGCCTGTTGCCCCTGGCCGAAAAGTTTGAACAGATGCCCGCGCCAGCGCCCAAGCCCCGGACCGCGCCCATCGCCATCGTCGATAGCACCGAAGACCTCACCCTCGAAGACGTCACCAGCGATGTGATGCTCAGCGAGGTCGACGATGTCTTTTCGCAGTTCAAGTCCGGCGTCGATCAGCAAATCGCCCAATCCGACTGGGCCACCCACTACGACCTGGGGCAGGCCTACAAGGAGATGGGGCTCTTCGACGACGCCATCGGCGAGTTCCAGTTGGCCGCTGGCGATCCGCAGCGCCGCGTCGATGCCGAGATCATGGTGGGGCTGTGCCACGTCGGCGCCAAGCGCTACGAGGAGGCCCTGGCCGCCTACGACAACATCGCCGCCACGGTGACGCTCTCCGAGCAAGAGCAACTGGCGCTCCACTACGAAAAGGCGCGCACCCTCGAAATCATGGGCCGCAAAGACGACGCCCTAAACCTGTACAACGAAATCGTCAACAGCGACCCGGGCTTCGCTGACGTGGTCGAGCGCATCGACCTCCTCACCTGATGTTGGGGTTGGTACCGCGCCCGCGCACTTGGCTGCTGCTCGCTGTTGCCGGCTGTCTGCTGCTGTCGTGCAACGGCAAAAAAGACCTCTCCCTGGCCACCCCTTCCGCCCCGGCGCCATCGACCCAATCTCCGGCGGGCGCTCCCAAAGCCACACCTCCAGATGCCAGCGCCGCCAACAAAGCCCCCGCACCACCGGCCAAGGCCCCCACATTGCAAGTGGCCACCGGGGGCAGCCAGGGCTGGACCACCTTTCGCGGCAACTCGGCCCGCACCGGCCAGGCCGACATCAACGGCCCCCGCACCGCCGACGTCAAGTGGGTCTTCCGCACCCGGGGGCGCCTGTACGCCGACGCCGCGGTGACCCCGGACGGCAACACCATTTACGTCGGTTCCCACGACCACCGGTTTTATGCGCTCAACGCCGACGGCACGCAGCGCTGGTCCTTCGATACGGGCGACAAAATTTGGTCGTCGCCGGCCATTGGCGAGGACGGCACTGTATATGTCGGCACCGACAACGACATGATGCTCGCCCTAACCCCACAGGGCCGCAAGCGCTGGGGGTTTGTCACCACCGAGCGCCCCGCGCGCAAGGGAGAGGCCGCCGACGCCGGTCGCTACGACGTCGACACATCGCCCCTGCTGCTGTTGGACGGCACCATCGTGTTCGGCTGCCACCTGCGCCTCATCGCCCTGCGCCCCAGCGACGCCGACGTGCGCTGGATTTTCACCGCGGGGCAGGGGCGCGCCAAAATTTTCTCGAGCCCGGTTTCGGGCCCCACCGGCAACATTTTCTTCGGCACCCAGGGCGACCAGTTCTTTGCCCTGAGCGAGAGCGCGGCGGTGCAGTGGACCGCCGAAACCGACGGCGACATCGATGCCACGGCGGTGGCGGGTCCGGATGGCACGGTGTACTTCGCCGCCGACGACGGCGTGGTGCGGGCCTGGAGTTTGGCGGGGGTCGAAAAGTGGCGCACCAGCGTGGGGGCGCCGGTGCGAGCGCCGTTGGCACTGGGCCGCCGCGGCGAGCTCCTGGTATCCACCTACGACACCGCTCCGGTGCTGGTGGCGCTCAACGCCAGCGACGGTGCCGAACGGTGGCGCTTTGCCATCCGCCCGGGGGAGGGCGATTTTTACGGCATTCAATCCGGCGCGCTCATCGATGCGTCGGGGCACGTTTACTTTGGCGGCCGCGATCACTATGTGTACTGCCTCAGCCCCGAAGGGCGCCTGGTGTGGGAGTACGAGACCGGCGATCAGGTGGATGCGGGTCCGGTTTTGGGCCCCGACGGCACGCTGTACATCGGCAGCGACGACCACCGCCTGTACGCCTTCGGCGCCACCGCCCCCCAGCCCAGCGCCACCCCGGCCATGCACTAAATTGTAACGATGGGCTTCGCGCAAAACTGAATTGTAACGATGGGCTTCGCGAAGTTTAAAGATTGCGGACGTAGGTACCCCAGCACACTTCAATGCGGTCGCCCGCGCGAATCCCGCAGGTGAAGTAGTCACCCGCAGTCAGGCTGGTGAACTTCATGTTCTTGGGCGGAGTGGATTGGCCGTAACCATCGGCTCCCCAGCACTTGACCAGGCCGTTGTCGAGAATCCCGCAGGTGTGCTCGTCGCCTGCGGCGAGGCTGGTGAAAGTCACGTCCACAGGCGGTGTGGCTTGGCCGGAGTCATCGCTTCCCCAGCATTGGGCCTCGCTGTCGTTTTCGAGAACCCCGCAGGTGTGGTATGCGCCCGCTGCGAGGTTGGTGAAGGCTACGCCCGTTGGCGGTGTGGCTTGGTTCACCTCGTTGCCTTTCAGATCCTTGTTGCTTCCCCAGCACTGGGCCTCGCCATCGTTTGCGCGAATCCCGCAGGTGTGATTTGCGCCCGCACTTAGACTTTCAAACGCCACGTCTTCTGGCGGTGTGGCTTGGCCGGAGTCATCGCTTCCCCAGCACTGGGCCTCGCCATCGTTTGCGCGAATCCCGCAGGTATGGGAGCCGCCTGCAACGAGGCTGGAAAATGCGACGCCCGTTGGCGGTGTGGCGGCTGTACCACTTCCCCAGCACTCGGCCTGGCCATCTTCCTTGCGAATCCCGCAGGTGTGGTATGCGCCCGCTGCGAGGTTGGTGAAGGAGGCGGTGGGCAAATCTTTCTCCTCTATTGGAGCTTGGTCGAAGTCATTGTTTCCCCAGCACTGGACCTTGCTATTGTCCGCGCGAATCCCGCAGGAGTGGTCTTGGCCCGCGGCGTGGCTGGTGAAGGCTACGCCCATTTGTGGCGTGGCTTGGCCGAAGTCATTGGCTCCCCAGCACTCCACCCTACCGTCCTCGAGAGTCCCGCAGGTGTGGTAGGGGCCCGCGGTGAGGCTGCTGAACTTCACATTGGCCAAATCGTTGGGCACTGTGGCTTGGCCGTAATCAACTTCGCCATTGGCTCCCCAGCACTGGACCTGGCCGCCCTTGAGAATCCCGCAGGTGTGGTCGTCGCCCGCAGCCAGGCTGGTGAAGGACGCGGTGGGCAAATCGTTCTCCTCTGTTGGAGCTTGGCCGTAACCATTGGCTCCCCAGCACTCCACCTGGCCGTCCTTGAGAATCCCGCAGGTGTGGTCTTTGCCTGCGGCGAGGCTGGTGAAAGACGCGGTGGGCAAATCGTCGGTATCTGTGGGAGCTTGGCCGTGATTATTGTTTCCCCAGCACTCGGCTTTGCTGTCGTCCGTGCGAAT
>JAAYKL010000036.1 GCA_012522445.1 Myxococcales bacterium | reverse complement strand
TTGGCAGGCGCAGATGCGGTGGTGGTTGTCGAGCGTCGCTGCACCCGTGGTGGCGTTCTGATAGGTCAAATAGGCTTTGCTCCCTGTCCAAAACGTACATCCCACCGCACCGCCAAATCCGGATTGCAATCCGACCTCATTCTCCACTGAATGAAACAATCTGACCACTGCCAGGCAGTTGTCTTTGTTTGCCGAGCTTCCTGCACTGGGGGCGCCGGCAAAGGTGCGGGTGGCATCGTCGTAGGCCAACCCTTTGGCCGCACAGGCCGCGTCGCAGCTCTGGTTGAGGTCCGCCAAGAACCAGCAGTGTCCGCCGTATTCCTGGCCGCTGCAGGTGGGCAGTGCCTCGCAGGCGCCGTCCACGCAGTGTTCGCCAACCCCGCAGGGGGTGTCGACGTAGGCGTAGTTGACGCACTGGTTTGCGTCGCACTCACCGTCGCCAAACCAGGAGCGCACGGTGGCTTCATCGAGGCAGATATCGTCGTCGGCCCAGCTATCATCGCAGTCGAGGCAGCGCGCGCCAAATTCATCCGCTTCGCAGATTTGGCCTGCCGCGTCGCAGGTCTCCAGGGCGACCCACTCGTCGTCGTCGGCCTCGTCACAAGCGCCAGCGCCGTCGCAGTAGCTGTTGCGCACCAGTTCTTGGGCCTCGGCACCGCACATGTCTTCCTCGAAGCAGCGGTACTCGTCGTATGGGTGCGTGGCGCAGAGCACCCCCGCGTCCGTGTAGTTGGACTGGCACACGCCCGCGCCGTCGCAGGTGTCGGGCTTGTCGCAGGCCGTGTTCGTCGCCGTGTCGCCACAGGGCTCATTGGGGGCGACAAAGACATCGGCGGGGCAATCCACATCGTTGCCCGTGCAGTATTCGGCTACGTCGCAGGCACCCTCCGCCTCGCGGCACACCGCGGTGCTCGGCTTCAAGGCGTTGGGCGGACAATCCACAGCGCTGCCCGTGCAGAACGCCGGCAGGTCGCAATCCCCCGCTGCGCCGCGGCACTCATAGTCGTAGGGCTGGAAATTCACCGTGCAGCCACCCGCGCCGTCGCAGGTGTTTTGCGCGTCGCAGTCGCCAACGGGCAAGCCGCCGCAGTGTTCGCCCGGCAGCAAGAACTCATTGGCCGGACACTCCTTGGACGCGCCGTCGCAAACCGCCGCCGCCTCGCAATCACCGCCCGCCGCACGGCACTCCCAGCCGTATTCCACGACGCCGTCATCGGGGCAGTTGCCCAAGCCGTCGCAGAACTCGGCCACGTCGCAATCGCCAGTCGCTGCGCGGCACTCGGTGGTGATGGGTTCGAGGTTGGCCCGGCAGAAGCCCGCGCCGTCACAGGTGTCGGGTTTGTTGCACACGTCGTCGGTGGGATCGCCGCAGGCCGTGTTGATGGGCATCATCTCGTCCGCCGGACACGTTTTGTCGCTGCCCGAGCAATACTCCACGGCGTCGCAATCGTTTTTCGCGTCGCGGCACACATGGCTGCTGGGCTGGAAGTTCTCGGTGCAGCCGCCCGCGCCGTCGCAGGTGTTTTGCGCGTCGCAGTCGCCTTCGGGCAAGCCGCCGCAGTGTTCGCCCGGCGCCACAAAGACGTCGGTCGGACAATCCGGTGAGTCGCCCCCGCACACCTCGGCCACATCGCACTCGCCACTCGCCGCGCGACATTCGGTTTCGGCGCCCAGGTAGTTCTCGGTGCAACCGCCCGCGCCGTCGCAGGTGTTTTGCGCGTCGCAGTCGCCGTTGGGCAAGCCGCCGCAGTCTGCGCCCGCCGCCACAAAATCGTTGGCCGGACA